>JBAZMG010000095.1:0-2500 GCA_041649895.1 Minisyncoccota bacterium | reverse complement strand
ACTGCGCACATAGGAAGTTTGCTCCTTCCTGTCTATTCCGTTTTTTGAAAGCCAGGAAGAAAATAACACAGCATTACGTGGTACCTTCTGAAGAATTTGTTTAATTTTTGTTGCCATAGCGGTAATTATTACCGCAAATATACATTAAAATAAACAAACAATAATATTCTGACTTTGAAAATCATACTGTAGCCAGCATCTAAAAATGGTTCTTCTTCACGTTTGGTGATCAATTAGCCGGTTACGTAATTCGGAGCATCGCCACCCAGTTTTTCAGTTGAAATCCAGGCTTTATTTCGGAGCATTGATTGTTAACATTATGATAAAATTGAAAATATTTTCATTCTTTACTAAAATGTGGGCTTTTTCTCAACAGGATATCAGGATCCGGGACTTGCCCAGCAGTTTGAAACGTTGCCGATTGCGGACGATTTCCTATCAGTTTACACAGAACTTTTTTAGGATATACAAACGCTCGCAAATCTCTGAAACCCGCATGCAGTATACCTTATGTTGAACTAAATCCGCCTATGCGGATCTATTCCCGGAGAAAGTCTGCCTCTAAATTAATCATTATTATTCAATTCCAGGATTAACTACGCTGCCTATCTTTACTTTAACGTCCTGAATCAGAGTGCAAAATTCCCGAATTACGTTGGTTATTCTTTGATTCTGGTTGAAATGAATATGATTTCTGTAAGCGAATTGTAAACAGCTATTTGAAAAAGGGCCCTTACTTAATACCGAGGCACCAGTCATTCTCTTTCCGCTCCGCAAGCTCCGCTCCACTCGAATCACTGACCTTGTGTTTACTTCCGCTAAGAGATTGTCGTCCTCCATTCCACTGACGCTCCACTCCGGCCACAAACTCTTGACGCTCCAGTACTCAGCGGTATTCGCTCCGCTCATGATCCTTATCCCCACCCGGCGAACTGTAAACGGGCACCAGTTCGCCTCCCACCCATATCCCGCGGTGTTCGCTGCGCTCACTCGCCGGCGTAAATGAACCCACGCCGGGACCGGGACCATATCTATCAAAAGCAGAAAGCATATACCAACCATCCCTTCCCCGAACCTTCCCCCGGGCGCGCGCCATTTCCACCCGGCTCCCTCAGTCGTTCGGGCTCCGCTTCGCTCTGCCCTCAACATTTGGCGGCGCGGCCGGGCCGCACCCATTCCACAGCCTCCGGCTGACCCTGGCGGTCGCTCCCTCACGTCCGCCCATCTCCACCTGCCCTCCGCTCCGCTCCCGGGCAGGAACCCACGCCCCGACAACCGCCAATCCGGAATTGCTCCGCAACTCCGCCCGCTCCGCCCAAAGTGCAGCCCCCTTAAACCCTCCTGCCGGCAGGCTCCGCCTGCGGCAAGAGTAGAGCGGAATCGTACCACGCTGCTTCGCAGCGGCGCATGGTTCAACACCAAATGAAACGGATAGACTCCATCGCCGGATGCAGAAGACAAAGCGATGAAAGCTCTTTGTCCTGCTTTCTCTATATATTTGCACCACCAACACAATGACACCACCAACAAAAATGAATATCAAGCGATAGCCGATAAAACAGTTTCTTTGTACCGAAAACGAAATCATTATGGCTGAAAGAATTTTTAAGAACAGAAGTGAATATGAGAGCGGACTCACACTTGACGATAGGCGTCGTGTGTATTCTCTCCATTGTGATTGTGATACATGTAAGCACTTCTGTGAATGGGACTTATTCTGTGCGGCCTTTCCGAATGGAATCCCCGATGAATACCTGTATGAAGGGAACCCGCATCGGGAAGTGGACGTCAGGCAGGTCGGTAGCACTGTCTATGCCGAGGCGGCGCATCTATCAGAATCACTCTGAACGGAAATGCTCCGTTTCGTATCCCTGCGGTGAGCAATGCTGGCCATGTCGGGTTTCCCGGCTTTATCCACTAAATTATCTAAACGATAATTAAACCTATTGTCTTTTACACATCATTTTAGACAGTTGCCTCACAGGACAATAACGTCTTCTCTAATCCAAAAAATCAATCATCATCCCGTAAACAACGAACAGAAAACCCGAATTCCTGTTTGTAGACGGTCCTGTTAACGTTGCTGTCATAGTATTCCAGGCCGCGGCACCAGGCTGTTTTTGTTCCGAGCTTCGTAGAACTCCACCAGTAGCCGTTGGAACCAACATCCAGGATGGTCCCATCGGTATGGCGGCAATCACCCGGAAGGGCTGTAAAACCACTTTCGTTGGTTGATCCGGTATTCGGGTTGAACCAATGAGAGGCTCCTGCTTCTTTCAGCTTACCCCCTTGGTCTGTACCCCGCTCCCCAATGCCATCTGCTTGTTCTTGACTTATTCCAAGGTACATCTCCAATGCTTTCCACTCATCATCACTGGGTAAATGCCAGTCTTCCGGACACGCCGATTGTGCCGCCGTCCAGTTATACAACACCCCATAGGTTTGATAACTGGTTGTGGCTTTGGCGTCAGCTACATTTTCGTTTATTCCTTCACCGCCA
>JBAZMG010000094.1:0-2506 GCA_041649895.1 Minisyncoccota bacterium | reverse complement strand
AGCAATGTTCAAGGCAGAGGAATCTTGTTTTTTGGAGCGGGGGTCAAGGTTTATTTAGGTCAAGTCGTAGGGCAAAACTCCCGAAACGAAGACATTCGGGTGAACGTCTGTAAAACGAAACATCTTACCAATAATCGCAATAAAGGCGATGCGCACGACGAACTTCTTTCAGAACCCAAAACCATGGGGTTGGAACAGGCCCTTGAATACATCAAAGACGACGAGCTGGTGGAAGTGACTCCTAAGAATATTCGCATCAGAAAATTATATTTGGACGAAATCAGCGCTAAGCGGGCGGCTCGGGAAGAAAAAGCGGGTCGGTAAAAAATCGCCAAGGAGGCGGTTTTTTGATAGGATAAAGTATATGAAAAATGAGATTTTATTTGTTTGGGATTTTCATGGAACGCTGGAAAAGGGAAACGTATATGCGGTTCAAGAACTCGTTAATTTGGTATTAAAAGATTTTGGGACAAACAAAGAAATTACTGTACAAGAAGCTATTGATTGGTATGGCCTAAGTTGGTTTGACTATTTCAAATTAGCGGTAGCGGAGGGAAATCAGCAATTATGGCAGAGCATGGTAGATAAGGTTTTGTCGCTTCAGCAGCAAAGTTGGAACAATATAAAAAATTATATTAAGGTAAGAGACTTTGCTGAAGAGGTTTTGCAACAAATACAAAATGAAGGGCACCAAAATATCCTTTTATCCAATACTCGATTAGAACAGATCCGAATGTTTACTGATTTGCTAGATTTGACACATTACTTTAATGAAATAATCGGAGTGGACACTCATCGTAATTCTCGCATAAATAACGAAATTCATAACGTAAAATCCGAAGCGTTAACTAATTTTCTGAAGGGCAAGAATTACGGGAAAATTATTATGGTCGGTGACAAGGAAAACGATATGAGAGCCGGTAAAAGTTGCGGTGCAACAACTTATCTCCTCACTGACCAAAAGATTGATAAAGGTTCAAAAACAGAAACCGACCATATAATCTCTGACTTAAGGGAAGTTTTGAAGGAATTGGAATTTTAATTTAGAATAATTCAATTCCTCAAATACGGTTCTAACATCCTCCGCTAGCCCCTGTAGCGTAAACCTAATAGATCGTCAATCAGGCGGTTTGTTGGTCTTCCTGCGCTTGCGGGCTTCGGACGGACACAGTAGAATAAAACATATGCCATTATCAATCGGAATTGTGGGTCTGCCCAATGTGGGGAAGTCCACATTATTTCAAACTATCACCAAAATCCAGGTTAATATCGCCAATTACCCTTTTTGCACCATTGATCCAAATGTGGGCGTTGTCGCCGTACCCGACGAAAGAGTGGATAAACTGGCGGAACTGACTAAATCATTAAAAAAGATTTACAGCACGGTTGAGTTTCACGATATCGCAGGTTTGGTCAAGGGCGCTAATAAAGGCGAGGGTCTGGGCAATAAATTTCTGGCTAACATCAGGGAAACCGACGCGATCGTTTACGTTTTGCGCACGTTTTTGGAAAAAGAGATTATTAACACCCGCCAAGACGTGGATCCCGTTGCTGAAAAAGAAATCCTGGACACGGAACTAATTTTAAAAGATTCAGAAACCGTGGAAAAAAGAATGCACGGCTTGGCCGGCGACGTTAGGGCGGGGAAGAAGGAATGCATCAAGGAATACGAGGTTTTGGAGAAAGTCAAAGGATTTTTAGACCAGGGCAAAATTCTCGTTGAGCAGAGTTTCGGCGCGGAAGATAAAAAAATCATCGATCAATACCAGTTATTGACGATGAAGCCCAGGTTTTATTTGCTCAACGGCCGTGACGAAGAAGTGTCTCAAAGTGTTATCGAAGAATTCAAAAAAAATAATTGGCAATTTTTAATCGTGGACGTTCTAACCGAGTTCGGGGCCACCGATCTTAATCGAGAAGAAAGAATTGCCTTGGGTTTGCCCGAAGAATCAGAAATGGGACTTTTAATCAAGAAAACCTATGAAATCTTGGGGTTGATCACTTTTTTGACAACCGGTCCCGATGAAACCAGAGCCTGGACGCTCAAAAGAGGATCTTTAGCTCCGCAAGCCGGGGGAGTCATCCATACTGATTTCGAATCGCATTTTATTAAAGCCGACGTCATCAACTGGCAGACGCTTCTTGAGGCCGGTGGGTTTGTGAAAGCCCGAGAAAAGGGGCTTATTCGCACCGAAGGAAAAGAGTACGTGGTGCAGGACGGCGACGTCATCGAAATCAAGCACAACGCCTAGAAAATTCGCCTCGAAAAGGCGAATTTTCATAGCTTGACATTTTTAATCTTTAATGATATTATATTCTAGTTAAATGTTCGTTTAAAATTAGGAGGTATTATGGAGGATTGAATAGAATATCAAAAAGATTGCTTAGTTGGCCCGCGTAAAAAATAGAGAAAGGAAAAAGGAGGTCTAACATGAAAAAGGGAATTATAGTTGCGGTTATCATTTTAGTGCTTGGCCTTATCTTCGGTGGCATGGTCTGGGGGACT
>JBAZMG010000093.1:0-2585 GCA_041649895.1 Minisyncoccota bacterium | reverse complement strand
TATCCCTTCTTTCGCTCAACGCATTTGAAGGAAATCGTAAGATAATGCTAAAATCTGGTTCTTTGCTGTTTACTGCAGTCGGCCTTACAGCACAGGTAAAAGATACTGTCAGGTATTTACCTTCTGCGGAAGACTTTATTAATCCCGAAAGGGGATTAATTCATATGCCCGGGAACGGTACCGGTCCCCTGACGGCAGAAGTACTGGAAGATTCCAGGGCACATAACCGGTCTATGGTATGGCTCCGGTATAATATCGGGAAATTGCCCGATTCTATCTCTAACGATCTTGACTTGCTCAGACAGCACGGTATGAAGGCCGTTCTGAATTTCGCTTACACAACCGATACATCCGTTGAAGAGGCGCAGCCTGAGATTGTACTTTTGCATATGGACGGCCTGGCTCCCCTCCTAAAGGAGCATTGCGATGTCATTGCTCTGGTGCATTACTCATCTAATCATCTTGCACAAAATGAAAATATGCGGCAGGTACTGCTCAAATTGCTGGATATACTGCCTGCCTCCCGTTTTATTCAGGTATCCTCTTTCTTGACCAAGCAGCATGTTTTCGACCGGATTACACCCCTGACCCTGGAGGAAGCTTTCTCGGCCAAACCTGTTGCCAGGGTAGGGCATTACAAAGAATGTTTCTTTGCTATTGCCAACCCCAATGACAGTTATCTGGCCGTAGAATGCCAGTACACTCCTGTGGGAGGGGCAACCTGCAACCCCGGGAACGGGACACAGGCTGAGTGCCAAAAAATGCTCGAAGAATTGGAACGGATACATTGTTCTTATCTGAACCCGACCAATAACGGTTGTCTTGACCAGATTTCCCGGCGGCTCGGCTACCGGCTGGAATTACTGGAAGGCGTCTATCAGAAAACGATTAATCCGGGAGGTGCGTTTAATTTTAGCATGAAATTGATAAACAGGGGATTTGCCTCGCCCTTTAATCCCCGCCTGGTTGAGTTGGTCATGGTGAAAAAAGACGGCGGAGCGGCGTACAAAGTGATGCTTCCGGAAGACCCCAGGTTCTGGTTCCCGAATGAAGATATTGTTTTTTCCTATAGTGTAGGTATCCCATCCGGTATGCCGGACGGGCAATACAATCTATACCTGCATCTGCCCGATCCGGAGAGCAGATTATACGGAAATCCGTTATATTCCATAAGACTGGCAAACAGTAATGTGAACTACACAAAGGAAGGGTATAATGAGCTGGGTTATAGTGTTGAAGTGACTTCCCGGACAGAAGATACGTACAGGAGTTTTCTTAAGTTTGAAAAAATAGATTTAACAAGATGAAAAAGATTTGTTTTGCCCTTTTGCTGGTTTTGTGCAGTATTAATATGTACGGGCAAATTCCGCCGGCTCCCGGAATAAAAGGTGAGACCTATTCGTTCGGGATCATGGCAGACCGTTATGGAGACGAACATAAAGGCGTCTATTCCATACTGTTGCACCGTCTTCTGGAAAAACAGCCTGAATTTATTATGTGTACGGGAGATATTGTTGCCGGTTATACTAATAATCCAAAAAAAGTTCGCAAACAGTGGGAGGATTTTGAATATCTTATGAGAGACAGTAAAGTCCCGTTTTACCCTGCCCCCGGTAACCACGATGTCAGTACAGGAACCGTTCTGGGAGAATGGATAAATCGTTACGAAGAACTTTATTATTCATTTGAAGTAAATGACGATATGTTTTGGGTACTTGGAACGGATCTTCCGGAAAAGAGAGGTCGGGTATCTGCACGTCAGGCTGAATATTTTGCAAACGTACTAAAGAATAAGAATCCTCACCGGCTCTTCATTTTTATGCATACACCCGTATGGAGGAATCCTAAGGAAACCGGATTTGACCGGATATTTAATATCCTTGAAGGTCGCAAATATTATATTTTTTCCGGGCATGAGCATGTTTTTTCCCATACATTTATTGACGGAAACGATTGTTTTGTGCTTGGGACCTCGGGGGGTGATGCAGATCCCTCAATGCCCGGTGAGATCTTTCACTACATGTACATTACAGTAAGTAAGGACAGTGTGGATATTCAAAGCCGCGGAATGAACGATCAAAAGTACGAAGTGTTCCAATAGGCACAAGCTATTCAGAACGGGAAACGCCTCCCGGATGTTCTATGCGGGGTTGACCGTAATTTGCAGATGAGGGTGCTGCCAGGCGGCATAGGAAGATGGGAAATTAGTGCACCAAAGTTAACGGCAAAATCGTAAAATACTGTTAGTCTTGTGGTCGCAAATTCGTTTGGAAAAGTGGCGCACTTATATCCCAGATTATTCTATGTTTATTCGGCCAACCTCCGGATGTAGTCAGGTGTTTTGGGATCATTCCGGGAAAAATCACCTTTTTTACCTTGCGACAAGGCCCATTTGTCAATCCACGATATGCCCCAGTTTCCATACACCGAGACCGGGGTAAGATAGGCAGGGTCTGTAAGTGCCTCTGAAATACTCACAAAAGTATATTGGCGGTTACCCAGCATATCGATAAGGGACCCGATATAATCCGAGTTCAGAGCACTGGCATGTACCAGAAGAATCTGGCATATGTTCCGGCCAAACA
>JBAZMG010000092.1:0-2619 GCA_041649895.1 Minisyncoccota bacterium | reverse complement strand
AAGACAGTGACTGTCAACAAAGACAATACCATTACATTCAAATATTCTGCTCCAAATGCAAAGTCGGTTCAAGTTTGCGGTAACTTTTTCCAGTTGAAGAACGGTACCTTCGGCGAGGGAATCGCTAAAATGGAAAAGGATGGCGAGGGTCTCTGGTCCTATACAACAGTTCCAACAAAAAGCGAACTTTACCGTTATGAGTTCCTTATTGACGGAAACTTCACAATTGATGCCACTGCGCCATACACAATCCGTGACGGCGAAGTACTCCGCAATGTATTTGTTGTTCCGGGAGAAGTTGGAGATCTGACAATGGTTCAGGACGTTCCTCACGGAACTGTATCAAAGATCTGGTATCCGTCCTCTCTTGGATTTGACAGAAGGATGAGCGTCTATACTCCTTACGGCTATGAGCAAAATGCCGGCAAGAAGTATCCTGTCCTTTATCTGCTTCACGGTGGTGGTGGAGATGAAAACGAATGGCTAAATCTCGGTCGTGCATCACAGATTATGGATAACCTGATTGCTGCCGGCAAGGCGCAGCCTATGATAGTTGTTATGCCTAACGGTCACGTAGGTATGACTGCAGCTCCTGGCGAAAACAGTTTTGGATATGCCGATGCAAAGACAAGCCGGAATGCCGTCAGGACAGCACCTAATTCGTACGAGGCAACATTTATGGATGTTGTTAATTTCATAGATAAGACATATCGCACTATTCCTGACCGTGAACATAGAGCTATTTGCGGCCTTTCAATGGGCGGCGGACATACTGCTGTTATTTCAACCAATTATCCTGACAAGTTCGGTTATATAGGTCTTCTCTCAGCAGCTGTCAGTTCATATTCGAATGACAATCCGAGAGCTACAGAAATGACTAAAGATTTTGACAAGAAACTTGAACAATTATTTTCATACAAGCCCTTCTATTGGATTGCAATAGGTAATGAAGATTTTCTTTATGAAGCAAATAAGGCTTACCGTGCAAAACTTGACGAAAAAGGATATAAATATACCTACGTAGAATCAGACTGTGGCCACGTTTGGAAGAATTGGCGGCACTATCTCTCAGAATTTGCCCAATACCTGTTTTAAGAATTGATCCGCCGTTGCAGTATTGAGCAACAAGGCAGCGTGACAGAGACACTACTGGGTAAATCGCCTGATTTTCATAAAAATAACCGGATTTTTTATTAACGAATTATTGATGAAATTATTTACTTTTTTCTTAGCCGTCATTCAATTTAGCGCACTGACTTGTATAGCTCAAAATAAGCAAGCTTTGCCAATTCAAGTCGGCGCCGCGAAAATATCCATCACGCCCAGCCAGGAAACCCTTCCAAAAAACTACCTGGGCATTAACGACAGCATTTATACCAGAGCTATTGTCATTGATAACGGGCAAACCTGCGCTGCTCTTATCTCGGTAGAAGTAGGAATGCTACGCGATAATAATTGGTCATCCGTCACGCAACAGCTGGAAAAAGAATTGGGCATCCCTGCCAAGAATATTCTGCTAACCGCAACCCATACGCACAGTGTTCCATTTACTATGGGCGGAGTGCAACTTGAACAGAAAATAGTTGAATCCGTTAAGCAAGCTAAATTAGCCATGCAACCCGCACGTATGGGTTTTGGTACCGGGGTTTCGTACATCAATGTTAACAGAAATATCATTGACCCAAAAACTCGGGGATGGTGGGAAGGCCCAAATTATGATGGCCCATCAGATAAGACGGTCGCCGTACTTTCTTTTGAAGCACTGGACGGAACACCCATTGCCGTCTATTATAACTATGCGATGCACGCGGTATTAACCGGTCAGCTGGATATGGTTAGCGGCGATGCGCCGGGTGCTGCTTCGAGGTATATAGAAAACTCATACGACAATAAAATAGTTGCTTTATGGTCAACCGGTTGTGAAGGAGATCAAAATCCAATTTATTTTCAACAGACATTTGATTTACGAGACATTCGCATAAAAGACTACGCCAAAAGGGGTGAAGACATCAGCAATGCCATGCCTCCCGGAGGTGCCGGATTAGACAGAAACGACCCTGAAGTGAAACGGTTAATGAACCAGCAAAAAGAAATAACCAACGCTATGGGAGTTATGTTAGGTGAAGAAGTGAAACACGTTATGAGGAACATTGAACGCCCTGAAACAACGGCTGCCATTGCCGCCGCTCAAAAAACAGTAGACATACCCGGACGAAACCGGACCAATACTGGCAGAGCAGGTAATGCGGGAACTTACGTCGACGGCGATTCGGTCAAAATAAGGTTGGGCGTGTTGTTGTTAAACGACATTGCTATTGGATCTATCAACGCCGAAGTTTTTAGCCCAATCGCCATGCAACTAAAAAAGGAATCACCGTTTGCCCGCACCATGGTGGTTTCTGTGACCAATGGCAGTTCAAATTCCGGTTACATCCCCAACGATGCCGCTTTCGGCTATCAAACTTTCGAAGTCCTGTCTTCCAGATGCAAGCCCGGGTTTGCAGAAAGAGCCATTATTAACGGAACTTTAGATTTAATAGAACAACTTAAACAATGAAAACAAAAACAATCTTATTGGCATTTTTCACCTTGTTCTTTTCAAAACTTGTTGTTGCACAA
>JBAZMG010000091.1:0-2699 GCA_041649895.1 Minisyncoccota bacterium | reverse complement strand
GCTTTAATGTCATTTCTTTCAGAGAGCGGCCCTGCTTTATTGTTTTATCTTCCAGGTAGTTGAAACGGGATATGAATGTTTTATTGGTGCGTTCCAGGGCATTTTCGGGATTAATACCATACAGACGGGCGGCATTTACCAAGGCAAACAAAAGGTCTCCGAACTCTGCTTCCATCCTGTCCTGATCTCCGTTTTTCCATTCCGTGCGGAATTCAGAAATTTCTTCGTATACTTTATCCCAAACCTGCTCTCTTTCTTCCCAATCAAAACCCATTGCCCTGGCCTTGTCCTGTATCCTGAAAGATTTAATAAGGGCGGGCAAACCGGAGGGGACCCCGGAAAGAACCGATTTATTGCCGTTTTTTTCCCTGGTTTTTAAATGTTCCCAATTCTGAATGACTTTATCTGCATTTCCGGCTTTCACGTCTCCGAAAACATGGGGGTGACGGTATATCAGTTTATCAGAAAGTTGTGAAATAACATCCCCCATATCAAACACCTCTTGTTCCTGCCCGATTTTTGCATAAAAAACAATATGTAAGAGAATGTCTCCCAATTCTTTGGAGATTTCCTGCAAATCATTTTTCAGGATGGCTTCGCTTAGTTCATAGGTTTCTTCTATCGTAAGTGTACGTAGGGTTTCCAACGTCTGCTCCCTGTCCCACGGACATTCTTCCCGCAACCGGTCCATAATATCCAGGAGTTTCCCGAACCGGTTTAAAACTTCTTCTCTGTTCGTATTCATTTATTAAATTGTATTTGAATTTCATCATACAGGCCTATGTTTTCCAGGGATGATAAATTCCCTAAAAAAACAGCCAATTCCAGCAATCCGGCACTGTTGAACAAGGCAAGCAGTTCGCCCGGCCGCACACCTGAATATCCTTCAGATATTTTTTCAATTTTCGTATACGGGCCCTGAAGGTAAATGCAATATTTTCTCCCGGAACCCACTTTTTGGAACAGGGACCGGGATATGTTTGTTATGGCATTCCCATAAGAATCAATATATATAACCTGTCCCATTATATAATCCTTTTCGGCAACAGCCGATGGCCTGACTTCCGTTTTCATTACGGCCGGTAACGTGAGATCTTCCAGCTTGTTTTCCACAATGGCCCGTACCGCTTTTATATATGCATCCATTTCAGAAAAAGTTCCGGGTGCTGTATACACGGCACGGATCCATTCCGGTTCACTGTCAAAGAGAAGGGAAAAACGACCGTCATTTACAGTGATAAAATAATGTTGGTCATAATATGCCACGGACATGGGCAATTGATCCGAAGCCTGAGCCTGTACCGCCAGTATGTGTATACTGCCTGTAGGATACCTTGAATAAACCTGACGCAAGACAAAAACCCCCATTCTCACATCAAAGGGATTTATGTGATGGGTCACTTCAAACAGGGGGGCCAGTCCCAGTAAACCTCCCTCCAGGGCTCCGGCATAAAAGTCTCGTTTATTCCAATCACTTGTTACGGTAACAACAGGCATATCCATCCGGAATTGTTGCTGCAAAGGTAAGCATTTAGAAGATGTTTTGCCGTGTCGTGAAAAATGTTTTACTTTATCCCCTCTAAACACCCATCAACAAATGAAGACATCCAACATCAAAAGCACACTGCTTATCGCAGTTTTGAGTATAACCCTGTTCGCTTCCTGCAACCGTTCGGATCAAACCGGATATCTTGTAGTTTCTCCCGTAAGTCTTAAAATGCCTCCCGTAAGTACTACAAGAACCGTCACAATCAGGTCCAGTGAGAGTTGGTTCATAGAACAAATCGGTAATGAAAACTGGTGTACCGTGTATCCGGACAAAGGCACTCCGGGAGAAACACAAATTACAGTAACGGTCACCCCAATGCCTGATGTCTGGCCCAGAATAGCTCTTTTTTCCGTTACTTCTGTTTCCGGTCTTGAAAAATTTCTTGAAGTAGAACAAACAGATGAAGCCGGATTGAATTATTTCCTGGAATTTTACGGAGATCCCAATCCGTCCATGCTGGTCTATCCCAGGGACGTTGATCCAGTTAAATTACTGGTTAACACCAATACGCCTTCATGGAATCCTATTGTTTCAGAAGAGGCGGGAGACTGGCTTACCGCAGAAAGGAAGGGAGATACCTTGTTTGTTTACGTAGCCGATGTTGACCGTCCTGAAGGACGCGAAGGAACCGTAACTGCTTCAGCCGGAGGATCCATTTCAGCATCAATCTCTTTCAGTCAAATGGGATTGCATGACTTTGGGGCTCCTACTACCGATTTCTCTTTGCCTGTACCCGGTGTGCCGGATTCTGACCTGGCATTCAGTTATGTTTACAGAAGAGCCCGCATAACCCTGCTTTACCTGTCGGCTTCATGGTGTCCCGATTGCACCAATTTTCTGCCTAAGGTCAAAGAATTATATGAGGAATTCTCGCCTCACGGATTCAAAATTTACGGAGTATTCATGGAAATTGACGGAAGGGAACAGGAATATTACGATTACGTAAACAACAACGGCCTTAATGATGTAGATGAGACAACCGGAAATAAGATCTGGTGGGAACACAGGCCTGTGTTCAATCCCCTGGAAGAAAGAAAAATTAATGATTTCACAAGGTTGTTTTACGGAGATGCCCTGTTGACCGGAGAAGTCAACAACTTTTTGCCTGCTTTCTTTTTTGTAGACGGCAGAGGGAATATTCGTAAAGTGT
>JBAZMG010000090.1:0-2703 GCA_041649895.1 Minisyncoccota bacterium | reverse complement strand
CCTTTTATACCACATTTAGATGTTACGATGTACTAGTGTCATGGCGTATGTGGGGTTTTGAGGGGAACGCAGTGGAGTGAGAAACCCGACATAGCCAGCCTTACTCAGCGACCTTTTATCAATGATACAGGCAGGCGGCCCGAGTTAGGAACGTTAACGGATTGTGGGATCCGGAGGCATCCAGGCAGGCTGACTCATCAAATAGCATACGGTAACGCCAAAATGGCCGAAAAAGTCCCGAACTCAAACCCCAAAACACCGAATTCGAATAATGTGGACCAACCACAAGGTTAACTTGTAATATATTGATTTTTAGACTATATTTGGACGATACTGCTAAATTTATCTGTGGCTAATTTTACCCGGGCAATCAGGCAAAAGGTACAATATAATAGATTATACCACATCCTGAATGCTAAGATTATTATAAGGATTTAGTTTTTATTCAAATAATCAATTCATTAGACAATTACTAAATAAACAATACAATAATTGAGATGAAAAAAACGATTCTTTTCTTATTTGCATTAGTGTTCATCTATTCCTGCACACCACTTCCATTTCCATACATTCTGCTGGATTCACTGAATACTTTCCTGTTCATGGATTTACGTGATTTCAAAGTGTATAAAACGGTAACCATTGGAGGCCAGGTGTGGATGGCAGAAAACCTGGCGTATTTGCCTTCGGTGAATGACCCGGGAGATGGCTCAGAAGACGCAGGCCATACAGATGATGCATATTATTACGTTAATGGTTATGGCGGTGAAGGAATAAACGAAAATGTAGCTGACGCCAAAGCCACAACCAGTTATCAAACCTATGGGGTGTTGTATAACTGGACGGCGGCACAGTCGGCGTGTCCGGAAGGCTGGCATTTACCCAGCGATGATGAGTGGAAAGAATTGGAGATGTACCTTGGGATAAGTCAAGAACAAGCAGATAGCATTGGGGAGCGGGGTACAGACCAAGGGGGTAAGTTGAAAGAAGCAGGAACTTCTCATTGGTTCAACCCAAATACCGGATCAACCAACGAAAGCGGTTTTACAGCCCTTCCGGGTGATTGCCGCCATACCGATGGGTCCATCTTGGATGTTGGTTCCAACGGCTACTGGTGGAGTTCTACGAAGCTCGGAACGAAAATTGCCTGGTGCCGCGGCCTAGAATACTATAACAGCAACGTTAACAGGACCGTCTACAAACAGGAATTCGGGTTTTCTGTTCGTTGTTTACGGGATGATGACTAATTTTTTGGACTATTAGAGAAGACGTTATTGTCTTGTGAGGCAACTGTCTAAAATGGTGTGTAAAAGACAATAGGTTTAATTATCGTTTAGACAATTTAGTAGATAAAGCCGGGAAACCCGACAGTGCCAGCCTTGCTCTTCGCAGGGATACGAAACGGAGCATTTCCGTTCAGAGTGATTTTGATAGATGCGCCGCCTCGGCATAGACAGTGTCACCGACCTGCCTGACGTCTTTTGTTGTATGCTGCGCCTCGGCTGATAGGTATTCATCTGGAATACCGTTCGGGAATGCCTTACAGAAAAAATCCCATTGCTTGAAATGCCTGCAAGTCATACACTTTGAACGAAGCCTGTCCAGTAAGAATTCCCTATCGTCAAGTGTGAGTCCGCTCTCGTATTCACTTCTGTTCTTATAAATTCTTTCAGCCATACTGATTTCGGTTTCGGTACAAAGGAACTATTTTATCGGCTATCGCTTGATATTCATTTTTGTTGGTGGTGTCATTGTGTTGGTGGTGCAAATATACAGAGAAGGCAGGACAAGGAGCTTTCATCGCTTTGTCTTCTGCGTCAGGCAATGGAGTTTGTCCGTTTTCTTTGGCGATGAAGCATGCGCCGCCGCGAAGCGGCGTGGAGACTATTCCGCTCTACTCTTGCCGCAGGCGGAGCCTGCCGGCAGGAGGGTTTAAGGACACTACCCTTTTGACGGAGCGGGCGGAGTTGCGGAGCCGCCAGGCGGAGCAATTCCGGATGGACAGTTGTCGAGGCGTGGGTTCCTGCCCGGGAGCGGAGCGGAGGGCAGGTGGACAAGGGGCGCGGACGTGAGGGAGCGACCGCCTGGGTCAGCCGGAGGCTGTGGAATGGGTGCGGCTTGGCCGTTCCGCTCTCCTTTGGGGGAACGGGAGAAAATGGGGAGCAGGCTTAAGGCCTGCGGATTTTCTTTTGGAACCACAAAGGGGGGACGGCCCTGTTTGTACATAATCTGGGTTGTGTTTTGAAGCGGAGCGTGCGCAGCGGAGTGGAACGGAGCTTGCGAAGCGGAGCGGAGAACACAACTAAGCTCAGATTATGTTAAATCAGGGGCGGCCTCTATTGAGGGTAGAGCGAAGCGGAGCCCGAAAAGGAAAAGGAGACGGCCGGGAATGGGGCGCGCCCGGGGGGAGGTGGAGGTTCGGGGAAGGTTCAGAGAAGGGATTTGTCAGATATGGGTTCATTTTTTGATGGAGGATGTGCCGGTCCCGGGCGGGGGCTCATTTGCGACGGCGAGTGAGCGGAGCGAACACCGCTGGGTTTGGGTGGGAGGCGAACGAAGTTCGCTGGGCGGGGATAAGGATCATGAGCGGAGCGAATACCGATCTATTCTGGAGCGTCAAGAGCTTGTGGTCCGGAATGGAGCGCAAGCGGAATGGAGGATGACAATCTCTGAGCGGAAGTACGGATAAAGTTCAGTGATTCG
>JBAZMG010000089.1:0-2762 GCA_041649895.1 Minisyncoccota bacterium | reverse complement strand
TTCCGCTCCTATTTCCGCGTCCCTTTCAAATGGCAATTCATCTGCCATACCCAATATTTCTCCACTTAACGCTTCCATTTCCAAATCCCCGTTCAAAACATTTTCGTTTACGGTTCCGTCCATTCGTTTTTTGATGAGTCCGTTTATTTTTAAAACCCACTCAACTTTGGCATTCTCAAAAACATTATAAACCTCTTCGTGTTTTTTATTGATCACCACCTGGATCTTTCCGGTTCTATCGCGCAAATCGATAAAAATCAGTTTGCCATGATCCCGTCGCAAATCAACGGAGCCCATAAGAACTATGGTCTCTCCGATATGATCTTTGACGTCTTTGATTAAAATTCTGTTTTCCATATATTGTTTACAAATTTATAAGCAAATTCTCAAGGGCCATTTTCTTATTAATATTTGTGTTGTTTATCAAATATTTTAGCCTCTCAACGCCCCTGATAATTGCTACCAATCCTGTGATCGAATAATCCAATTTGCTCTTATTCCCTGTTTCCTTAAAAAGCATTTCGCGCCTGAAAAATCTTTCCCATATTTCCAATACCTCATCCAAATCCTCGGTGGAATCAATAAGCTGTTTCGCGTAAGCAAACCTTTCACTATAGCCCGCGTGGCAAAGGTGTTCGATCTCTTTTATTGTTCGCGTAAACAGTTTCATCTTTTCAGGATCCTTGAAAAAATCAATCGCTTTTCCAATCTGTCCGGAGGACAATATTGTTATTTCTTTCGCCTGATCCTCCTTCGCGCCCAATTTGATCAAATGTTTTTCTATCTCCGCCTTTGGGACCAAAGAAAATTTTACGATCTGGGCGCGAGAACGGACAGTTGCCAAAAGCATATCGGGAAAATTCGTGATCAATATGATCAAAGACTGTCCTTTCGGCTCTTCCAGTGTTTTTAAAAGCGCGTTTTGCGCGGACGCGTTCATCAGATGCGCGTCGTCTATAATCCCAACCTTATAAGAATTACCGTATGACTTCAATGCCAGCCGTTCGCTCAAATTCCAAATCTGTTCGATCTTTATTTCTTTTGTCTCGGGCTCCACCGAAACGATCGACAAGTCCGGAAAAGCCATTTCATTTATTTTTCGGCAAGAATAACAATTCTCGCAAGGAGGCGTCGCGGCTTCGCAAAACAAGCTTTTCGCGAGTTCGAGCGCTACCTGTTTTTTTCCTATCTTTGCGGGACCAGCGAATAAAAGAGCGTGGGGCAAATTTCCTTCCCTCCCCATCTTAGTTAAAACTTGCCGTTGTTTTGCGTGCCCGATAATTTCCATTTTAATCTTTTACTCTTTTTATTTCCGCTCCTATCTTTTGCAACCGTTCTTCTATTTTTTCATAACCCCTGTCCACCTGATAAATATTTCTGATCACGGTTTCGCCTTCGGCGATCAAGCCGGCAATGATCAATGCCGCTCCTCCGCGCAAGTCAAACGATCCAAGATCGGCTCCGTAAAGTTTTGTCGAGCCGTTGATTGTGGCTCGATGCGGATCGCCGAAAAAAACATCCGCTCCCATTTTGGTCAATCCTTCCAAGTATTTCAATCTGCCTTCATAAAGAGGATCGTGTATCACGGTCACGCCTTTTGTTTGCGTGGCAAGCACTCCCAAAACCGACAACAGATCTGACGGAAATCCCGGGAACGGCAAACTCTGAATCTTTCTGATCTTCATATTTTTTGAAGGCAGTACTCGTATATCAACTCGATTTTTCGTCTTTTTATTTATTTCAAAGATAGCGCCGCAATCCTCCAATTTCTTTAAGGGAAATTCAAGGAACGGGTACTCCACGTTTTTTATGAGGATTTCGCTTTTGGTGGCCAAAGCCAAAAGAATAAACGTGCCGGCCTCTATCGGATCGTACATCAAGAAATGGCTGAAACCTTTCAATTTTTTCGCTCCTTTTATCTTTATCGTATGCTGACCGGCTCCGGAGATCTTTACTCCCATTTTTTTTAAAACAACCGCTAATTCCTGATTCGGGTAATCCCCGTCAGCGACCTTAATGGTTATTGTTTCCGTTAGCCGGCTCGCGAACAACATTATATTCGCGGTGGTCGTAACGCTGAATTCATCCAAGATCACCATCGTGTCTTTTATCTTTTCAGGCGCCGTCAGTGTGAATTTTTTCTTCTTTTCCTTTATCTTCACGCCCATTTGTGAAAACGCGTCCAAATGAGTATCGATCGGGCGGACGCCGATCACGCACCCGCCGGGCTGAGGCAGTGAAGCTTTTCCAAACCTGGCCAAAAGCGCTCCCAAAAGCATTACCGCCCCTCGAAATCTCAAAACCAAATCGGTTCTGATCTTCGAGGGATTTATTTTTTTCGCGTTTATCTTCACCTTTCTTTTTCCGATCCACTCCACTTTCACCCCCATACTTTCAAAGATCTCAAGCAAACGAAAAATATCCTCGATCAAAGGAACGTTATCAATAAAACAATCTTCGTCGGACAAAAGCGAGGCCATTAATACAGGAAAAGCGGCATTCTTAGAACCGCTCACGTTGATTTCGCCGTTTAGTTTTTGTCCTCCTCTGATTACAAATCTTTCTTCCGCCATAAAATCAATAGATAATAATTTTATTTTTTCGACATCACGCTTTTTTTGTAAACATCCAAATTATCCAAAACAACACCCGTACCCTTGGCGACGCAAGTTAAGGGGTCGTCCGCGATAAAACAAGGAACACCCGTGGCCTGGGACACCGCGGAAGCGATGTTTCTAAGGCACGCGCCGCCGCCGGCAATC
>JBAZMG010000088.1:0-2782 GCA_041649895.1 Minisyncoccota bacterium | reverse complement strand
GCCTGGAAGGATCTGCCGCCACATCCTCGGGAGTGGTCTCAAGACGGCTTGCCCGATAATCGTTAGCGTCATTCTCAAACAGATCAACCCATTGCTGTGTAGTAAAGTAGGTAATAAAAGAATAAATAATGGTACTGCTGTTGGTTTCACCGGCAGACGGGTCACGATTGAACCACATTCCGTGAGGGCAACTTTCACCTACACTGGTATCATTGTTATTCTGGTACCCCCAGATCACTTCTTTTACATTATTCGTAATCATATCATCAAAACCACTGCACCACTCGTCCTTTGTCATAAGAGCAGAGTGATTTATATAAGCTGCATTGGCGTTGGTTAATGCATTAGCCCAATCACCTTTGACCTGATATACACGTGCCAGCCAGGCGCAGGCTACTTCGGTAGTAATACGCCAAAGATTACCGGGAGCATATTCGCCAAGTTCAGTTTTGGCATCCTCCAGGTCCTTTACTATTTGAGCATATACCTCTGCAACCGTTGAAAAAGGCATTGAATCTTCATCATTGGCATGGAGACGAAGAATGACCCCTCTTTTATCCTTGGCAATAGCATAAGTTTGCTGATAATTGAGAATAAGCTGAAAATACGAAATAGCACGGATAGCCTTAGCCTGTCCGCTTATAATGTTTTTTTCTGCAGTCGTACCTGTGGCATTCTCAAGAGCATCAAGGACAATGTTACAACGGTTAATATGATCGTAATACTGCGTCCAAACGCCTTTTGTATATCCTCCGGAAGCCTGCGAACGGCCATCGGCAAATGTATAACACTGGTGCTCGCTTGTGCCCATACCATATAACGAGGTCATATCTACACCACCGCAATCATAGTATGACATCATACCCGTCAAACCGGCCAGACCACGGTCAGACGATTCGACGTTACCTCCCATAAATAAGCCTTTATATGTACCAATAAGGACCTTATCCAGATTGGCCGTATTTGAGATGGCCACATTATCGTTAACATCGGTTGAAGAATTCATTTCCAGGAAGTCATCACAGCCCGTAGAAGACAAAGCCGCGGCAGAGAAAGCGACAATCGAGAAAATTTTAAATATTTTTTTCATAATAGCATCTGTATTAAGTATTAAAATGTAAGGTTAACACCAAACATATAGACACGACGACCACCGCCGTACCCTTCGCTATTGTAGTTTCCATTATATGTGTCACCACAGATACCGGTTTCAGGATCGGCAAAGTACTTGGTAGCCTGTCCAAAAGTCAAAAGGTTATCGCCTGTGAAGTATACCCTGAGACGATCGATCCCAATTTTATTTGATACATTCTGAGGAAGAGTATATCCGAAGTTCAGGTTACGCAGACGAAGATAACTGTTGTCGATTACATAGTAATCACTGTATGCAATAGACACTTTACTGCGATAAGCAACGCAGGCAATAGGCGTAATAGCATCTGTATCACCGGGAGCAGTCCAGCGGTTTTCGACGAGTTCATAAACAGGAGAAACCCCATTACGACAGTATGCTCCCAGTTCAGATTTGTTATAGCAGTACATTTTATTCCCTAATGAGTAATACCACATAAAGGAGAAGTCAAAACCTTTGAAGTTAAAGCTATTAGTTAAAGAACCATATACCTTTGGGAGTGCAGTACCGAACTTAACATAATCATTGGTAGTGAGCTGACTGGTAGAATTAACCACAGAGCCATCGGCCTTATAATAAGTTGCATATCCGCTTTCCGGATCGATACCGGCAAAACGGGGTCCCCAAAAATCATAAAGCGAACCGCCTTCTTCAAGTTTGTACTTTGCGATAGTTGACCAGAAGCCGACTTCAGTAGGAAGATAGGTAACTTCATTTTTCAAAGTTGAAAGGTTGGCATCAATTCTCCACTGGAAATTTTTATTATTGAATACCTGTGCTCCCAGTGTAAATTCGAGACCGCTGTTGCGAATATTTCCAAGATTGGTATTCTTTCCGGTAACATCACCTACTTGTGCTGAGAGAGGAAGGTCAAGATAATAAAGAAGGCCGTCTGAATCTCTGGAATAGTACTCTAAAATACCATCCAGCCACCCGAAGAGAGCGAAATCCACCGCGACATTCCACTGTTTATTCTTCTCCCAGTGAAGATTAGGAGTAGCAAGTGTTGAAGGCTTAAGACCAGCCTGAGCCCAAAGGTCGTCACTCGTATAAGTGCCCTGGTATGCATAGAGATACTCCTGACCAGCTTTACCATTTGAGTTTCGGGCAATCAAACGGTCATTACCCGATGTGCCGTATGACCCGCGAATGACTACATTGTCCATCCATGAAAGATCCTCGGCGAATCCTTCTTTAGAAAGACGCCATGATGCGCCTACCGACCAGAAGTTGCCCCAACGGTTCGCTGCAGAGAAGCGTGAAGAACCATCACGACGGAATGAAGCCGATAAATAATATTTGTTATCGTAGTTGTAGTCTCCCTTAGCTATCCAGGATGCAAGTGCATACCGGTCACTTGAAGAGGAGGCATAGAAGTAGTCAGAGGCAGAAGCCACTTCATACTGACCAAGCTGATAGATACCCTCGCCATAGGAATATACATATTGAGTACGATAGGTGTAAGCCTCATACCCTCCGAGGAGGCTGATATTGTGCTTGCCAATATTCTTATTCCAGGAAAGGATATTACTGTTGGTTACAGAAAGGACCTGATAGGTCGAACGGCTTGCGTTACCGCCGCCGGGCTGAATAGAATAACCCCAGGGTGCCGATTGAGAACCGCCCCATACTGCCGAACCATAACCATAG
>JBAZMG010000087.1:0-2828 GCA_041649895.1 Minisyncoccota bacterium | reverse complement strand
GGACGCGGAAATAGGAGCGGAAACATATCTTAATTATTTACCCCTTACTCTTCGGACGGATAAGGCCAGGGCAATTTTTAAAATTCAAGCTCAAATAATAAGATCGTTCCGGGACTTCTTAACGAGCGAGAATTTTACGGAAATACAAGCGCCCAAAATAATCGGCGAGGATGCCGAGGGCGGAGCCAATACTTTCAGTTTTGATTATTTCGGCCACACCGCGCACTTGGCCCAGAGTCCGCAGTTTTACAAGCAGATTATGGTCGGTGTGTTTGAAAGGGTATTCGCCACGGGTAATGTTTATCGGGCCGAACCGCACAGTACAACCAGGCATTTGAACGAATACACAAGTTTGGACTTTGAGATGGCGTTTATCGAAGATCACGAAGACATAATCAAGATGCAGACTGAGTTGTTGCGATATATTATAGGAGAATTAAAGAAAAACTGCGCCGAAGATTTTAAAGTTTTGTCAGTGAAAATTCCCGAGGTGCCTGCGAGAATACCGGCGATAAAGATGCGCGAATTGCAGGAGATCATTAAAAAAGAAACGGGAGAGGATTGTTGCAATGCTCCGGACCTAGATCCCAAGCACGAGAGATGGGCGTATGATTACGCAATGAAAGAATTTAACAGCGAATTTATCTTTGTGACCCATTTTCCGGTTTCAAAGAGGCCGATGTATACTTATGAAGATGAAAATGACCCGGGTTTTACCAAGAGTTTTGATTTGCTTTTTCGGGGTATCGAAATAACGACGGGAGGGCAGAGAATTCACGATTACAAAAAATTAATTGAAAGTATGAAGAAGAAAGGATTAGACCCGCAAAAATTCAGTTATTATCTCCAGGCGTTTAAGTATGGAATGCCTCCGCACGGAGGTATCGGAATGGGGCTTGAGCGGTTAACGGAAAAGTTGATTAATGTGGAAAATATTAGAGAGGCGACCTTGTTTCCGCGCGATATGCATCGCATAGATATTTTACTGAATAAGAATCAAGAATTAGGAATTAAGAATCAAGAGGAGGGAAATTAATAATAATTTAACGAAAATGATTCAAAACAAATTTAAGGACGTTTTGGCTTAATCGCGTGGAAAAAATAGCACAAGTTTGTTATTATGTGTTATAAAGAAATTAGTGATTTTAAAAAATTAAAGCGGATTGATTAAGGGAGCGAGAATAAAAGAGTTTGTTTATCATTCTTAATTCTTGATTCCTTATTCTTTATTCTAATAAAATGATGTTACACGAAGAAATCATAAAATCAATAGAGCCTGAATTGGAAAAAGCCGTTGAGTTTGTGCAGAAAAAAGTATCTTCGATCAGAACCGGGCGGGCGAGTCCCGCGCTCGTTGAGAATCTTATGGCCGATTGCTTTGGCGAAATGATGCCGATCAAGCAGTTGGGCGTTATTTCCGTTTTGTCGGCAAGGCAATTAAGGATCGAACCGTGGGACAGATCGTATATTGAATCGATTGAGAAAGCGATTCAGCGGGAAACTTCCGGATTTTCTCCCGTGGTGGAGGGCGCGGCCGTGCTTGTTAATATTCCGCCAATGTCCGAGGAATTGCGAAAAGAACTTATCAAGTCTATCGCTCAAACCGAAGACGGAGCCAAAAAAACGATCAGAAAATTCAGGGACGAAGCCTGGTCGGATATTCAAAATAAAACCAGGGAAGGCTTAGTCAGGGAAGATGACAAATTCAGAGCGAAAGATAAGTTGCAGGAGCTTGTAGACAAATATAATAAAAAGATCGATGAGATGATCGATAGAAAAAAGACCGAATTGGCGGTTGACTAATTTTATGTTTATTTTTGATATTTTAATTTTCCTTTTTATCTTAGGGATCGTGGTAATGGTCCACGAGCTGGGGCACTTTTTGGGTGCCAAGCTTTCGCGCGTAAAAGTGGAAGAGTTTGGCATCGGTTTCCCGCCAAGGATTTGGAAAAAACAAGTCGGCGAAACCTTGTATGTCGTGGGCGCCACTCCATTCGGAGGATACAACAAGATCTACGGAATGGACGAGATTGACCCGGAAAAAGATAAGGATCCGAAAAGTTATGAGGCCAAGGGTCCTGTGGCGAAAAGCTTGATTTGCTTGGGCGGAGTAATTATGAATTTGCTTTTCGCGGTTTTGTTGTTCTATTTTTTGGTCATCGGGTCGGGATTTAAGATGAGCCAGAATATGATCCTTGATAATTATAAATTTCCATTCGGTACGCAAGAAGATCATCCTTTGCTTGTGGCCGTGGACAGTAATTCTCCGGCTGAAGCCGCGGGCCTGAAACCTCGCGACGTGATCTTGAGCATTAATGGGAAGACAATGAACACCGCGGATGATCTTGGCGCGGAAGTTGACGCCAATTTGGGAAAAAGCATTCAAATCACTTATTACAATCTGGATACTCGCGTTACGGCGGAAACATCCGTAATCCCGAGAACGCAAATATCGGCAACCGAAGGACCGTTGGGAGTCGGCCTTGGGAATATGTCGTTTTTGGAATATAAGACCGTTTCCGATAAATTATTGTGCGGATTTGAACATACATATAATTTTGTCGATTATTCTCTCCGGGCGATGGGCAGCCTTATCGGAAGCTCGGTTAAGGAAAGATCGGTAGAGCCTTTGGCAAATTCAATGACCGGGCCGGTGGGAATTTTCGCTATCACAAAGGTGGTGTCCCGCGAAGGATTGGTGGCTATCATTAATTTGGTTGCCCTGCTTTCGATAGCTCTGGGCGTCAGCAATCTTTTGCCGATTCCCGCGATGGACGGCGCGAAATTTATCTACGTTATTTTGGAAACAATAAATAAAAAAGTTTTCA
>JBAZMG010000086.1:0-2963 GCA_041649895.1 Minisyncoccota bacterium | reverse complement strand
TACCTTGCCAGTGTTGGCTATACAAACGATGGCGGTGTGGCAGTCGGAACTAACTTCAGCCGTTTAAGCGCCCGCACGAACTTGGATGTTAAGATTAGTAAAAAACTTACGTTTAAAGCCGGATTTGATTTCAATCAAATGAAAACCAATTATTACGCAAGTCAGTATCAGGTGCTTACAAGAGGTCTTATGACGCCCACCACACAAAAGATATATTACGATGAAGGCCAATATGCTGGAACTCCAACTCCAGGGTATAACGGATCTTCTCCTACTCCTGTTTTTTATGCTTATTACAATGATAATTCTCAGAAAGAAAACAAAGTGGGGATTAACGGGATTCTGGAATACAATATTATTGAAGGTTTAAAAGCAGTAGCACAAGTATCTATGTTTACACAAGAACAAACTGGAGATGGTTTTACACGTGCGAATATTTTCAATGGAACAAGGCCCTCTACTTCTACATTGATTAACCGAGAAAGACAAAAGGTGGAAGTATATGCTACTTATAATAAATCAATGGGAGAACATTCTTTTTCAGGGACAGCCGGATATTCTTATCAGCGATATAATTATAAATATTTACGAGCAGCTGCTTCGGATGCCGCTTCTGATAAAATTCCCACATTAAATGCCGGTCCTACCAAAACTGATGCAACGACTACCAAGAATGCAGAAGTCATGATCGGCTACTTTGGTCGTTTTACCTACGATTATGCTAAAAAGTACTTGTTAATGCTTACCTTCCGTGAAGACGGTTCATCAAAATTTGCAGATGGGCAACAATGGGGGTTCTTCCCAGGAGCTTCGGCCGGATGGGTAATCTCTGAAGAAGATTTTTTCAAAAACGCCAAATCAATAAACAATCTGAAATTCAGGGTAAGTTACGGACAGACGGGGAACAACTACGTTGGTTATTATGATGCACTGGGGAAGTACGCTATAAGTACTATGTACCAGGGCGAGGCCTCCATTGTTCCTTCCTCTATGCCAAATAAAGGGTTAACATGGGAATCATCCACCCAGTTAGATTTAGGTTTTGATTTAGGGATGTTCAACAACAGAGTACAAGTAACAGCCGATTATTTCAATAAAGTAACCGATAATCTGATTACTAGCAAGGTTCTTCCGAATACTTCTGGTTTTTCCAGTATTCTGACCAATTTGGGCAAAGTGAGATTTTATGGTTTTGATTTAGAGATAAATACAAAAAATGTTGAAAAAACGAATTTTTCCTGGTCTTCCAAATTCGTATTAAGTTATGTAAAAAATCTTGTTCTTGAACTTCCAGATAACGGTCGCGATCAAAACCGTATAGGCGGTTACTCCGTAAATATGGCTGACGGATCAAAAATGGAATTCGGCGGTATAGCTGAAGGCGAACCCTTAGGTCGTTTCTATGGTTATATGACAGATTACATCATTGAAACTCAGGAACAAGCCTCTAACGCCCTTTATGACTCACAATCACGCGGATGGGATTGGTCAAAAAAAGGGTATGTAACAGGGAGTGCAGGGAGCAGTATTGGTAAAAAAGCGATTGGAGACTATGAGTGGAAAGATCTCAACGGGGATGGGATCATTAACGGGTCAGACATGTACCTTTTGGGAAACACAATTCCAACAATTACTGGTGGATTTGGGAACACCTTAACATATAAAAACTTGTCTTTGTTTGTATATGTAGATTGGGCCCTGGGTCATTCCATCAGTAACAACATGCTCCAACGTCAGATGTGTAACTTTTTTGCGAACAACACCAGTTTGCCTACAGAGATCAGAAAAGCTTGGGATCCCGAATCAGGTCAGGACATTTCTGAAGCTAAGTACGCACGATTTGGCGGAAATGACTCTGATGATCTAAACAAAAATTTCCGTCCCGCTTCTAATGTTTTTACAACAAAGGGAGACTACCTTTGTATTCGTGATATTACCCTTTCGTACTTACTTTCCAGTGCCAAGTTGAAAAAGGCAATGATTGAAAATATTACGTTCACTTTGTCCGGTAACAATCTTCATTACTTTACATCTGTAATTGGGATGTCTCCGGAAACCGGGACAGCCAATGCATATAGTAGTGCATATTACACCTATCCTCCTATCCGGAGAGTTTCATTTGGTGTGAAAGTAACTTTCTAAAAAGATGGATAACAAAAAAAACATTAATCGTATGAAAAAGATATTATACATAACAGTATTGTTGTTAAGCACTTTTCTGACAGGGTGTCACGGTGATCTGAATCTTGAGCAGCCAAGTGAATTTACTTCTTTATCTATGTGGACTTCCGAATCCGATGCTATCAGTGCAGTAAATGGTGCTTTTCATCAACTAAGGACCACCCTTGCTACCAGTCTGCCAGTTTACGGAGATTACAGATCTTCTTTATATGGAGGTGGTATGATGAGTATTACTGATTATGATAAGATGGCAATGAATGTATTGGCTCGTGATATGGAAGGTACCGACTGGACCAGTTATTACACTACCATCAACACCAGCAATCTTATTATAAAATATGCTCCAAAAATGGAATTTGCCCAAGAGAACACAAAAAATGAGGTATTGGCCAATGCCTATTTCATCAGGGCTTATTGCTATTTTATGATCGCACGAGTATGGGGCGATGCCCCATTGCTCACTTCAGGGTTTGAGTCTGACAAACAAGAAGATATGTATCCTACGCGTACGGCAGCCTCTGAAATTTACGAATTGGTGGAAAAAGATTTAGTTGAAGCAGACCGGTTAATGCCAGTAACCGTTACTCAAAAACATAAAGCTTCCCCAGCAGGTATTAGTATGCTCACGGCCGATTATTATCTTTGGAAAGCTAAAATGCTAGGGGGCGGAGCGACTGCTTTGGAAAATGCTAAAACAGCTATAAATAAGGTTCTTAACAATACAAACTACAGTCTTGAAGAAGACTTCGCCAAAATTTTTAGTGTAGAGAACGAAAACAGCA
>JBAZMG010000085.1:0-3121 GCA_041649895.1 Minisyncoccota bacterium | reverse complement strand
AAAACGCTTGTCCATTTATTATGACCGAATTCCCGGGACAGGATCAGCCCTTCCCGGGCATATACCAACGCCTTTTGAGAATCTGTGTCTGAATATCCACTGTACAACTCATGCAATACCGCTAACCGGGTAGTGTCCCGGGACGTATTCGCCAGCACCTCTACCAACGAATCAATCTTCTGCTGCTGAGCATGGAGTGTTCCGGTAACCGGACATATCAGAATCAGAAACCCGAATACCGACGTGATCATTTTATTCATGAGACCATCATTTATTCAAGAGATTTAAATTTAACATATGTACAGTTTTCAGAACAAAAAAACGCACGTATTATATTGCAACTAATTTTTACAAACAAAAAGTCGTTAAAATTGGACATAAATCAAGCAGAAAACAACAGTTTGTGCGTCGGAATAACCAACGTAACTGTATCCTTTATCTGACACTTACATATTTTCACCTTCAGAAAAGCTGCAAACCATCCTGCCTTTGTGTCATATCCGGAATCTGGCAAATATTTTGTATCTTTAATGATCTTACTTCATGTGCAAGCGTGCACTATATTAAATATTTAACATATACCAATGGAAAAATCGGGGAAAACCCATAACAAAATAATGGCTGTTATGACAGAAAAATTCAGCGAAAAAAACCCCGAAACAGGATTTAACAATTAAATACTTACAATTATGAAAACATTATTAGTAACACTTAGCCTTGTCCTGGCAGGATTGCTGGGCAAGCCATATGCCCTGAATGCACAAATCACATCCCAGAGTTTTGTTTTTCAAAACCTTCCGTATGATTACGATGCATTGGAACCATATATTGACGCAACCACCATGGAAATTCATTATTCGCGTCATCACAGGGCGTATTACAACAACTTTTTAAACGCCGTTAAAGGTACTGAAATGGAAAAAATGGCCATAGAAGACATTTTTGCCAACATCAGCACTTACCCTCAGGCAGTCAGGAATAACGGGGGCGGTTATTACAACCACACCATTTTCTGGGCAAACATGGCCCCGGGAACAGGTCAAAAACCATCCGGGAAGCTGGAAAAAGCCATCGAAAAAACATTTGGGTCCGTAGATGCCTTTAAAGAAATTTTTGCAAAGGCAGGAGCCACTCGTTTTGGAAGCGGCTGGGCGTGGCTGAGCCTGGATGGTGAGGGCAATCTTTTTGTCAGCTCTACACCAAATCAGGACAATCCGTTGATGGATGTAACCGAACAACGGGGTATTCCGCTCTTGGCAATGGATGTTTGGGAGCATGCATACTATTTGAAATACCAAAATAAGCGGACTGATTACATAGAAGCTTTCTGGAATGTGATCAACTGGAAAGAAGTAGAAACAAGGTACGAAAAAGCACTAAAACAATTAAAATAAGCATCTGAAGAAATTTTATGGGATATCTGGACTATGGCGCCGTTGGAAATTGCCGTTCAGCGGCGCTTATTTCAAAAGAAGGCAGTATAGACTGGTTTTGTTTCCCGGATTTTGATTCACCATCCATTTTTTCCCGGATCCTGGATCAAAAAAAGGGCGGCCATTTTGCATTTATAGTGGATCAACCGTGTGAGATTTCCCAGGAATACGTCCGGCATACTAATATCCTGTCAACCACTTATACTACAAAAGACGGCGTTTTTCAGGTAGTGGATTTCATGCCCCGGTTCAAGATCGGTGAAATGAACAGTTATTACCTGCCTCCCGAACTTTACAGGATGGTCCGTCTAATAAGCGGAACGCCGCGTTTTCGTGTACAATACAAACCTGTTTTCCATTATGGCAAGGACAAAGTGGAACACCGTTGCGGCAAAACGTATGTCAAGACAGTTGACAGGAAAAACAGCCGGAATGCCATCTATTTGTACTCCAACCTGGACTACGATCTTATATTGAACGAAAAAACCATAGAACTTCAGGAAGATGCTTTCCTGATGATTTCCTACAATCAGAAACTCATAAAGATATCCCAATCAAGGGTGGAACTTGAGTACAACCGTACCCTGGTTTACTGGCTTGACTGGACCAACCGGTCCAAAAAATTTGATAGCTTTAATAAAGAGATAGAGCGTAGCATGCTTATCCTTAAGCTTTTGTCTTACCAAAGATCCGGAGCCGTATTGGCGGCTCTGACTACCAGTATCCCGGAAGTTATAGGACGTGACCGTAACTGGGATTACCGCTTCTGCTGGTTGCGGGATGCTTCCATGTCAATAAAAACCCTGGTTACCTTGGGCCATAAAGGAGCAGCCAAACGTTTTATGGAATTCATCAAGAGCATTTTGAAGTCCAAGGACGAGAGTTTCCAGATCATGTACGGCATCCGCGGAGAAAGGAACCTTAAGGAAAAAACCCTTCCTTATCTTAACGGCTTTGCCGGATCCAAACCGGTCCGTATAGGAAATGCCGCTTTTTCCCAGAAACAAAACGATTCCCTGGGTTACCTTATGGACATGATATATCATTATTACCTGTATTTCCCGGGTACGCTGGATGAAATTGAAGAAATGTGGGAAGTGGTCAAAGGCATTGTTAAGACAGTGGTATCTCAGTGGCGCGAGCCTGATAACGGTATTTGGGAAATCCGCGGGGAACGTAAACATTTTGTGATCTCAAAAGTTATGTGCTGGGTCGCCATGGACCGGGCGGTTAGTATTGCTCAATTGCTTGACGAACCCGGATACGTGGAAAAATGGAGCGGTATTGCACGTCAGATAAGGGAAGAGGCTTTGGAAAAAGGCTGGAAAGAATCCATCGGCAGTTTCTCCCAGGCTTACGAAAACTCGGATCTGGATGCTTCGCTGTTGCTTATGGAAGATTACGGGTTTATCAGCGCTGAAGATCCTCGTTTTGTAAAAACTGTACATGCCATTGAACAGGGATTGATGCACAACGGTCTTCTTTTCCGGTACAGGAACCACGACGGGCTGGGAATCCCCTCCTCGGCTTTCACAATATGTAATTTCTGGCTGGTCAAGGCGCTATTCAGGATCGGCAGGCGTGAGGAAGCACTCTCCATGTTCGAGCGTTTGCTAACGTATTCCAATCACCTGATGCTGTTTAGCGAAGATCTTGATTTTTATACGGGCGAACAATTGGGCAATTAC
>JBAZMG010000084.1:0-3128 GCA_041649895.1 Minisyncoccota bacterium | reverse complement strand
CCCAAACGGCTTTTATTGAAGAGGAAAAAGAAGAATAAAGTATCACTATGTTTTTTGAATATCCGAAAATACTATACCTGCTCATCCTGCTGATTCCATTTGCAGGTTGGTACGTGTTCAGGGAACTGAAAGGAAAGAGTACCCCATCCCTGCAGGTTTCATCCCTGCAGCCTTTCCGGGATGATAAAAGTTCCTGGAGAAAAGCACTCAGGCACTTTCCGTTTGTATTGCGGCTGGTAGCCTTGGCAGCACTGATCCTGGCAATGGCCCGTCCCCGTTCATCCTCCGATTTTGAAACCACTTCAACGGAAGGGATCGATATTGTGCTGGCAATGGATGTCTCCACTTCCATGCTGGCCAGGGATTTTCAACCGGACAGGATCGCAGCAGCCAAAGACATAGCCATCCAGTTCATAGCCGAACGCCCCACTGACCGCATAGGGATTGTCGTTTTTGCCGGAGAATCCTATACCCAGTGTCCCCTGACTACAGACAGGATCACTCTGATCAATATGATGAAAGAGATCCAGACAGGGCTGATAGAAGACGGGACGGCAATAGGTAACGGTCTGGCAACTGCCGTGGCCCGGCTGAAGGATTCGGAAGCGGTCAGCCGTGTTGTGATCCTGCTCACCGACGGTGTAAATAACAGGGGAGAGGTAACCCCGCTTACTGCTGCCGAAATAGCCCGGACTTACGGAGTGCGTGTTTACACCATAGGTGTGGGCGCACACGGGATGGCTCCTTATCCGGTTATGACTCCTTTTGGGGTTCAGATTCAGCAGGTGAAAGTGGAAATTGATGAAGAATTATTGGAGACAATAGCGAAAACAACGGATGGTCAATATTTCCGGGCTACCGATAACACCAAGTTGTTGTCCATATACAACCAAATCAACCAAATGGAAAAAAGCAAGACTATGGTTGATTCATTTCCTGTTTACAGGGAACTGTTTATGAATTATGCCCTGATTGCCCTGCTGGCAATGGCTCTGGAATTTTTGTTACGTTGGATCGTTTTAAGAAGAATACCATAAAGAAATATGATACAACTGGCACAGGTACAATATTTATGGATTATAGCAGCAATTCCCTTGTTGCTTCTGCTGTACGGTCTGTACAGGCGTCGCAGCAAAAGAATGTTAAAACGTTTTGGAGATCCCCAATTGATAAAAACCCTGACCCCCGGTGTGTCTTCACGCAGGGGATGGCTTAAGATCAGTCTTCTCTGCCTGGCGCTGTTCTTCTTTGCCCTGGGATTATCCAGGCCCCGTACAGGCGCCCGTGTCAAAGAAATGAAACGGACCGGAGTGGAGATCATGATTGCGCTGGATGTTTCCAATTCCATGCTTGCGCAGGATTACACACCCAATCGCCTGGAACGGGCGAAACTTGCCGTATCCCGTTTGGTTGACAACCTGGACAGGGATCGAATAGGACTTATTGTTTTTGCCGGAGATGCTTTTGTTCAGCTGCCTGTCACCACAGACTACGTGAGTGCCAAAGTGTTTCTTAATTCCATAAATACAGGATCCGTTCCCCGTCAGGGGACGGCACTCGGACAGGCTATCCTTACTGGAATCAGGAGTTTCAGCCTGGATACACCGGAAAGTCGCGCTTTGATCCTGATCACCGACGGAGAAAACCACGAAGACGATGCCGTTGCCGCTGCAAGGGAAGCAGCCAACCAGGGAATACAGGTTCACTGCATAGGCATCGGCTCGGAATTCGGCAAACCAATACCACTGCCGGACGGATCCCTGTTGAAAGACGAAGAAGGGAATACGGTTGTTACCAAGCTTGATGAAAAAACCCTGACAGAAGTGGCGCAGGCCGGAGGAGGCACTTATATACGAGCCGGAAATTCCGATTTTGGCCTTCAGGGGATCATAGATGATATACGGGAATTGGATGAGCAGGAATTTCAATCGGTAGTATTTGAGGATTTTAACGAACAGTATATGTACTTTTTTGCCATTGCCGTTCTTTTCCTATTCCTGGAAATTCTTATTGGTGAAAGGAAGGGAAGGCGTTTTAAAAGTTTTGATATCTTTACAAAAGCGGCTGTTTTTGTCCTGTTTACAGGTTTGTCTCTGACGGCTACTGCACAAGTTGATAAAAAAGACATACGATCCGGGAACAGGGCCTTTCGCAAAGGGGATATGGAAAAAGCATTGCTGGATTATCACAGGGCAGTGGCCAAAGATTCTTCATCCCTGAAAGCAAAATACAACCTGGCCAATACCATGCAAATGATGGATGATCATCAACAGGCCGTGAGTACTATGACCAATGTCCCGGATTCGCTGTCCGATTCACGCGAAAAAGCATTTGCCTGGCATAATTTCGGGAATATGCATCTTTCACAAAAAGAGTATGCCAAAAGTATAGAAGCGTATAAACAGGCATTGCGGAACAGGCCGGATGATATGGAAACGAAGACCAACCTGGCTTATGCCCAAAAGATGTTGCAGGAACAAGAGGATCAGCAGCAGAACCAGGACCAAAACCAGGACCAAAACCAGGACCAGAACCAGGACCAAAACCAGGACCAGGATCAAAACCAGGACCAGAATCAGGATCAGGACCAAAAACAAAACCAGGAACCGCCTCCTGCCATAACACCACAGGCTGCCCAACAAATGCTGGAAGCCGTACAACAAAAAGAACGTGAAACCCAGGAAAAAGTGCAGAAAGAAAAGGCAAAAGCGGCTGATCCTGTCAGATCCGGGAAGAATTGGTAAATGCGTAACAAGAATATGAAAAGAATTATTCTGTTAATATGGACTTTATTGAGCCTTGTACAGGCGAATGCACAAGGCCAGTTTACCGTTGAAGCACCAAATGTGGTAGCCACCGGAGAAAGATTCCGCCTGGTATTCACAGCCACAAACCTGGAACCGGAAACTTTCAATGCCCCTGAAATGGAAAATTTCATGGTATTGGCCGGGCCTACCACTTCTACCATGAACCGACTGGAGTACATAAACGGGCGGAGGACTCAAAGCCGGTCGGTAAGTTATACGTATATCCTGGAAGCCGGTACTACCGGAAAATTTACGATTGGGGAAGCTTCGGTGGTGTCCGATAAAGTGACCTACCGAACACAACCCCTTATCATTGAAGTA
>JBAZMG010000083.1:0-3129 GCA_041649895.1 Minisyncoccota bacterium | reverse complement strand
TGGATGACACAGGAATCTCTTGATAAACTCGATATTGACAGGAAATTTATTGCGGAGAACTGGACCGAGGAGCATTCTACTCCTACTGCCCTTTATAATGGCATGATCGCCCCTTTGGCCCGGTATGTTGCAAAAGGTTTTATTTGGTACCAGGGTGAAGCCAATCATCAAAATTATTATGATTATAAGACTATGTTTGTAGAAATGGTGCGGCAGTGGCGTGCGGCATGGGGGAACGATAAAATGCCATTTTACTTTGCGCAGATAGCTCCCTATCGTTATGATGGAGCCGATCTCAGAGCTATACCACTCTTGGTTGAGAATCAATATAAAGCCCTTGAAGAAATCCCTTATTCAGGCATTGCCGGAACTTCGGACGTGGGTATGTTTTCAATTATTCACGAGCCGGACAAACTTCGTGTCGGAGAGCGTCTGGCTTATCTGGCCCTCTCCCGGGATTATGGAGCAGGCGGGGTCCCTGCCGATGCTCCTACTTACAAATCAATGGAAGTCTTGGATGGGAAAATTGTTCTTTCATTTAACAACATGGCCGCTCCGGATGATCAAAGTGATCCCCGCAGTTTTTCCTGGCTGGATGACAATGGTAAAGTCATTTCTCCCAAGGGATTTGAGATAGCCGGGGCGGACCGCATATTTCATCCGGCAAAAGCCAGACTTCTCTGGTCTGATAATCAGATTGAAGTGTCCTCCGATGATGTTCCCGAGCCGGTAGCTGTCCGCTATGGCTTTAAGAATTATGTGGAAACCAATATTAAAACCACTCTTGACCAGCCGCTGGCTCCTTTCCGTACCGATAACTGGGAAATTCCTGCGGAAGAATTATTCAAACAGGAGTAAAATCATATGAAGAAATATACGATACTGTTAGTTATTGTATTCTTGGTTGTGCCACTGTCTGCCCGTGCGCCCAAAGAAGATCTGAATATTATATTTATAGGTAACAGCATAACTTATGGCGCGTATCATGAACATCCGGAATTAACTGCGCCTCCGGTCCTCACAGCAAAGCGTCTTGCCAGGATGACCGGACGCAGTGTCAATTACAGAAACTGTGGTGTATCCGGAGCTACCACATCGGACTTCCTTCCCGAGCCTCATACTCAACAGCAGTATTTCCGAAAGGTTGAGAAGGCCATCCGGGAAATTTCCGCCATTAGCTCAGCTCCGGTAGTATTTTCTTTAATGCTCGGGACAAATGACAGTGCCTGCTACGGTCCGACAGATGCTCCTGTATCCAATGAGCTGTATGAACAAAACCTTGAGACGATTATGGATAAGCTTCGTGAGTTATCTCCCGGATGTGTTATCATTCTTCACAGGCCTCTCTGGTATAGTCCCAACACTTTCAACGGCGCCATGTATCTTAAAGCCGGACTGGAACGTATGAACGGGTATCTGCCAGTAATCGAAAAACTGATAAATAAGTATGAAGATGTTTGGAAAGGCAGTTTTGATGCCTATGATTATTTTGAGAAATATCATGAGCGTTTTTTTATCCCCGAAGACGGTAATGCAGGTACTTTTTACCTCCATCCCACACCTAAAGGAGCAGCCAAACTGGCTTATTTCTGGTCCAAATCTATTTTTTCTATAACAACTATTATTAACCAATTAACCACTCAAAACCACTAATCATGAAAAGATTGAATGTTAAATCATGGTTCTTGACAGCTTTATGTGTGCTTGCAGCGGGTGTAGCTTTCGCTCAGACGACGATACATGGTGTTGTCGTCGATACCGAGGGTGAACCTGTCCCGGGCGCAGCTGTTATGGCTGTCAATTCCAAAGAAATAACTAGTACTCTTGTTGATGGTACTTTTGTATTGAATACAAAGGCCGGCGATAAGACGGTAGAGATTTCTTTCCTGGGTTTCGCTACACAACAGGTAGCTATTACTCCTGATATGCGTGTAGTTCTTTCACCTGCTGTCAACAACATTGACGAACTCATTGTGATAGCTTATGGTTCAGTAAAAAAATCTTCATTTACCGGTTCTGCTTCTGTTGTCAAGTCTGACAAATTAGAAAAATTTTCCGGTTCAGGCTTTACTGATGCCCTTCAGGGTGTGGCTGCCGGTGTGAATGTAACACAGGATGCCAGTAACCCCGGTGCCGAAGCACGTATCGCTATCAGAGGTGTTACCAATATGTCCGGTACGACCACTCCCCTGTATATTGTCGATGGTGTTCCTTACGATGGATCGTTGAATTCTATCAATCCAAATGATATTGAATCTCTGACCGTCCTCAAGGATGCTGCCGCATCTTCTCTATACGGTTCACGTGCCGCGAACGGAGTTGTTATCATCACTACAAAAACCGGGAAAGCCGGTGCTGTCAAAGTAAACTTCAACGCGAGCTGGGGTACTTCAGACAACGCGGTAGGTTATGGAAAGAAAGCCGATCCAAAGCAGACATTGCTTCTTTTTTGGGAAGGTTTATATAATGACAAGTATTACATAGAAGGTGCCATGACGCAGCAGGAAGCAGCTGAATACGCATCCAACAATCTTTACGGATGCTTTTTCTCAGCAAAGGGAACCAGCACTACGGGCAAGCCTATCTATGTATCTCCTTTCAATCATATTGATGAGGACTGGGTTCTTTACGATTCAAATTTCAATCCTTCCATTAATCCTAATCTTACCTATTGTTGGGATGAAAGCGACTGGGACTGGTATGGAGCCACCTACAGCCGTAAACTTCGTCACAACTACAGCCTTGATTTTTCAGGTGCTACAGCAGACGGCAAAACCAATTATTTTGCTTCTGCCGGTGTTCTTGATGATAATGGTTATTCCGGTGCTGACTACTACAAACGTTATTCATTCAACGCCAATGTAAATTCGGAAATCAAAAAATGGTTGTCAATGGGTGGCGGTGTTCGTTATGCGTATTGGCGTCAAAACAGCGGAGGACAGACGCGTGCATCCAACTTCAACACTACGTTGGCGTCTCCATATCTTCGTAATGAAAGCAACACCGAATGGGTAGTATCCGAGAAAACAGGAGAGCGTGTCCTTCAATACGGTGCCTGGACCAGTAACTTCTTTGGCGCACACCCTCTGGGTGCCCGCGGGGACTATTGGAATAATGACAATGATGACA
>JBAZMG010000082.1:0-3151 GCA_041649895.1 Minisyncoccota bacterium | reverse complement strand
TGCTTCGGTTGTTTCATCTCCCTCTGTTGCTTCGGTTGCTTCATCTCCCTCTGTTGCTTCGGTTGTTTCATCTCCCTCTGTTCCTTCGGCTCCCTCTGTTGCCCCTTACCATACAGATCACGGTGCTGCTTCCGGAACGTCTGCCGGTCTGGGTCCCGGCTCATCTGCCGGTCTGGATTGTTCAGACCTTCCCAACGGTGTATACGTGAAACTTTGCCTGAAGGTGACGGACTATCCCGTGCGTGTGACGTCTGCGGCCGGCCGTGTCTACGATCGTATGGAATGCCGGCTGCTGTTTTTTGCGGACACGGCCGGCCGCCTCTGCCACGGATCGGAGAAAGTACTGGCGTATCTGGCTGCCGGACCCGCTGTCCGGAAAAGCATCACGGACAGCGCTCCGGACAGCACTTCGGGCGTCTCGGGTATCACTTCGGGCATAACCTCGGGCGGCACACTTGGCGTCTCGGACACTTCGGCTTTCGCGGCGGATACGGTTTTATGGCGGCCCGGGGATGTCTTCTTTACCCGGTGCAGAACGTTCAGTTTTGAACAGCCCGAGCCCGAAAAGGATACCGTAGAGGGTAAGGTGGCGGATAGTGGAGCAGCCGATTCATTCAATTACGCACGGTATATGGCACAGCGAGGTTTTTACCGGCGTGCCTATGTGTATTCTGTGCAGCGGGTGGGGCAGGAGCCCCGTTTAACAGATAAGATAAAATGGCTTCGGGCGGACATGACACACAATTTTAAAGGCGAGGCCGGTGCCCTGCTTTCGGGTATCTGTCTGGGATACAAGGCTCAGATGGATCGCGGGACCAGGGAGAATTTTACAAATACAGGTGTGGCTCATGTTCTGGCTGTGAGCGGATTGCATGTTGGGGTGCTGTACGCTACGCTGTTGTTCCTATTGGGACTTCCTGCCCGGTGGAAGGTGGAGAGAAGGTATCGGCGCAAGACCGGCAGTCGCTTTAGGCAAAAGGCCGGAAAGAGAACGGACCTTAGGAATGGGAATGCTCCGGGGCTTGAGACGGATTTGATATCCGAAAGTAAGGTGGAACCGGTCCTTGGAAGAAAAGTGACCGGAAGAGTGCAAGTCGGCGCAGATTGCCGGATGGAGGCCGTGGTGCCTGTTGGCCGGGGCAGGTATGTTGCCGCATTGGCACTCATTTGGGTTTACGCTGCAATTGTTGGCTTCTCGGCCAGTGTGGTCCGTGCCGCAACAATGCTTACCGTACACGGAGTTGGAAAGATGCTCGGTTGTCGTAGCAGCGGATTGAATGCATTGGCTGTATCGGCTCTTATCATGTTGATTATCAAACCGATGAATCTTATGGATGCCGGGTTTCAGCTTTCTTACTGCGCTGTAGCCTCGTTACTCATCTTATTTCCTTTGTTACGTAACATACTGTCGCCTAAAAATCAGATTCTAAAGTATCTTTGGGAAATGTTATGCGTCACTGTGACGGTACAGGTCGGAACTGTCTGGTTGGTCTACCTGATTTTTGGAAGAGTGACTTTTTGGGGCCTGCTACTGAATTTTGCAGTGGTACCTCTCTGTTCGCTCATACTTTATGCATTTACCGGCTATGTGGCATTTTATGGTTTAGATGCGGTGGCAGTAAAGCTGGGTGCAATTATTAGTGAAAAATCCGGGATGTTCCTATGTGAGAGCTCCGGGATGTTCCGGGGAGCTGAGCAACTGTGTTTGAGTGTTATGCATTTTCTTGCCGGACTCATGCAACAGATTGTCGATGCTGTTGCTGGAGTGTGAGGAGTGAGAGGTGAGAGGTGAGAGGTGAGGAGTGAGAAGCCAAGGTTAAGCAACATTTTATAGAAACGCGCAGATATATAGATTGTTAACGAATTGTATTGTTTGATTCTTGACGTCATGTCCTCCGGAAACCCAATAAAGATGTGATTGCCGGATCAAGGATCAAATTCATTTTGTGCGTAAAGTGCAGATATGTATATAGTTAACGAATTGCATTGTTTGACCCCTGATGTCAACCTCTCTGGAAACCCAATAAAGACGTGAACGCCGGATCAAGGGTCAAATTCATTTTGTGCGTAAAGTGCAGATATATAGATTGTTAACGAATTGTATTGTTTGACCCTTGACGTTTTGCTCTCCGGGAACCCAATAAAGACGTGAACGCCGGATCAAGGGTCAAATTCATTTTGTGCGTAAAGTGCAGATATATAGATTGTTAACGAATTGTATTGTTTGACCCTTGACGTTTTGCTCTCCGGAAACCTAATAAACACGTGAACGCCGGATCAAGGGTCAAATTCAAATTTTATGTAAAGTGCATATATGTAGATAGTTGACGAATTGTATTTTTTGACCCTTGACGTTTTGCTCTCCGGGAACCCAATAAAGACGTGATTGCCGGATCAAGGGTCAAATTCATTTTGTGCGTAAAGTGCAGATATATAGATTGTTAACGAATTGTATTGTTTGACCCTTGACGTTTTGCTCTCCGGAAACCCAATAAAGACGTGATTGCCGGATCAAGGGTCAAATTCATTTTGTGCGTAAGGTGCAGATATGTAGATAGTTAACGAATTGTATTTTTTGACCCTTGACGTTTTACTCGCCAGAAACCCAATAAACACGTGAATGCCGGATCAAGGGTCAAATTCATTTTGTGCGCAAAGTGCAGATATGTAGATAGTTAACGAATTGCGTTGTTTGACCCTTGACGTCATGTCCTCCGGAACCTGGTAGGCAGGACCCTGAGCATCGAATAGGGAGCTGAAAGCCCCTACGAATCCTGAAGTCGAAAGATAAGTCGAAAGATATGAGCCGTGACTCGGGAGCGGGCAGGCAGAGAGTAGAGAGTCGCATGGACAGTGAGCCGAGTCAGAAGTATGGGGTTGGAAGCTAACAGACAGAAGAAGAGTGCTATATAATTGGTAATCAGGTAGTAATATGGAATTGGGCAAGGAGCAGAAAGCAGTGAGTAGTGAGCAGTGAACAGTGAACAGTGACCTGAAAGCAGAGAGCAGAAAGCAGTGAGTAGTGAACAGTGAACAGTGACCTGAAAGCAGAGAGCAGAAAGCAGTGAGTAGTGAGTAGTGAGCAGTGACCTGAAAGCAGTGAGCAGAAAGCAGTGAGCAGTGAACAGTGAACAGTGACCTGAAAGCAGAG
>JBAZMG010000081.1:0-3337 GCA_041649895.1 Minisyncoccota bacterium | reverse complement strand
GTAAGAGCCTGCTGAGGTGGCCGAACTGCCTTCGTTCGTGTATCCGTAATCGGAATGAAAGAAACATATGGCTATTTCACCGTACTTCATGTTGAGCATACATTTGCTGAAACCTTCCACTACAGAGCCTTCTTCCGATGTTTCAGTGTCATCGGTATCCTCTTCTTTATCAGGTAAGGTGACTTTGAGTTCCGAATACGTGGAGGATGAATTGTAAATATTATATTTCAATGCGGTATCTGCCACATTGGTGTCAAAAACGTGTCCGTTCAAAAATTTACCTACGTAATACGCACTTACTGTAGATGCGTGTTCAAGGGAATCCCCTGTGCCGGGAACTATCGTCATTTTGTAAAACCCCCGTTCCAGTGAATCGAGACCGGGATAATGTTTGTCGCGAAATGCTTCCAGGGTATCAATTTCGTAGCTAACAATATCGTTTACAACCTTAACCAGCTCCAGGTCGTATACCATGGTTGAGGAATTTTCACTGGTACCTCCTTCTGCATAGGCAGACAACCAGTATGGAAGCCATATCCTGCGCGCCTCGCCCTCACGCATCTGCTGCAACATTTCTTCCAGTCCCATCATTATGGAATACTTTCCCATATACCACAATAAGGGTATATAAGCATCCTTATAACTAAACATACCCAATTGCCTGGCCACCTCTTCTTCGGTACTTCCCAGCAGATTGTAATTGAGATCCAGGATGGTTTCCTTTACAAAAACCATGGATGAATCCGTTGTGGCAGCTCCTGAGCCCTGACGCAGAACCGTATAGTACAAGCCCGATTCCGTTTTTTCCAAAGTATCCTTGTGAACCACTTTTACGTGTGCAGCAAGTATGTTTTCGTGCATCTCCCTGGCAGATTCCTCGGTTGCAGTCGCACACGAGGAAAGAAAGACGGCCGTTCCGGTCATTAGTGTTAAAAGCAGGAAGCGTATATTTTTCATCCGCGCAAAGGTATCTATTTTTTTACAATCCTTTCAATCCATATTTCGAACAACAGCGGAGACATTGCCGGAACCAGTCCCACTTTCGTGTTTCCAAATCCGTAATCCGCATTGAAAATGATATAAGCATGTTCTCCGAAAGCCATCCCCGGAAACCCGTTATCCAGTCCTTTCAAAAAGCGTCCTTCTCCCACAACTCCCGAACGTATCTTTGCTTCTTCTGTTTCCAACTTCCTGTTGTAAGATAAAGCTACGCTGTCCGAGTTGGTATAAAACAGTTCTCCTTTTCCGTTTGAGAATATATGCCCGGCATAATAAAAATATGCGGTATCTCCCGGTGCCAATGTGTCGGCCTGTCCGGCGGGCGTTCCCTGTTCAAGCACAGCCCTGACCACTCCGTTCCTGTAAAATACCGTGTCTTTTGTCAATGATTGTACAAACTTGTCTATGGCTTCTTCCTGACGAATCAACGTCAGTTTGCGGTCCTCCTTGGTACAGGAGATAGCTGTAAGCATAAGTCCGGCAAGCAAAATCAAGGCTGTTTTCATTGTAAATCCGTACTATGCAATTATTGTGCCCAGTGCTTTTTTGAGCAACGGCTCTATCTCTTCCATAGAATCTTCCATTTTCCCTGCCGAGGCATTCAAATGGCCTCCTCCCTGGTAAAATTCCCGTGCAATTCCGTTCACGGGAATATCGCCCTTGGATCTTAGCGATACTTTTATGTGATCGGCCCTTTGAAGAAAAAAAGCCGAGACAGAGATCCCGCTGATGGCCAGCGGCAGGTTCACAAACCCCTCTGTGTCCCCGTTGCTGTAGCCGAACTTTGCAAGAACATCCAGGGGAAGGACAATGTACCCGCATTTGTATTCGGGAAGCAGGCGGATGTTCTGGAGCGCGTAACCCATAAGTCTCATGCGATTATAGGAAAAGTTGCGGTATACCTGGTCGTAAATAAACTCGGTGTCAGCCCCGAAAGCCACCAACTCGGAAGTAACCCGGAACGTTTCGGGATATACACTGTTGGCAAATTGATTCGTATCTGTAATGATCCCGGCCAGAAAAGCATCGGCCTGTTCTTTTGAAAGTACGGCATCAGCTTTCCAGGATTTGATTACGCGGTAAGTCAGCTCACAGGTAGAGCTGATGCGTGTTGTGGAAAACACCAGATCAAATTCCTTATTAACCGGATCCGTATGATGATCAATCAGGACCTTAAAAGCTTTTGAATTCAGCATAATCTTTCCCAATGCATCCATCCGGGAAAACCCGCTTACATCAAGGGCAACGATCATATCTGCCTCTTTTATGGCCTGCTCTGCAGTTTGACCGTCCTGCGAATAGACCACAATCTCGTGGCCGGGATCCAGAAAAGATAAAAATTCCGGATATCTGGTAGGGCTGACCAGGGTAACCTCAAATCCTTTCTTTTTCAAAAAAAGTCCCAAACCCACAAGCGCGCCGATGGCATCACCGTCGGGATTGACGTGAGTACCCAGTACGATTTTCCGGGATTTTTCAACAGCTTTCAGCCAACTTTCAAAATGTTCTTTTGGAAACAGGTCATTCATAATAAAGATATTGATGCAAATATAATTGATTTATTGCAGAGGTTATTTTTTTTCCTAATTTTGCAGGACGCCATTTAGAATAATTAATATCTCAATAATGAAAAAAATACTCACCATTGTTATTCTGCCCTTGATAATCATCGCTTTGGGTTATGCAATCATCCGGAGTCTCACGTCTCCCATAAACTTTGAAAAAGAACGCACATTTCGTGAGAAACTGGCTATTGAGCGCTTGAAAGATATTCGTACCCTGCAAACCACTTACAAAACAGAATTCGGGAAATACGCCCCCAATTTTGATTCCCTGGAAACTTTCTACAACAATGGATCCATAACCATTGTACGCCAGATCGGATCATTTGATGACTCGGTTGCTGTTGCCCAGGGTCGTGTAGTCCGTGACAGTATGGAAATGGCCGTTAAGGATACATTGCTCAAGCGTCCGAATTTTGTTATTGACTCACTCCGCTGGGTTCCACTGGTGGGAGAAGAATTTGAAATGAGGGCCGTGGTTAAAAAAGTATCCGGTGTAGATGTACCTCTTTTTGAGGCTTGTACACCTTACGATGTCCTGCTTAGAGGCATGGAACGTCAGCTGATCGTTAACCTGAACGAAGAACGCAAGATCACCGACCGTTATCCCGGCTTGAAGGTGGGTAGTATTGATCAACCCAACAACAACGCAGGTAACTGGGAATAATAATATGTCTGCGACCAGTAAAATACCGCAGGCACACCACAGATTGTCCATTCATATTGGCGTGAATGGACTTTCTTTTGTTGTAGAAGACACCCAAATACACGAATGT
>JBAZMG010000080.1:0-3390 GCA_041649895.1 Minisyncoccota bacterium | reverse complement strand
TATCAATTCTTTTTATCCTTTCACGTTTAAAGACCACATTACAATTCGTTTTGAAAGTCTGGCCAATCATACCTCCGGGTTGCCCCGGTTGCCCGAAAACCTGGATTTGTCAAATGTGATGGATCCATACAAGAATTATGGCCCAAAGGAGATGGAAGAATACCTGAAGGAATTGTTACATCTTGAAAACGAACCTTCTACAACTTACGCTTATTCCAATCTGGGTGCAGGCCTTTTGGGCTATACACTCGGCTTATCTCAAAAAACAAGTTATCAGAAATTAGTGCAAAAGAGAATTTTCCATAAGTACAGTATGAACAATTCATGTACAAGTCCTCTAGATCCGGGAAGCAAGCTTGTAAAAGGACTCGACCAAAATGGCGAGCCGGTATCCAATTGGGAATTTGACGTCCTGTGTGGAGCCGGTGGAATTGTATCGACAACGGAAGACCTTTCAAAATTTGCCAAAGCTCAGTTCGATCCCAAAAACAAAGAACTGGCATTGACAAGAAAATCTACTTTCAAAATCAATGAAGATATGGCGATAGGCCTGGGTTGGCACATAATAAAAGCCGGCAACGGTGAAGATGTATATTGGCATAACGGGGGGACTGGCGGATATTCTTCTTCAATGGCAGTAGATGTCCGGGAGAAAACGGCAGTAATCATCTTGTCAAATGTTTCTAACATTAATGACACCATTGATGGTTTGTGCTTTGAATTGATGAATGAAGCAGAGAAATAATACTGCCGGTGGGGCTTATTATGGTTCATTACTGATAAATAAGGGGGAAAAAATGCCAAACAGGCATTCATATAGGCTATTACGAAAAATATGGCTTTATGTACATCGGTCAAGAGTATCATCCCCGGGGCGAAGGATCCAGGATCTGTCTATTCCGGTTATGAATAATTTTTTGTAAATTTGTTATACTTGATTTGATCATTTCATCTAAAAAAAAATCATATTCACATGGAAACAATTAATGTTCTAGTTATCGGAGGGGGTGCTTCGGGCTTACAAGCAGCTATAAGTGCCAAAACGTTTTACCCTGAAAAATCAGTAGTAGTAGTCAGAAAAGAAGAAAAAATCCTTGTTCCTTGCGGAATACCTTACATTTTGGGTTCTTTGCACGACAGTGATAAAAATATTCTGCCTGATAAATTATTAACAAACTTAGGGGTGGAAATTAAAATTGCAGAAGTTACTACTTTAGATATTGAAAATAAAGAATGCTCATTATCCGATGGCGGAAAAATATATTTTGAGAAATTAATAATTGCAACCGGTTCTATACCTACTAAGCCTAAATGGTTAAAAGGATGCGATCTGGAAAACGTCTTTACCATCCCCAAAAACAAAGTGTATCTGGACAAAATGTACGATAAGCTTAAAGGGCTCAAAAAAATCATTACAATTGGGGCCGGATTTATTGGGGTAGAAGTATCTGACGAAATGAATAAAGCCGGATGGGATGTTACCTTGCTTGAAATAGAATCTCATATTCTTAATAAAGCTTTTGACAAAGAGTTTGGCGTTAAAGCTGAAGAATTGCTAAAAAATAGAGGGGTAAAAGTAATTACCAATAAAGGGGTAAAAGAAATTATCGGGAAAAATGGTAAAGTAGACCATATCATACTAACAACCGGGGAGAAAATAGAAACCGATGCTGTTATACTATCCATGGGTTATGTTCCCAATACCGAACTGGCTAAAAAATCGGGAATCGAATTGAATGAATTAGGTTTCATCAAAACATGCGAGTATATGCGTGTTAATAATTGTTCAACCGATATTTTTGCTGTGGGAGATTGTGCTGAAAAACGTGATTTTCTTACACGAAAACTCAATGCAACCATGTTGGCCTCAACAGCCTGTGCAGAAGCCCGTATTGCCGGGATGAATGTATATGAATTAAGTCCTTGCAAAACTTTCAGTGGTACTATCGCTATTTATGATACAGCAATCGGAGATATTGCTTTTGGTACAGCCGGTATAACAGAAGAAAAAGCTATTAGTGAACATTTCAATATTCTATCCGGTAGTTTTACAGGAATGGACAAACATCCCGGAACCCTTCCCGATACACATGAACAAACCGTTAAATTGATAGTAGCTGCCGATTGCGGAATGATCATAGGTGGAGAAGTTTGCGGCGGGAACAGTGTTGGAGAATTGACTAATCTCATTGGATTCTTAATTCAAAATCGTACCAATATCAAAACTTTATTAGCTGCACAAATTGGCACACATCCTTTGTTGACAGGCAGTCCGGCTGCTTATCCGTTAATTAAAGCGGCTGAAGTATTAGCTAAAAAACTGAAAAACATAAGATAAATACAGGATATAATTTTGAATCATTAAAGAACCTCCGGGACATTACTTTTACGATTTGTCACGGAGGTTCTTTTCATTATAAGTGCTACATTTACACAACACTGTTAAGACAGTTTCATTAAAAATAATCCCGGGTATGAAAATCTTACACATCGGAGGCACAGGATTTTTAGGTTCGCACATAGTCAAAAAATTGATCGAAAGAGACCATGATCTGACCATTATTACCAGAGATCCTGATCGTGAAATGCCTTTTGATACAACAAAAGTCAGGTTCATAAAAGGAGACATTTTACAGTTAGACAAGCTTAAGATCTCTGACAGATTCGACGTTATGGTTTATACTGCTATGGTTCCGTTTAAGCCGGGTCGCATTTCAAACAAAAAATTCAAGGAACTCGAAATTATCACTAAGCAATATTTCCAAAACACAATTGACCTTGCATTTAGGCTTTCCTGCCCGTTGATACTGACCTCCGGCGCAAGCTTTGAAACAAAAGGCAGCCAAGTGGCGGATGAGACATGGCCCATTGCAAGAAAAGGAATGGCAGCACTTGGAAAGTGTTACGATGCAATGGTCTCGGACATCAAGAACCGGAATGCCATTCCTCTCATAGAGATGCTGCCTGCTCAGATCTATGGAAACGGGGGTATGTTTGACAAAATGATCTCCATGGCAAAAAACGGAAGAATTGTTATCCTTGGCCGAGGAAACAATTGCTTGCCACGAATACATGTAGAGGATTGTGCAGATGCTTATGTCTTAGCCATAGAAAAATTACCTTGCGGTAAAAAGTTCATACTGTGCGATGATGAAAATGTCAGCGTAAGAGACTTCATGTTGTATTTAGCTCAAATATTCGACGTCAGGAAAATCGTCAAGATTCCCAATTTCATATTGAGACTTGTCACCGGGAAGCATGTATTCCCAACACTGACTATGAATACTCGGGTTTCTAATGCATTGATAAAGAAAGAACTCGGCTGGAAACCAAAATATCCGTCGTACAGAGAAGGACTGAGATCATTAATAGAATAAAAGAAAACATGAC
>JBAZMG010000079.1:0-3445 GCA_041649895.1 Minisyncoccota bacterium | reverse complement strand
AGATGATAAAAATTATCGGCTTTTTCACCCCGTGGTTTCTTTATGCCATTATCACTTTACTGCATTACGTACTTCCCGGCCGTTGGATGGACGGGTACGTTAGGGATTCCAATACCGGAAAATTATTACGTTACCGGCTTAACGGCCGGTTGGTGTTGTTGGTTTGTATTGCTATATGGTTTCTTTTAGGGTACCTGGGCTGGGTGCCATACAACTGGCTGTATACCGTTCGCTGGTATAGTCTGGCCGGAGCCTGTACATTCGGATTGATTTTTTCCCTTTTGTCTGTTATCCCGTTTGCTCCTACAGGAAAAGGATTTTTAGCAGACCTTTTCCTGGGCAGGTTAGAAAACCCGCAATATTTTAAAGGCAGAATAGACGCCAAAATGTGGCTGTATATGATCGGAGCCATCATGCTGCAATTGAACGTCATTGCTTTTGTTGCTCACAGGATTATGGAATTCGGGGACGTTCCCCGGGGTATCTGGCTGTGTGCCATTATGCTTTCCTATTTTGTATGGGATTACATGACTTTTGAAAAAGTGCACCTTTACACGTACGATCTCTTTGCCGAAAGGGTTGGCTTTAAACTCGGCTTTGGGTGTTTGACCTTCTACCCGTACTTCTACCCCATAGCACTTTGGACGGCAGTGGAAATGCCCGATCCCGGAACTTCTACCTGGCTTCTATTAATTTATGCTATAATTTTTCTTGCCGGATGGAGCCTGGCAAGGGGTGCCAATATGCAGAAGTATTTCTTCAAAACAGAACCGGAACGGGTGTTCCTGGGAATTGCTCCCAGAACAATAAGTGATGGCCGTCACACTTTACTGGTCAATGGATTCTGGGGATTAAGCCGGCATGTCAATTACCTGGGTGAAGTGCTTATGGGTGTAGGTATAGCCCTGAGTGTGGGATATCCCGCAATTCCCTGGGTATGGCTCTACCCGTTATATTACGTGTTCCTGCTGGGTACCCGCCAAATGGATGATGACAGACGCTGCCGTGCCAAATACGGAGAACTGTGGGATACGTATAAAAAAGAAGTCAAATACCGGATCATTCCGGGTGTTTATTAGTGACATCGACTCTTATCTTTTTTTATCTTTGTGCTTATGAAAAGAACAGTTATTTTTGGCGGTAAACCCGTTGAATTGGCAGGTGAAGCTATTAAACCGGGCGACAAAGCGCCCGATTTCACAGTGGTAAATGCCAAGCTGGAACCTGTAAAACTTTCAGACTATTCCGGTAAAACAGTTGTAATTGCCGTTTATCCCTCTATAGACACCGGGGTCTGCCAGGCACAAAACCGACGTTTTAATGCAGAAGCGGCCAATTTCAAAAACCTTGTAGTGTTGTCTGTTTCCTGTGACCTTCCTTTTGCGCAGCGTCGTTTTTGTGCGGCTGAAGGTCTGGATCATGTGATCACGCTTTCGGATCACCGGGATGTGGATTTTGGCACAAAATACGGTTACCTTATGCAAGAAGTCAGACTTCTGGCCCGTGGAACCGTTATCATTGATTCCCGGGGGATCGTTCAGTACGTTGAATACGTTCCTGAAATTACACAAGAGCCGGATTACGAGGCGGCTTTAAAGCATTTAAAAGGCTCTTTATAGAAACGTTATATTTCAGGTAGATTTTTTTACAAATGTTCCTTTTAAAGGCAATCCGGCCGGGGTTATGATTCTGGATGGTCCTGTGGCGGACAAGCAGATGCAGCTTATTGCCCGGGAGATGAACTTATCGGAAACTGCCTTTTTTTACAAGGATGACCCCGATGTTTTTAGAATCCGGTATTTTACACCGGCAAGTGATTATATTTGCTTTATGAAATATTTAAAGATCATATCATTGTTGTTGGTATTGTCCGTTGCTTCCTGTGAACGCAACATTGACGACAATCAGCCCGAAGCTGAATATTTTATTGATCTTCTTCGATCAGGAGAGTATGATGCATTGAAGCTCCCAAAATTAACAAGTGAATCCATCCCGACTCTCCTGAAGTACGCAGACTCCAAAGAACACCTTATACATTTTCCTGTCAATCCCATTTCGTCTTTTTACCGGGAAGAATGCCGCCTGGGTATATATGTTTTATGGATCATTGAGGCAATCCGCCTTGCTCCTAATAAAAGTGAAGACGGGACTATGCCTTTTGCTTCACAAAATCCGTTGCTTATAAGGAAAGAAAATGCGGATTCAGCACAATTTCAGCCCCTGGACACAGACGATGAAACATCTCACTCACAGGTGGCACAAGCGTACCGGGATTGGTGGAAAAACCATGAGAACATTTTGTTCTTCCTGTACAAGAACGTAGACCCTCTGGAAGGTTCCGAATACCAATGGCATTAAGATGAAAGCCCAGGCACGTACCCCCGCCGTTGCCGGCAGGTTTTATCCCGCCTCTCCTGAAAAGCTACAACGGGAATTGAAACACCTCTTCAGCCGGGCCAAATCCAAAGAATGTAATAATGTCCGGGCTGTTATCAGCCCGCATGCCGGGTATGTATTTTCCGGGACGGTGGCAGCTTCTGCATTCAACCAGATAGACGAAGAACACAGGTACGAAAGAATATTTCTCATAGGATCCTCGCACCAGGTTGCGCTAAAAGGGGCGGCTGTTTATACACAGGGCGATTTTTTGATGCCATATGGCACTGTCACCACAGATGTTGATTTCTGCAAGAAACTTGTTTTAACCCATCCCGGGTTGTTTTCTGAAGACAGCCGGGCACACCGCGACGAACACAGCCTGGAAGTACAGCTTCCTTTTCTGCATCATGTACTCAGGCATGAGTACGTTATCGTTCCCATTATTATTGGGACTTCAGATCCTTCTGTGTGTGAAAAAATCGCGAAAGTGCTTGTCCCTTATTTCAATACGGATAACCTGTTCGTTATCAGTTCCGATTTTTCGCATTACCCGGGGTACGAAGATGCCCTGACAGTAGATGCGGCCACCAGGGATGCCATTCTGCAAAACGCCCCGGAGGCCCTGATGCAAACATTAACGGAAAACAGCCGGCTTCACGTGCCCGGGTTGGCGACCAGCTTGTGCGGATGGACCTCTGTCCTGACACTTCTGTACATGACTTCCGGTAACAGCTCTTTTTCCTATAGGGCTATTGATTATAAAAATTCCGGGGATTCTGCTTTATATGGGGACAAGTCGCAGGTAGTCGGGTACTGGGCTATGGCCGTAACAGAACAAAACAACGCTTCCGGAGACAGTATAAAACCGGAAGAACAAGAAATGTTACTGGATATTGCCCGAAAATCCATTGAATCTGTAGTAGTCAGGGGAAAACACTTATCCCTGGAACAAGCTTCCGGCTACCCTCCTTTGCTTCAACAGCAAAGAGGCGCCTTTGTGACTCTGTACAAGGGTAAAAAGCTGCGCGGATGTATTGGACGAATGACGGCAAATCTTCCGCTCTTC
>JBAZMG010000078.1:0-3657 GCA_041649895.1 Minisyncoccota bacterium | reverse complement strand
AAGTTTTAAATATCAGGAAAATCTTTACGAGATAATCAAGCTTATAAAAATGTTTGAGATCGAATACGGTAAATATAATGATGAGTTGGACACCTTGGGAGTTCGCCTGAAATCAACTTCCGACCAATTTGAAAAAGTTTCCATCACCAGAACAAAAAAACTATCGGGTATAGTGGAAAAAATAAAGGGCGAGGCTAGTGAAAACGCGATACTTAGCGATGATTCCGAAGAATAGTGATTAAACCAAATCCGACTACGCCCTTACTTCGCTAAGGCTACGTCGCGACAAATCCGACTACGCCAAGGCTACGTCGTGACGAGGGAAAACAAAATGATCGACGGGGAAGAAAACATATGATCTTGGAAAAATTGGAAAAATTATTGGCTGATGAACCGCCCTTTCGCTTGACACAGGCCAAAAGAGCGGTTTTTCATGAACTTATTGAAGATTGGGACAAGGCAACCAATCTGTCTTTGGCGTTGCGCGAAAAACTGAAAAAGGAGTGTTCGCTTGAAATAAAAAACAAGATATTCGTTTCCAATGATAAAAACTCGATTAAAGCGTTGGTTGAGCTTAAAGACGGAAAGAAAATAGAAACAGTGTTGATGTTGCATTCGGATAAGCGGGCGACAATTTGCGTTTCATCGCAAGTCGGGTGCCCCCTCGGATGCCTTTTTTGCGCCACGGGGCAAATGGGGTTTGTAAGGAATCTGGCGGTGGGCGAGATATTGGAGCAAATTTTACTTTTTTGCCGCTATTTGAAAAATAATTACAAGCCGCGACGCAGCGCGACAAACATTGTTTTTATGGGAATGGGCGAACCATTTTTAAATTACGAAAATGTTTGGAAGGCGATTGATATTATTAATGACAAAGATGGGTTTAATATCGGCGCTAGGAAAATTTCCATTTCCACCGCGGGAATTGTCGAGGGAATAAAAAAAATGGCAAATGAAAAATTGCAAATCAATTTGTCTATCTCGCTTCACGCGCCGACGGATGAATTGCGCGAAACAATAATGCCGATCGCCAAAAAATATCCGTTAAAAAAATTAATGAAAGCCATTGATAGCTATATTGTGAAAACCTCGCGAAAGGTGATGTTTGAATATCTGATGATAAAAGGAGTTAACGATACGATGGAAAACGCGGAGCAATTGACCAAGCTTGTGAATAAACCCCTTTATATGGTTAATTTGATCGCGTATAATCCCACGGGAAAGTTCAAATCATCGGACAAAAAGACCATTAAAACCTTCAAAGATTATCTGGAAAAAAGGGGAATATTTACAACTCAAAGATACGAGTTTGGGCAAGACATTGCCGCCGCCTGCGGCCAGCTGGCAACGGAGAACAAAAAATGTTAAAATTTACCCGGCAAAACAATTCGCGAAGCAAATTAGCGCGGAGCGCGGTTTGATCGGGTGAACCCGGTCAAATAATTTTAAATTTCGTGTTATAATGAAAAAATATTATATTAATCTTGATGGGCAACAACAAAAATAATTAACATAATTTAAAATTACCCGGTTAAACAATTTTGCGAAGCAAAATTAGCGCGTAGCGCTGTTTAACTCGGGTATTTGACCGGGTAAATATGGCAAAACTAAAATACAAACGAGTTCTGTTGAAAATAAGCGGTGAGGTCTTTGGTGAAAACGGAAAAGGAATATCTCTTGCCGCTTACGAACAGATGGCAAAGCAGATTGTTAAAATAAAAAAAGAAAATAAGATCGATCTGGCCGTGGTTGTCGGCGGAGGCAATATTTTCAGGGGCAGATTTGCCGAAAAGAGCGGGTTTGATATGGCGGTCGCGCATCAAATGGGAATGATCTCGACCGTGATTAATGGGCTCGCGTTACAACAGTGCCTGGAAAAGATCGGTGAACAGACCAGAATGATGACCGCGATAAGAATGGACGCGGTTGCCGAACCGTATTTACGCAGAAAAGCCCTGGATCACTTTGAAAAAGGAAAGATCGTGATCTTCGCCGGAGGAACGGGCAATCCGTTTTTTACGACCGATTCCGCGGCCGCTCTTCGCGCTTGCGAGGTCGGATGCGATCTTATTTTAAAAGCAACTAACGTCGACGGTGTTTACGATAAAGACCCGAACAAGTTTTCCGGGGCGAAACTCTACAAAAAAATAAGTTATCGCGAGGCGATCGAAAAAGATTTGAACGTAATGGACGCGACTGCTTTTGCCCTGTGCGCGGAAAACAAAAAACCCATTATTGTTTTTAATGTTAAAAAACTGAATGATATTTCCAAGGCACTCAAAGGAGAGCCGTTCGGTACACTGGTAAATTAAATTTTGTTAATACGATGAAAATAAACGTTAAAATAATCAAGGAGATAGAAACTGAGGCAAAAAAGTATTTTGTAAATTGCAGTGGGTGCCACGATTGGACGCATGTGGAACGGGTATATAAACTGGCGGTTCGAATCGCGAAAAAAGAGAAAGCGGATATGAATATTATTAAGATGGCGGTGTATCTGCACGACATCGGGAGAAAGGAAGAAATGGACAGCAAGGGAAAAATTTGCCACGCTGAAAAAGGCGTGGAATTGGCGCAGGAAATCTTAGCAAAATATAATCTTGATAAGGCGGTTATAGAAAACATTAAGCATTGTATCTTGTCCCATCGGAATAAAAACAACCATGATCCTAAATCAATTGAGGCAAAGGTTTTATTTGATGCCGACAAACTGGATTCGATCGGAGCGGTGGGGGTTGCGCGTGATTTTTTATTTGCCGGATATGCGGGGTGTGCACATTTGTACACGGGCAACGAGAAAAAACTACTGAAAAACGCGAGAAACTACGCATACACAGAGGAAGATTCCGCTCTTTTGGAATATTATTACTCTATCAAGAAAATAAAATCTAAAATTTTAACAAAGACCGGAAAAGAGATTGCTGAAGAAAGGCACAAATTTATGGCAGATTTTTTCAAGCGCTTTGAGTTGGAAATTAAGGGAGTTCTATGATGAATTTTACTTTAAATTAAAAATGTTTATAATCGAAGAATAACCCGGTCAAATACTTTTAAATTACGGGTATAATAAAAAAATATAATTTAATTTTAATAGAAGCAACAAAAATAATAAACATAATTTAAAATTACCCGGTTAAACAATTTTGCGAAGCAAAATTAGCGCGTAGCGCTGTTTAACTCGGGTATTTGACCGGGTAAATATGGAAAATCAAAAAACAACAATTACCGCGATAAAAGCCGATGTTGGAAGTATAGGCGGACACATCAAGCCGAGTAAAAGGCTGTTGGACGCGGTAAAGCAATATGTTGAGCAAAACCAAAAGGATCTCCTCATCGATTATCGGGTGACCTTTACGGGCGATGATATCGCCATTCTTTGCACTCACACTCGCGGCGAGAACAACGACGATATCCATCATTTGGCGTGGGACGCCTTCAAATTCGGAACGGAAATCGCTTTTGACCAGGGGCTTTACGGTGCCGGCCAGGATCTGTTAAAAGATTCTTTTTCCGGAAACGTAAAAGGACTTGGGCCCGCGGTTTGTGAAATCGAATTCAATGAAAGAAAAAATGAGCCGTTCTTGTTTTTCGCGGCGGACAAAACCGATCCGGGAGCGTACAATCTGCCCCTTTATTTGGGATTCAATGATCCGATGT
>JBAZMG010000077.1:0-3670 GCA_041649895.1 Minisyncoccota bacterium | reverse complement strand
AATAGGGTTGGTCAAATGCAGGTACAGAAAAGTGTCTGTTGAACACGATTACGTGATAAAAATCCGGTTCCAGGGAGATGGTACTTCCGGCAATTTCACCTACTGTATTGTAGTACACCGTATCCGCCCGGCTATCCATAAGCAAGAAATTGTAAGCACTCAGATCTTCACTTTTTGTCTTTACCCCAAAGGGTGTTTCCATAGAGACATTCACAATAAGATTCCCTTCAGATCCGGGAACGATCTTTAGCCCGTCACAGGCCCATGCTGCAGCAAGGAGTACACACCCCGCCAGCTTCAAAATTTTACTACACATAAGACTCCTTTTTTTAATTAAACATCAGTTGTAAAATTGGATGTAAACAGGAAGAATTCAGGGACAAATTGTATAAATCTGTTAAAAGATTTCTACATTTGCTATTCAATTAACACAGTCCTATAAATCTCGTTATGTCATCTATCAGGAACCATCCTATTCTCCCTATACCGGAAGAAGATAAAATTGCTTTTTTGTTTGAAGGAAAAACCGTATACGGTCAACGAGGATTCACCATTGCTGCCGCTTTGCATCAGTCAGGTCTTTTGATACACAAACACAGCCTGGACCATCGTAACAGGAGTCTTTCCTGTGGCATCGGCAAATGCAGTGCCTGTGAAATGCTTGTTGACGGAAAAGTCCGCAGGATTTGCATAACAAAAGTTGATAACGTAAAAGAAGTTCGCCGTATCCCCGACGGCTTTCTTTCTTCAGACGAAACAGGCCCCCGGGAACAACCCCTGAAAATATACAAAACTGTTGTAGCGATCATAGGTGCCGGACCTGCAGGCCTGGCCGTTCGTGAAGAATTAAACAGGGTGGGTATTGACAACCTGGTCATTGACAACAACGCACGTATAGGAGGTCAGTTTAACATGCAGACCCATCAGTTTTTCTTTTTTGAAAAGGAAAAACGTTTTGGAGGCATGCGCGGTTTCGAGATAGCAGCGACCCTGGCCGGTGAAAACCACGCGGGAATTCTGCTAAACAGTACCGTATGGGATATTTTTGACGATAAAAGACTGGCCGTAAAAAACATTGAAACACAGGAAATATTTTACGTAGACACGGAATACCTGGTTATTGGCACCGGTGCCGTTCCTTTTATGCCGGCATTTAAAAACGATGATGTTCCTGGTGTATATACAGCCGCTGTATTCCAGAGAATGATGAACAGTGAGCTGACACTCCTGGGAAAAAACATACTGACGGTCGGAGCCGGGAATATAGGGTATTTGACCTCATACCAGGCCATGCAGGCAGGAGCCAATGTCAAGGCCATTATAGAAGCCATGCCAAATGAGGGAGGATTCCCCGTACAGGCAAACAGGGTAAGGCGACTGGGGATCCCAATCATTACTTCTCATATGCTTCTGGAAGCCATCCCGAACAGCGATTATACAGGCATCACCGGGGCAATTATTGCAGAATGTAAAAACTTTAAAGTTGTTCCGGGCACAGAAAAATTGCTGGAAGGCATAGATGCGATCAACATCTGCACGGGTCTGATACCGGATGATCAATTACTGACTAAAGGCCGTGAAGTATTCGGGTTTCGCTGTCACGGTGTAGGAGATGCCATACGAATAGGTGAAGGCACATCGGCCGTTCTAAGGGGAAAACAGTGTGCGTACGAGATCATGCAACAGTTGGGAATCCGCACCAATTACGACGACTACCTGGCTGTTTCAAAGGAATATATTGATTCTCAGCAGCATCCTGTCAAGGTGCTGGATGATCCCAAATTGCCTTCCCCGGAACGGATGAAAGCCAGGCCTTTCGTACTGATAGATTGTCTGTACGGATTTGCCTGCAATCCCTGTACTTTTGCCTGTAAATTCGGAGCCATAACCAAGACATCCACGTCATCCGTTCCCTTTGTGGATTACGACAAATGTACGGGATGTATGGCTTGTGTAAGCCAGTGCCCCGGCCTGGCAATTTTCGGTTATGATCTGTCAAAAAACACCTTGTTCCTGCCTGTTGAATACGATGTAAGGGAAGGTTCGGAAGTGTACCTGGTGGATAATACGGGAACTAAAAAAGCGGAAGGTGTACTGGAAAAAATATTGCGTAAACCCAATAAAACAAACGTTGCCCGCGTGAAGGTTTACGGAGCGGATCCGCAGGACCTGCTGTCATTGAGAGGTTTTATTGTGAAAGAGAATTATCCGGAACCCGTACGTTTGACAGACAGAAAAGCGGATGGAGATGCCAAAACCTATCTTTGCCATTGTGAAGATGTAAGCCTGGAAGATGTGTTACACCTTGTTGGAGAGAGAACTTCCATTACCGCAGATGAACTAAAACACATCACCCGGATGGGGATGGGAGCCTGCCGGGGAACCCGGTGTTTCCCCAGGGCCGTGCAGACTTTGCGCAATTACGGGATCCATGTGATATCAGACCTTACTCCGAGGGGACCCATGGCCAACCTGGTCCAGATGGGCGAATTGCTTCCCTTTGAAGACCGGCAGCAGATCATACTTCCCGAGGGGGTTAAAAGCGGTATGGAAAGCGAAGAAACCGGTGCCTTTATTGCCGGTGGAGGTATTGCCGGAAGTGCCTTGTTCCGTTACCTTGCCGGGGAAGGTTTCAAACCCGTTATGGCGAACAACGACAGGGGCAGCTCCTGGAGAAACATCGCAGGCGGCCGACCGGCATTCAGCCTGCCGGCACTGGCAGATATTTCTTCCCGCAACCTGGAGATTTTCAAAGAACTGGAAAAGATAAGCAGCATTGATTTTCATCCTTCCCGTTATGTAAATTTTGTTCACGACGATGTTACTTACCGTAACCTGGAAGCATCAAAAGCATGGTCGGATGCTTATATGGTAGAGGCCGGGGATTTCCGCAAAGAAGTATCTCCCGGTTTCAATCCGGATTTGAAAATCTATTCTCACGCCCTGATCACCAACAATTGCTGGCAGGCCAGTCCCGGAAAAACACTGGACCTCATCCGGCATCTTGGTGTTGTCAGGGGAGGACTCATTCTGGAACAAACCCGGGTGGTGGACGTGGAAAAACAAGGGGATACGTATTTCGTACTTGTACTGGATCCGGGGAACAAATACAAAATGTATCGCACCAAATTGTTCATTAATGCATTAGGCCATAACGGAGAGGCTTTTGCCCGAAAACTCGGGTACATGACAGGCATATACCCCGTAAGGCACCAGGCCTTCATAACAAAGCGCATGCCCTTACTCGGCAAAGACGGGAAAGCCCTGGATATGTTGATTGACCGCCGCAAATACAAAGGATTTTCGGCCGTTTACGGACAGCAACTTCAAGATACCGGGCAGATCATTGGATGTGCCTCCCCAATGGTGGATATGCAGGAATCGGGGAAAAACCTAAAGGTTAATACCGGAGACTTCCTGAATATTGTTGCCGAGGTGTTTACACAATGGATCCCGCAGATAGCGAACGTAGGATTCCAGGCTTTCTGGAGTGGTTATTACACCGAGCCGCGCTATATAGTGGATCCTGCCCGGGGCTTGTTTGTGGGTATGCGCGGACATGGTTTCATGCTGGCACAATACCTGGCAAAATTATACGTAGATCAATTGCAGGGTAAAGAAGTCCCGGACTATTTCGGGCAACTGGCCCTGGACGGTCCGGGACTGAGTG
>JBAZMG010000076.1:0-3751 GCA_041649895.1 Minisyncoccota bacterium | reverse complement strand
GGCGTTCATGACATGAAAATGGTTGTTGAGGCTGCAAAAGAGTTAAAATTTGAAATCGAATACCAGAATATTAAGAGCTAATATCATACGCCATTGTCAACCGATATGAGGACATTACGATTATTATTAACATTCTATAAATCATTTGCTTTTGCGAGCCTGGTAGTTACCTTATCCTGTGTGGGTATTATTTATGCCTGGGGGTTTGATACTTTTTCAGCAATATTTTGGTTTAAGATTGCCACATTTGGCTTGATTATTTATTATATCCATAATTTTAAAAAGGATGATTTCTCCTATTATAAAAACCTGGGATTGACAAAGAAACTCTTGTGGATTTCGGCTTTACTATTCGACTTTTTTTTATTTCTAATACTTATTACAATAACTCTACAAATTAGATGACAAATTCACTTGAAGTTGACAGTGTTATCTTAGAATTCGGTTCAAAACGAGTTTTGCAGGATGTCTATTTAAAAATTGAGACAGGGAAAGTAACAGGATTATTAGGAAGGAACGGGGCAGGTAAATCCTGTTTAATGAAAATTATGTTTGGGGATCTTATTCCTAATAATAAATCAATCCGAATTAACGGTAATGCTCTGGTAACTTCAAACCGTTCTCCAAAAGACTTAAGATATTTGCCACAGAAGAAATTTATTCCTAATTCATTAACAATTAAAAGGATATTTAGTGATTTCGCACTGGATTTCGCAGATTTGATTGAAATCTTTCCGGAATTCGAAAAATACTATAAGTCAAAACTGGTCAATTTATCCGGAGGCGAGAAACGAATTATTGAAATATATACAATCTTAGTTTCTCAAACAAAATTTTGTATGTTGGATGAACCATTTTCTCATGTTATGCCCATTCATGTAGATGCTATAAAAAAAATAATTCTTCGGGAAAAAGATAATAAAGGAATAATAATTACTGACCATCTGTACAAACATATTATTGATATTTGCGATGATTTATATGTAATAGCTAATGGGAAAACTTATCTGACAAAAGATATTAAAGATATAGAAACATTAGGATATGCCCGGGTATGAACAAAATAATCAATTATTATAATAGCAATTCCGACATCCAGAACAAATGAAAAGGCATCCATAAGAATTGACTCTGTCAAATGTACCGGTTGTGGCTTATGTGTTCAGGTCTGTAAAGACTTTAGTCTTTGCCTTGAAAATAATAAGGCAACAATAAGTAAAACCCCGGCGTTTGGATGCATTGGCTGCGGACATTGCATGGCTATTTGTCCGACAGGAGCTATTGAGGTTACGGGGCGGGAATTATCCAAAGCCGATCTGTTTGATCTGCCTCCGGTGACGGACACAGCAAACTATGAGCAGTTATTTGCTTTATTCCAAAGAAGGAGGAGCGTGAGGGAGTTCCTTGACAAAGAAGTTGAGCCCGAAGTGGCAAAAAAAATTCTCTGTGCGGCAAGAACTTCGCCAATGGGATTGCCTCCTTCGGATGTAAATGTCCTGATCCTTGATACTAAAGAAAAAACAAGAAAGTTTGCCGTCGATTTTTGCGAGTATCTTAACGGAATAAAATGGTTTGTTTCTAAATGCTTTCTGGCTATCATGCGTCCATTTTGGGGTAAGGCAAACGATAAATTATTCAGGGGCTTTGTAAGACCTGCTTTCAATCTGTACATTAATGGCCTGGGGCAGGGTATTAACCTGGTTAACTACGATGCCCCGTTAGCCATGTATTTCTACGGTTCACCCTATGCCGACCCGGCCGATCCTATTGTTGCCGCCACAACAGCCATGTATGCCGCTGAATCTTTGGGCTTGGGAACTTGTATGTTAGGTGCGATACATCCCTTAATTCAAAATGGGAAAAAAGCTAAAAATTTCAGGGAAGAGCATGGAATAAAGTATGCCAGCAGAGAAGGACTATTTGTTATATTTGGCTATTCCGCGGTGAAATACAGAAAGGGTATAAAAAGAACGTTTGCCTCCACCAATATTTTACACAAACAACAAATAATATCAGACAATGCCCGTGATAATAATAAATGAGAAACTATGCATTAAATGCAATACCTGTGTAACAGTATGTGTAACAAAAATTATTGATAATCATTCTGTTTCCGGTTATCCAGAAATTTCTGACGAAAAATCCGGTTTTTGTATCAAATGTGGACATTGTGAATCATTTTGTCCGCAGAAGGCTCTTACATTAAATTTTCTGCTCGATGATAAAATGGACATAACTGCTTCCGAAGGTCGGATTGAGTCGCAGAATCTATCATTATATATTAAAAAACGACGTTCAGTGAGGCATTTTTCTTCTGAAACGGTTAGCAAAGAATTAATAACTAAAGTTCTTGATGTAACCCGTTATGCCGCTTCGGGAGGGAACAGCCAACCGGTAAAATGGCTTGTAATATTTGAACCTTCCATTGTACAACAAGTTGCATGTTTAACAATTGATTGGATGCGAACCATACTAAACACATCACATCCGCTTGCACCTTATGTGCCTGTTTTAATATCTGCCTGGGATAACGGGACAGATTTAATTTCCCATAGAGCTCCTCATCTACTTTTTGCTCATGTCCCCGCCGAACCGATTAACGATCCCACGGAGGCGATTATTGCACTGACTCATTTTGATATTGCCGCACCTTCTTTTGGGATAGGAACATGTTGGGCCGGCTTCGTAATAATGGCTCTGGAAAATTACAAACCATTACAGGATTTTTTATGTCTGCCTGAGGGGCGCAAAGCAGCTTGCCCAATGCTGTTTGGGTACTCCAAATATACAATTACTTCTGTGCCCAGGCGCAATCCGGTTGATATTACATGGCGATGATATATGAATATTTTACTTATTGGGGGAACAGGATTTTTAGGTTCACATCTCGTCAAAAGATTGATTGACAGACGTCATGAGGTGACAATTATTTCCCGAAACCCTTACCATGATATGCTTTTTGATAAATCGAGGGTGAGATTTATTAAGGGAGATATTTTACAGGCTGATAAAATAGAAATACCAGGCAGGGTTGACGTATTGGTTTATACTGCTATGATCCCGTTTAAGCCCGGAAGGATCTCTGATAAAAAATTCAAAGAACTTGAAAGAATTACCGGACAATATCTTAATAACACAATTGAATTGGCAAAACGGCTTACTTGTCCATTAATTCTTACCTCGGGAGCAAGTTTTGACACAAAGGGCAATGAGATAGCTGATGAAAGTTGGCCGATAGCCAGGAAAGGAATGGCTGCGTTGGGAAGATGTTATGATGAAATGATTGATATAATAAAACGTGATAGTTCAATACCTCTTATTGAAATGCTACCTGCTCAGATTTATGGAAATGGGGGAATGTTTGGCAAGGTTATAAACATGGCAAAAAATGGAAGAATCGTCATTCTTGGCGGAGGGAGTAATTTTTTGCCGCGGATTCACGTAAATGATTGTGCAGATGCTTATGTTTTGGCGATAGAAAAGCTGCCTGTTGGAAAAAGATTTATTATTAGTGATTACTAATGATGCGTTAAGCGACGCATCTACGTTTGTAACTTATTATTAATTATATTTTTATATTAGTTCTTTGACAACCTCGATTTGAAATGAGTTCGTAATTTTGTGGGCATTCCCCACTGATTATGAACGAAGGCAAGTATATTTTTACACAGGTCACCAGCCTCATACCCAGACAGATTTTCCAACGACTCGTAAAGAGATACAACGGAGACTACCGTGTGAGAGATTTCAA
>JBAZMG010000075.1:0-3924 GCA_041649895.1 Minisyncoccota bacterium | reverse complement strand
CGCACTTGTTGGATTCCATGTTTTTTATTTCACCATTCCATTGCTCTACAGTAAAATAAAGACCGATTCTTTCGTGATCTCCGCACCAGCGATGCATTGTCAAAAGATGCTCCAATCCTTCCGGCTTAATATCAATACCGGCCTCTTCTTTAGCTTCTCGCGCCACTGTTTCTCTCATTGTCTCTTCTCCATCCGCGTGCCCGGCCACCATACTATAATTTCCATCCTCGTACCCGGTTTGAAATCTTCTGGATAATAAAATATTTCCGTCTTTAACAAGGATTAAATATACTTCGGGAATCAATTTAAACCGCTCTTTTACCATATGTTATTTACTATTACTTCTCAATTAAAATTTCCGGTATTTTTTCTCGTGGAATAATCCTAACCTTAACTTTTTTCAACCCCTGAATATATGCTTTCATCAAACGGTGCAATCCGTCAAGAATCACCCATCGGCCCTTGTTCTCCATAATATCAATCGGATAGCTTAAATCAGTTTTCATTACCCTATCATATTCTTCTCTGTATTTTTCAGGATTATCGATAATTTCTTTTGAAGTAAGGTTGTATGCGCCCCCATCGTGCCAATGAAAAGGAACGTTGAAATGCCACACTAATTTATTAATATCCATTTCAACAACGGGGACATTGAGTTTCCAAACCTTTTTCTCGTCCCAATGAAAATCAAATCCCACTTGCTTGATTATTTCCGGAATTTCTTTTTTATCCTCCATAACTCTTTAGCTTTATGCTTCTCCGTTGTGAAGTTTTCTATACACTTCCGGGGCTGTTTGTTTTATCATTTCTTCTATCGGGTCTAATTTTTCCGCCTTTTTGTATTGCAATCCCTGTCTTGTGTTTCCCTTCACTTTATCTGAAAAACTTTGAACCAGTCGCGAACATTCTTCCGCCAAACCATTTAAATATTTAAATCTTTCAATATTTAAATAACCCGCATCAAACGCAACATACAACTGCGCGCGAACTTCTCCGGCCGAGCCCTTCGCGATATACAGATAATTCAAAAACTCTTGTCTCGTCCCCCGCTCAAAACCCTCGGCAATATTGCTTAATATTGAAACAGAAGCTCGCTGAATTTGGTCTTTAAAACCATAATCGGAACAACTTTTAAGAGCACTGTAAATTTCCCGAGTCAATTCTCTGGATTTTTTCCAGCAAACCAAATCTTCAAATTTCTTTATCGTGGCCATATTTATGGAATATAAAACAAATTCTTTTTGTAGTTTTCGATAATTTTCGCGCTTGGAAAATAAAGCGGGCTTGGCAGATTGTCCAAGTTAAACCATTGCCACTCCACAATCTCATCCGGCTCCATGACTTTCGGGTCCCCGTTAAAATCCTCGGAAAACAGGCCAATAGTCACAAAATGAGCGAACTCGTTCTTGTCATTATTCACGCAAATTACTTTTGCTTCGTTTAATGTAATCCCCGTTTCTTCAGATACCTCCCTCTTCGCACCAGCCTCAAAAGACTCTTCAAGTTCAAGCTTGCCCCCTGGCATAGTCCACGAGCCCTCTCCGTGCAATTCGGAATCAGCTTTATTTGGGTCAGTGTGCCTTTTCCCAAGAAGGATCTTTCCTTCTTTCATCAGCATTACTCCGACTCCGGCTCCTACTTTTTTATTTTCTATTGCCATATTATTTCGCTTCTTTGATAACTCCGCCGTGATATTTTAATTCGTAAACTTTTTCTTTTTGAAAATAGATCGTTTCCACTCCTTCAAATTTATCGATATTGCCATTGTTTTCATCTCTATAATCCCATTCCTCCTCCTGAAGTTCCGTCGGTCCCCTGAATGGTCGGTCTGCTTCCACTAATCTCATCGCTTTTTTAAGAAATTGATAAACTTGGCTCACATCAACTTTGTCCGACAGAATTTTACCGTAATAATTCATACCCCAAATCATCTTACCATTTTCCCACACAGCTTCTTCCCCGATAAACGGGTTAAAGCCAAAGTATCTATCTCTGTATTTCCATTCTTTGTTCTCATAGATCAATTCCTTGCTACCATCTTCCAAGACTCTTTCGCCCCCTTCGCCGTCTTTGGCATATGTATTGATCTTTGCTTCAACCAAAAAATCTTTCAGTTCCATAATAATAAATTATTCCACTTTTTTATATTGTTCCGGATACCAGGCCGGAGTACAAGGAAGGAACAATGTCATATTGCCATCCCAGAAAAATTTTTCACCCGGCTCAATCACGACCAAATCGCCGGCCCTCAGATTGATTTCTTCGTCGTTGGCCACCAGCTTGCCAGATCCATTTATAACGTAGGCCAATTCTTTACATACTAAATTTACAACCCGGCCCTCGTCCGGCTCCCTGCCCGTCAATTCAACAAAAGCCCCGTTTATATCTTTATCTTCCAAAGGATATTCGGATACCCAACATTGCTTGCTGTTTTGTACCTTCTTAACTTCATTGTGGCGAATAATTTTCATAATTTTTTATAACTAATGATTTTTGAAAATTTATTCTAATATATCTTGGCCTTCCGATAATTCAAGCACTCCCGTATTTTCAAAATATGGCGCTCGCAATCCTTGCTCCCAGCTCCAATTATGATACGCCGCCCTAATCATCATACCTATGTCGCCGTGAGTTACCACAAGCACGTTCTCATTCGGATATCTCTGTTTGATCTCTTGCAAAATTTCCTTTCCGCGCTCCAATAACATTGGAAAGCTCTCCGACCCCTCCACTTCAAGAAAATAATTTACCTTATCGGTCGAAATAATTTTATCCGTATATTTTGGAATATCCGCCACCGGTCGCCCGGTAAAAACTCCAAACTCCCTTTCGATCAAACGCTCATCAGTAATAATTTCATCAATCCCCAATCCCGTAGCGATAATACGCGCGGTTTCGTATGTTCTTTTAAGGGGAGAAGCGAAAATGACCTGAATTTCATTGTCACAAAGTTTCTCAGCAACCTTTCTTGCTTGTTCGCGCCCCAATTCGGTTAATTCGGTGTCTCGTCGCCCATTTAAAATTTTCGCCGCGTTATCCGTATCTTGTCCGTGGCGGACTAAAAATATTTTGCTCATATCATTTGCCGCAACACTTTTTATATTTCTTCCCGACCCGCCCTCCTTCGCCAAGGCTTCGGAAGGACTTCGCTTTATTATGTTTAAAACCGAATTTATTTCCCGCAACAATGCTTATACTTTTTGGGACGACCATCCGGATGTTTCGCTCCGCACGGGCAGGGGTCGTTTCTACCGATCTCGTTCTTATTCGCGTTTTCGTCTTGATTTTTTCTCTCACCGACAACCACTTCCGTTTCAGTTTGTTTTTGTTGCTGAACAATTGGTCCGGCTTTGAGTAAATTATTAATAAGCAAATTTTCGTAATTTTGGTTCATTCGCTCAAAAAGGATATGGCTTTCTTTTTTGTATTCTATTAAAGGATCTCTTTGCCCGTAAGCGCGCAAATTTGTTGAATCTCTAAGCGATTCCATATTTTCCAAGTGTTCAATCCACAGCATATCCAAAATCCGCAAAGCCATCACTTTTTCCACCTGCCTCATCTCTTCCACCCCAAGCTCTTGCTCTTTTTTATCATAATCTTCTTTTGAATATCCGTGTTTTTCAATAAAACCCAAAATCTCGTCTTTTAAGACGCCTTCGTCTTTGCTCTTCAGTATTTCCACTCTCTTCCTATATATGTACTCCCTGTGCTTGTTTAAAACATCGTCGTATTCCAAAGTATGCTTCCTCGAATCAAAGTGCGCTCCCTCAATCTTTGATTGCGCTCCTTCAATACTGCCACCGATGATCGGATTTTCGATCGGCATATCGTCCGGAAATTTAAACCGCTCCATCAGTGCCTTTATCCTGTCGCCGCCAAAGATCCTGATCACATCGTCTTCCAAGGACACGAAAAACTGCGTCG
>JBAZMG010000074.1:0-3968 GCA_041649895.1 Minisyncoccota bacterium | reverse complement strand
TTAGAGTCCGGATTCAATTGACTTATCTTGCGGGCCGGTTGACCATTCTTGCTAAAATAAACACCGTCTTTTATATAAATCGCTTTTTCAGTTTCCCTGAATTCTTTGGCAGTCATACCTAAACATTTGCGAAATGTTCTGCAGAAATGGGCTACGCTGCCAAATCCGCAATCAAAAGCAATTTCGCTTATGGACATATTTTCTTCATTTTTGAGCAGTCGGGCTGCTTTTTCTATCCGTTTTCGTTGAATGAATGCGGTGATTGTTTCATTTGTCAGCGTGGAGAAAATGCGGTTAAAATGAAACGGGGAAAAACAAGCGATTTGAGCAAGTTTATCAAGGGTGATATCCTCGGTTAAATGCTTTTCTATATAATCCATTACCCGATTGATTCTTGCTATGTATTCTTGTCTGCTTTTATCTTTTACATTCATCGCCTGGTTTATTGGTTGTTAAGGTTTTTCATTTCATATATCAATAAACCGTCAACAAAATGGTCTTCTTTCCGAAATCCAATCCGTTCTACGAGTCGGATAGAATTTATATTTTCAGGTTCTATTGATGCAATTATCCGATGCTTATTCAGGTCTTGAAATAAATAATCTATAATTCTTTTAAGAGATTCTGTTGCGTATCCTTTCTTTTGAAATTTTCTACTCAATGTACATCCGATTTCAGCTTGATTATTTTCTCTGTCTAAAAAGTGAACGCCAATATCACCAATTATTTGTTGTGTGTCTCTCTGGATAATGACAAATTGGAACCAGGTTTCAGGTTCGTTCATTTTTTTAGATATTTTACCAATAAAGGATTCTACGTCATTAAGAGTTGTCGGAATCCAACCCTGGTATTTATTTGTCTCCCTATCTGAACGGTACGAAAATACTTCTTTTTTGTCATCAAGCTTAATGGGTCTAATAATCAACCGTTTTGTTTCAAAAATCATGTGTTGTGGGGTGTCAATTCTTGTTCTTTTCTGGATACACAAAAGGTTACATCATCACCATTCCAATTATCATTCATATCCGGCAATACATTGTCAAAGAATTTTTTGGAGATATGCGGATCAGTCCACATAACGGATGACCCCCTATCATATAATTCAGGCTTTGAGGTTAATTTCTCAATTAGTTCTAAATTCATGGCGCGGATGTTTTTTTAAATTCAATCAATTCAACAGGAGCTCCGTTATGTTCAATCATGGCAACTCTTGTGCCCTCACCCGGGGAATTCGGAGGAGTGATAATATGAAACTCCCGTCTTGAAAGTTCAAAATCCAGATCATCCACTTCAAATGCTATGTGAGGTACATTCTTTATCAAGTCGTTGGTAGGACAATCCTTTTGGAACCTCATCCATTCTATACCATAGGGACTTGTCTCAAATCCGGAAACGTAAATTTTTAAGTGAGGCAAGTACCTTTCACCATTGATAGGCTTATCTGTGGGTATTCCAATATGATGATAACGCCAGCCCCATTCAGATGTAGCCAATGGGGGTTCACTGTCTTGTCTTATTGTGCTCATAACGGGATTTGTAGGTTTTAGTGATTTTTTTATATATGTCCTTAGGTGTAACTGTTTGATGAACATGTGCATGTAAAATTATTACTTATTCTGGAATATTCATTCTTTTTGTTAAAGTGGCTTCGGGGCAAGTGGCAAAAGGGAAATCTCGGCGAGTTTTAATATTTTCCGTTCTATCTGCCGCGGAAGGCTGTTCAAAGTATTATGCGAATACATTTGACGGGAAGCTTTTACTTGACCAGGTACGAAAACATGGCAAAAGTGCGCCTGGTGGGTATGGTTTAGGCCTCACCAGGTACGAAAACCCGGCAAAAGTGTGCCTGGTCATTATTGCTAAAAATCGCAAATTGCCTTAAACGCCACATATGTAATGATTTAAGAAATCGCCCATTTGGTCAGCCAGAAGCACCAGGTACGAAAAACCCCCAAAAGTGCGCCTGGTGGGCACGTTTTAGGCCTGACCAGGGGCAAAAACCCCGCAAAAGTGCCCCTGGTGGGCACGTTTTAAGGCTGACCAGGGGCAAAAACCTGGGGAAACTGCCCCTGGTCATAATGTTCAATAAACATGCAATTTTACAAACGCCTCATCCAGTGTAATTTACAAATTCACACATGGATCAGCCAGAAGCACCAGGGGCAAAAACCCCTCAAAAGTGCCCCTGGTGGGCACGTTTTAGGCCTGACCAGGGGCAAAAACCCTGCAAAACTGCCCCTGGTCATAATATTCAAAGAATATACAGTTTTACAAATGTCTTACCGGGTTTGGATTGTTGTCCCGGGTAATGCTTATGGGATCTGACCCGTTGGCTTGTGGAGCCGGAATAGTCGACATCACACAGGATCCCGTGGATGGGTACTATTCCGTTTACATGTTGGTATTGCCGGGAAACCAGGAGACGACTAGTATTCATCTAAATATCGGTGGTAATGAGTGGGTCTTGGAGAAAACGTCTCCGGCAGGCGGGTTCAAAAGCGGTCAAAAGTATGTGGTTACCGCGGATCTGGTTGATTTTAGAGACATGGGGATGTGGTAATAGTGAGCTAAGTGCTATTTTGGCGCGGAAGGTTCCACCTTGTGCGCCATTTTGTCATACAACACGACGTATAGGATCCAGATCACTGCACTCACCGATAACACGATAATTTTTCCTTTGGAGTCGAAATAAGCTACGGTAAAAAGATTGTAAAGCGCATGAAAAGCCCCCACAGCAAGGATCGACTTTGTTTTATCCCCTACTTTGCCGATTCCCCAGCTCGCAAGAATTAAAACCAGGAGGAAGATCAAATTTGATACTGTCAATTCAAAATTCAGATGCCATATAAACCATAGTACTCCGATGACGGCATATTTCAGATACTGATTCAGAAAACCAAGCTGTTCCTGTAAAAATGCCCTCCATCCGATTTCTTCCAAAATCGCGTAGATCAAAAAATAGAAACACAATTTTGCTCCTGCCAGGTAGGCATTACTGCTGACTATTACATGTTCACTTTCTTTTACTCCTATAACGGCAAAACCAATGACAGGAATCACTACAAAGATAAAAGCGCTTACAAGTAACGGTTTCAGCTTTCCCGCAAAACTATAAGTCGGTTTTAAGCCAAAAATTATGATCGCGACCAATGCGCCAATGGTGGGCCCGACACCTTGTATGCATATTTTTAAGAATGAATTATCTATGCGATCCAACAATCCAGTTTTATTGGTCAAATAACGGATCAGGACAGCTATGGCATAAAACAGAATGATCGCAAAAATTCTTTTTTTGGGTGACCCCTCAGATGATTTCATTTAGTTGACTCTTAATATCTGTGCAAAAATGATAAAACCATCCGGTAAAAAGATTAACCTATGGTAAGAAATGCATATCCTCGCAAGAAAGGCATTTACCTTATGTTTTTTCGCAACCGGCTCAAGCTTTCTGCAGTAACTCCTATGAAGGATGCAATGTGCTTCAATGAGACCCATTGAAAAATCTCGGGCTTTTCCGATAGCAATTTCAGGTACCTTTCTTCTGCCGTCAATGTCAGCAGGTCAATTTGAATTTGTTGCCTCTGAATAAACAATTGTTCCGCTATGGCTTTGCCGATCCAGACACCCATGGCCGATCTTGAGTACAATTGGGCAAGGTCTTTATGTGTCAGGGAAAACAAGTTGGAAGTCTCTAACGCCCTGGAATAAATAATACTCGGCTTTTGGTTTAAAAACGAATAATAATCGGAGCTGAAACTGTTGGCTACAGAAAGGCTGATGCATGTTTCCGATCCCTTGCCAGAAATGAAATTGCCTACGGATCCAGTAGAAATGAAATTTATATAATGCTCAATCTGACCAGCGTCCTTTATGATCTCGTTTTTCTTGAATTGTCTCAATTGCAGTTTAGTCGCAAAAGCATCCCATAATTTTACATCAACTTTTATATAGGGATCAAACGTGTCTTT
>JBAZMG010000073.1:0-4003 GCA_041649895.1 Minisyncoccota bacterium | reverse complement strand
CCACAGACTCAAAGATCCTTTGTTCAACGGACAGGATGTTCGATGCATCTTTCTTCAAGATCAAACAGATTCAGCTTGGTTACTCCCTTCCTAAGAAGATTGTCAGCAAAATAAAGATGGGTGAGATGAGATTTTATGTATCTTTAGACGATTGGTTTACATTTACGAAATATCCGGGACTTGACCCTGAGGTCGGTCTGTATGGCACGGCAGCCAATGGCCTTGCCGTAGATACGGGTTCATATCCTATCTCAAAGAAATTGGTATTCGGTTTGAACGTAGCATTTTAATTTTGAAACATTATGAAGAAATCAATAATTTTCGCATCCCTGATTTTACTTTCTCTTTATTTGTCCTCTTGCACAAAGGAATTGGATAATCCACGTGAGGGCGCTACCGATTTTAATACATTTTATAAAAACGCAACAGTTGCAGATGCTCAGAAACTGATTGCAGGAACATATAATATCTACTTTTCCGGTCCGGAGGAGGTTCAGATTCAGAACTTTTTTGAAATCATCTCCGATGATATCACTTGTGGTGGCGGTAAGTATGCAGATAATGCAAACCGTTACAGGAACGCCGACGAACTTACTTGTCAACCCAGCGACTGGCTTTTCTATGGACCTCGTAGAGGATATAGCCTTTATCAGTCAATTTACAAGTGCATCTATCAGTGTAATCTTATTATTGATAAAATCCCCGAAACCGGTGACGTGGAAATCAATAGAATAAAAGCTGAGGCAATGTTCCTTAGAGCAGTGGCTTTATTCGAGGGAATGAGAGTATGGCACGATATACCTTTCGCAGATCATATCTATACTTCTGAAGATATGTTAGCTCCCAATGGAGATCCTGCACAGATGATAGACTGGGTGCTCTCAAATCTTTCCGAAGCAGCCAAAATTCTCCCTGCAGTTCCTGGAAAAGGACAGCAGTCGGTTATCGGAGGCCGTGCAACATCTGGGGCGGCACTTGCATTCTATGGAAAGGCAGCACTTTGGTATGGCACTCAGTACAATAATGTCGAGTATGTAAAGAAAGCCATTGATCCTCTTAATACCATCATCAAATCCAATCTTTATGACCTCATTGCCAATCCTAAGGATCTGTTCCGTGTGAAATCTGACTTCTGTCAGGAATATATCTTTGAGCGCAACTGTGCCGAGACCGCTTCCGATAAGTCTTTGCAGAATGATAACCGTCAGACTTGGAGAAGCTTACAGGCAGACAACGTATACATTCCCAAGGAGTTCAAAGGGTACGGTTGGGCATTTTGCAATCCCAGTGTTGAGTTTGTTGATTTTATGAAGGAACACGACGGTGCCGACAATGTACGTTTCGAAGCAAAACTTATGTCATATGATCAGCTTATGGATATGGAGTATTCCGACCAGAAAAAGGGTATAAAACCGGGTGCATACTATACTAACCACGTTGGCTATTGGAATGCAACAGCACTTATGTGGAATGAGGATCTTTACACCGAGACCGGTAACAACTTCTATTCAAGGGCAAATAATCCTATCATCCGTTTTGCTGAGGTTCTGCTTATGTATGCAGAGGCGCAGTTCGTTGCTAACGGAGACTCCGACAGGTCTGGCCTTGCTGCATTGAACCGGGTACGTGTCAGAGCTCAACTCCCTGAAATTTCTTCACTTACCTTGCAGAACATTATTGACGAGCGTCGTGCTGAACTTTTCTCAGAAAACGAGAGATGGTTCGATATCATCCGCTGGAGAATCGCAGATAAGGTCCTTGCAAATGCCGGAACTCATCGTTATTCCTTCCTTGGCTACAAAGAAGGCACAAAAGAGTATAAAATCGATGACAATGGTATCAGTAAGGGAGAAGGACATGGATGGGAGGATAAGTATTGGGAGCTTCCTTTCGGAACCAACCAGCTTCAGGCTAATCCAAATCTGAAACAACATAACGGTTGGTAATCGTACAGTGAAATATTCTATATGAAAAAGACCTTTATAGTAATAGCTCTGTTCTTTGTGTCATCGCTAATTGCGATGGCACAAGAGCAGCGCTTTTGTAATCCTCTTCCTATGCCTATCGGGAATGGAGGAAATGCAGGCGGAGATGTAACCGTCATAGAAGACGGCGGTAAATATTATATGTGTTGCTCTGGTGGTGGAATGTGGGTGTCAAATGATCTCCTGAACTGGGATTTCCATCAGGTTGCAAATATTCCCGGAGCTCCGGACCTGGTGAAATATAATGGGAAATTCTACCTTACCGGAAATAGTGATCACGTGTTTGTCGCTGATGATCCTCTGGGACCGTACACAGATCTTGGATTGTTCAAGAACACCGGTCCCATAGAGAATGGATGGAACGGTGGATTCGATACGAATATATATATCGATGATGATAACACTCCATATCTGTTTTGGCCTGGTCGCGGTATCAGCGGTATTTACGGAGTAAAATTAGATCCTGACGATCTTACTTCATTTGCAGAGAAACCTGTGCATCTTTTCGGATTCAATCCTATGCACGCATGGGAACGTTATGGTGAGATGAACGAGTATCCGGGAGTGGCCTGGATTGAAGGTCCCTGGATAATCAAGAGAAACGGTATCTATTATCTGGAATATTCCGCTTCCGGGACCCAGTGGAAAACCTATGCTGAAGGCTATTACACAGCAACCTCTCCTCTAGGTCCCTATACTTATGCATCAAACAACCCTCTTCTTAGAAAGACTGATGGCCTTGTCACCGGAACTGCCCACGGCTCCATTGTAAAGATGGCTGGCAAAGACGAATGGTATCAATTCTATACTATCGTCCTGTCCAATCCTCCCGGAGGTCGCCGTATCGGTATGGATAAGATCGAGTTTGACGCAGATGGTCTTATGTACTGTACTGTAACAGACTTCCCTCAGCCAGCTCCAGGTACTGAAGTAAAGAAGGGCGTTCCTGCATCCATACCTGTCACGGTGAACAAAATGAATGCAATGAATGCATTGTCAACATTTTCTTCTCAGACAGCCGGATATCCTGCCGCATATGCAGTAGATAATTATAGCGGGACTGTTTGGATGCCTGAATCCACCGATTCACAGCCGTCAATTACTGTTGAGCTTTCACCTGCAACCCGTTTCGATGTCGTCCAGCACTTTACTGTAAACGGAATGAGAGTTCTGTTTAACGGAGGAAGGAGAGGGCGCGGCGTTCAGAGCACACCTCCAGTGTATAAGTACAAACTTGAAGTATCACAGGACGGAAAGAATTATGTGACTGTTCTTGATAAGACTGAGAATAATATTGCAAAAAATACTATCTTTAACGATTTTACTCCTAAAAATTGCCGCTTTGTCAGATTTACTATTACAGATTGGCCGAAAGAGACACCTCTTGGAATCATCGATTTCACTGTGTTTGGCTATCCTGAGGGACAGGATGCAGCAGCTGTTGCTACGCCTGTTTTCTCAAATCTGCCGCTTGATAAGGCTCCAAAAAGATAGTCTTGTAGTGCGAAAAGTTAAATTTATATAATTCATTCTTTATGGATCGAGACATGCTGTATAAATTGTTCTCCGGTTCGACTTCCGAAGCTGAAACTGAGAACGTGAGAAAATGGGCTGAAGAGTCTGAAGATAATCTGTCTCAGTTGATGGCTGAAAGGAAACTTTACGATGCTATTTCTTTGTCTGAACTAAAGGCGAAGAGTAACTTACGCAAAACAAGGTTTTCTTCTGTTGTCAAGTATTCTTCCTATGCAGCGTGTCTCGTTATCTTACTTGTATCATCCTTTTTCATCGGGAAAAACGCAGTTAAGCCGGATATTTCAATGAATACTGTCATCGTTCCGGTTGGTCAGAGAGTCAATCTCGTCCTATCTGATGGTACTAATCTATGGCTGAACTCGGGAGCCACATTCAAATACCCGTCTTCTTTTACAAAGGATAGTCGTGAGGTATATCTTTTGGGAGAGGCATATTTTGATGTGGCTCACGATGAAAATAGAGCGTTTCGGGTTAAGACAGAT
>JBAZMG010000072.1:0-4037 GCA_041649895.1 Minisyncoccota bacterium | reverse complement strand
ACCACGGCGTCCAGGCGTGAGCCGGCACGATCAGGGAATCGGGGGCGATGTCCAGAACGAGCTTTACAACGTCTTTGACATGCATCCCGAAGACCGGGCGGCCGTCGCTTGCAAGGTTCCCGCGTCTTGCAAGCTGTTGATTGATCTTCGCTACCGCCTCGAAGGAAGGCACGATCAAAAGGACGTGCACGCGCTTGGTCTTTCCTTTCACGGAAAAAATGTGGCTTGTTTCCGCGGTCAGAATGAAATGGACCGGCGACGTTTTATCTTTGAGCCTGAAGAGACCGTTCCCGAGCGGCTCCAGGGCGACCTGGAGTTCGGCAAAATACTGCGGGTGGGTGAAATCCCCGGTGCCGAGAAGGTGGATCCCCTTCATCCCGGCATAGCGGCTGAGCGTCCTGACTTCCATTTCCTTGGAAGTCGCGCGGCTGTATTTGGAATGGACGTGAAAATCCGCGATGACCTTCACGGAATCCTTTCCCTTATGTTCTTTTGGATAAAACCATTGTCTTTATCTTATAGCTAATAAAAAGACCTCGGAAATATTTTTTGGAAGCTTTTTTGAACCGCGGGATCAGGGTTCATCACAATTTTGGCTTACGCCTTTTTAAAGCTTTTCGGAGCTTTATTTGAAATTCTATTAAATCCATCGTGGTTTCACTATCAGGTGTCAGGATCGGCAGCATATTCATATCCCTATCAATTGATAAAACAGACTCGGGTTGATTGGTCCCGATAATTGAAATATCCTTGAGCTTTCCTCTTCGGAGCGCAGAGCTTAAGCGATCGAAAGCAAGATTTCTGAATAAGGTTTTTTTAGCCGCACCTTTTTCGCGAAGAAAGCTTATTGCATTAATAATAAAATCAAGTCCGGATTTTGGATTGAAATCCACCAAAATCCCTGCGCTGTTTTTTTCTCGCAAGAGATCAGCGGCCTCTTTTTGCCAATTAAATTCCTCCGATATATTTAAAGACCAAAAAAACGGGCTAATTTTGTTCGTATTCTCCGACCATAATTTATTTTTTTTATTATTCCTCCAAGAACGAATAATACACGTTTGTATTCCGGCATAAGTTCGGCAGTTATCATTTATTTTTTCTTTCGTAGGAATATTTTTTTTAATTTGTTTTATTATTGATGCCGAAAAATCATCGTCTGTTTCTACGATAATGGACCAGAGAAGAAATGGATTGGAAGCAGCAATGGGGGAAAGAAATGATTCCATAAGGACAAGATCTTTTTCGACATTTCGGGTTTTAAACCAAACCGTAAACGGCTGCGAGACTATTCTGCTTAATCTTTTTCCAATAAGTTTCAGCTGGTCGGCTTTTTGCCGGGAAGAGTCGAGTTCGAGTATTACTTTATTTACAGGGTTATTTAAATACTTGATTTTGAAAGAGTTATTTGCAGCTTTTTGGGGTAACCATGGGTATTGGATATTACAATGACTTATCAAGGATTCTGGAAAACTTAGCCTGGGCTTTCCCGCGGCGAGGATTATGGCTTTCTTAATATCATTTTTGGAAAAACAGGGCGTTTCGATCGTAAAAAAAGGGGGCGTGTCTTGGTATTTTATTCCATATTTTTCCGCCTCGCCTCTTAACTTCGCCCCGGGAAGAAGCGATAACAAAAAAGTTTGTTGAATATCATTGCATTTATTGTCTTTTAGGAACTTTAGAGTTCGTTTAAAACCTCTGAGCGTGTCACCGGGTAAACCAATGATTATATCAATGACAAACTCGATATTTCTTTCTCTTAAAAGGTTTATTCCTGTTACAAATTTTTCAAGGTTGTTTTTCCTATTGATAGCTTCTAGAGCGGTTACATTTACGCTTTGGAGCCCCATATCCAATCCGGTGAAATTACATTCCTTTAACAAATCAGCCGTTCTCTCGTTCAGATGCTCCGCATAACTAAAACCATAAAAACAAATTTTTTTATCTTTATTAATTTTTTTAATTTTTTCACAAATTTCGTAAAAATTAGGGGCAAAAGCACCGTTTACAAAATGGACGTGCTTTACCTTGCTTTTTCGAATAACTTTCAATTCTTCATAAATTCTTTTCGTGGAAAAAAAGCCTAAGGGTCTTTTCGGGAAAGTGCAATAGGCGCATTTAAACGGGCATCCCCTCACATTTTCAAGCCAGGCTCCTCCATAATCTTTTGGATTGATAAAACCTAAGAGATAGGGCGAAGGTATAACATCGAGATCTTTAGTGGGTTCACGAGGCGGCGTTACAATATTTTTGCCCTGTTTTTTATAAAAAACACTTTTTATATTCGCATAATCACTTTGCCCGTTGAGAACGCTTTTGATTATTTCGATAAATGTAAATTCTCCCTCCCCAAGGCATCCAATATCTATTGCGGGATCATCCAAGACATGTCGGGTTTCTAAGGTCACCTCCGGACCACCCATAACAATTTTTATATTGGGTAGATTTTTTTTTACTTTTCCGGCAATAAATAGACTTCGGATGGAATTCCACATGTAGAGTGAAAAACCCAACATATCGGGAGATTTTGAAATAATCAAATTAATTAGTGCTGAATCGCTCGATAGATTTGTTTCTTGTTCGCTCAAAATCTCAATGTCGACCTTTTTTAGAAGTCCTTCTTTATACGCCATTGATTTCAAATAGCCTGCCGCCAGCGGGACATTGCCCCAATGTTTTTGGATCCTAAATCCAGGCACTGGCAATTGAATTAATAAAATTTTATACTTTTTTTTCATTAACATTTAGCGTTGCTATGCAGCCCCTCGTTCAGTTAAGGTCCAACGGGTGTAGGATGGAGCTCCTGAAAAAGCGACGAGAGCTCCTCCGTGAAAAATCGTAAATGAACCCACAAACAAAAGCTTGAAACCGTTCTCGGCGGGTATTCCAAAAAGATCGTCGGCCACTCCTTCCGCTTCAAATCTGGATCCCAGGACTGTCCTTATCTTGCTTTTCATTTCTAGAATGATTGATAAGGACTACGCTGATTTCCAATAGATTAAAAAAGCGGAAAGCATTACGCTGACTTGTCTAATATTTAGCACACAAACCCTCTGTCGTCTGATGGAAGATCCACTTACCGGAAGATCTTCGGATGCTTTTTACAAAACAATTGCAGTCAAGGACTGAAAAGGCGTGCTTTTTTTTAGCACCCTTTCAATAATGTCATATCTATTCGGTAGCGAGGAGAGTGCATAACAGCGATATCGCTTAAACATTCCTCATATAATCTATACTTTATGTCTGGAGTCCCGCCAAGCTTAAGAAAGAAAACTTATATTTTTTCAAGGTTATCTTCTCTGGTGGTCTCAAGAATACTATCCCCTGTGGAAACCCAATTATCACTAGCGGCTATTTTTGCCTTAATTCCAAAAGAATCTAGAAGAAGGTCTGGAAAGGTTTGCGGACCAGTTTCATGAACGGAGATGCTTTGCGTGTCGCAAATTTCTTTTAAAATAATAAGAAGTGATTTTTGGAAACTTACCCCGGAGTCAATGCTCTTTAAGCACCGGTCCCGCAGTAAACGGGTTTTCGCCTTTTCAAGAATTTCCAGAAATTTTGTTTCATTAATTTTTGGCAAAGTGACCTCCAAGTAGAAGTGATTCTACCTGAAGAGCCAAAATCTTCCACAAAATTCAATGAAGAACCCCACCCTTACGGGTGGGGTATCCTACCATTCAAACTTCGTTTGACCCGCGTCCTGTTGCCCCTGATAACGAACATATTTTCGGATTACGGACTCGTTGATTCCTACTGTTGACGCGAAAAATCCTCGTGCCCATATCCCACCATTGTCCCAGTATATTTTCTTTAGGAAGTGCGGGAATTTTTCTCTCATCCTCGCACTCGTTACACTCTTCATCGTCCCAACAACCTTTGATACCGCATACTTCGGTGGAATCACCATGTGTAAATGTACACGGTCAACATCAGTACCAATCTCCTCAATAAACCAGTCGGGGTAAAATTCCCGCACTTCCCTGACTGCTTTTTTGAAGTATTCCGCAATACCTTTGACGAGGATTTTTCGCCTGTACCTC
>JBAZMG010000071.1:0-4046 GCA_041649895.1 Minisyncoccota bacterium | reverse complement strand
TGATGCAGACTCTGGGCCTGAACCCCGATGAATTCACCAACCGTTCCAAATTGCTACAGATTGCACGCCTCATCCCGTTTGTGGAGAACAACTACAACATCATTGAATTGGGCCCGAAGGGAACCGGGAAATCGCATGTCTTCTCGGAATTCTCACCACACGGGATATTGATCTCGGGAGGAGAAGTGTCCAAGGCCAAGCTGTTTGTCAACAATAGCACCGGGGAGATCGGTCTGTTGGGATACTGGGATGTGGTAACGCTGGACGAGTTTGCCGGCAAGAGCAAAAAGTCAGACCTGGGGCTGGTGGATATCATGAAAAACTACATGGCCAACAAGTCTTTCTCCCGGGGTGCGAATATCATGCAGGCCGAAGCGTCCATGGTCATGATCGGCAATACGGACCACTCTGTGCCCCATATGCTCAAACACACCGATTTGTTCGACGCCTTGCCCAGGGATTACTACGACACGGCCTTCCTGGACAGGGTGCATGCGTACCTTCCCGGCTGGGAAACACAGAAGCTTCGTAACGAGATGTTCAGTACGGATTTCGGATTTATTGTGGACTACCTGGCCGAGATCCTTAAGTCTTTGCGCAAGGATGATTACACCAAGGCTTACCTGCCCTTCTTTGATCTGTCAACCACTATCACCACCAGGGATAAAACCTCTGTGGAAAAGACATTTTCCGGCCTTGTAAAGATCATATATCCTCATGGGGAGTATGACCTTGAACAGGCCAAAGAATTATTGGATTTCGCCATAGAATGCCGCAAGCGGGTAAAGGATCAGCTGCGCAAGATGGATGAGACATTCAACGACGAAATAGTCAGTTTTGAATACAAGACAAAAGACGGAAGGTCCTATGCCATTGAAACGTTGGAGGTGATGGAATACGGAGATGCCAAGCTCAATATCCTGCCTACTGCCAAACGTGGCGATACATCCGAAAAGGGAGAAAAGAAAACAGAGAAATTGCAATACCTGGAAGGCTTTAATATTACTGTCAGAGACAACCAGACCAATATTAGTTACAAGGGCCTGTTTGGGGATTACCTGGTTGGCGCCACAAGTTATCTAATAAAAGATCCATACATACGTCTGTCTTATCAAATAAGAAACTTTGCAGAACTTTGCAGGCTCATTGCAGAACTTAAACCCGCGGACCAGGAGGTGAAAATCCATCTTATTACAAGCAATACCGAAGAATTCCTGGAAACGACAAAGCAGAGTTTTGCCGAGCTTGCCGATTCCCTTTCGGACCTGGGTATTGAGCTGACATACGAATTCAGCGATAAGCAACACGACCGGTGTATTGAAATGGATAACGGGTGGAAGATCATCCTGGGCCGTGGTCTGGATATATGGCAAAAAACCAATGGGAGGTTTGACATTGCCGAGATCTACCAGGAAAAACGCCTCTGCCGGGAGTTTGAGGTTACGGTGGTGAATGTCTGATCAAATTATTACACGATATAATGAGAACACTGAAAATTATTGATTGCTTACATCTAAACGAAGATGGAGTGCGTGTTAAAGCAAAAAACGGCAGATTCCAACAAGTCCATCTCAGACAGGGAGAATTGGACGGTGCCTGCGCTGTGTATTCCGCATTTATGGCCCTAATATGTATTGGCGTTGTCAAGTATAATGATATTGCCGTATATGGAAATACATATGATAAACGATATGGTATTGAGAGATTAAAAAAAGAATTATTTGAGCTGAAAGGCTTACACCGTGACGGCAATAATTTTAAGGACATAAAGCAAAACCTAGAAAAAGGTTATCGCAAGCATATTTCGGTTGAACATTATGAAAGTTCGGATGAACAGGAAATATTAGAAATCATTAACAAGACAATACCCGAAGATATACCTGTCGTAATTAGCTGTATGTTTTCAGGCGGGGCTCATGCCATGCTGGCTGTTGGAATGGAATATGATGATAAGGGCAATTCCTCCAAAATCTTATGTCTAGATCCGGATACAACGGCTCCCAATATCAATTATTTCAACTGTGTTATAGATCTCTATAAAAGTGACGGTAAGTATCAACACTACTACTACAATACAAAAGATAATTCCCGCAATAAAGTGAAGCTTTATGAAATCCTTGTTATTAGAGGGAAATAACCCCTGAAAACCTTTTTGAAAAGTCCAGTAAATATAGTCTAGATGACTTCAAAATTTCCCTCTTTCTCATTGTCAAGAAGAGGCTTAACGAGATGTTCTAGTTCTTTAAAACTATATTTCTGTTTAGAAAAATATACCGTTGGGGAACCGAACCACCCTGTATAATTACACTTATAAAAGCCTTCCATAGTTCTACGAGGAAATTTGGCCAAAGAAGAGTTAAAAAAAGATTTGTATACCTTAATGTGCTCATGTGTTAATTCTCCAAAATAAGACCAAGTAGTTCTAATCTTATTTTCATCAGCAATATCAATAATTTCGCATTCCTGCCAGGTTCTCACTTGTGAGCTAAAAGCTTCGTTCATTATTTTGATAGCCTCCACATCTGTGGTAGGTGCGCTATATCCCCATATTGTTATTTTCCCAGATCTTCTGAGGTATATTTTAAAGTTCTCCCATTGAGTCTTAATAAATATATCACTAGTATAATCTTTATTTTTAATAGGATACAAAAGAGGACTATCGATATATTCTTGATCACATTTGTGACACCTACGAGGTAAAGAACCATATTCATGTCCATACGGACAGACTCCTGCACTCACGTTTCCGTGTAGAAAGGCAAGTTGTGGAAGTTTATCTGTGATATTACTTACTCTTTGGTATGATTGGATGAGTAAATCATCCCAGTTAAATGAAGCAATAAAATCAGTCTCACGGAGGGATAATAATAAAAGATCATAAAGTGTTACTTCATCAGGGATCCTAAGTGATTTAAAGTATTCATAGATTGCTTTTTCAAGATTTTCTCTTACTGAAGCACAGTCTGGTCTGGCAAATAACTCTGAATAAATATCTTCAATATTTTCACTTTTAGTTTTTAGTTCCACCCCTTCAAGTATGTGATCCAGAGTTAATTCTTTGATAAAATTTCCCATACAAGCAGTTTTTTTCCCATACCTATCCCCATCGGGTATTACGGCCTTGGTTGCGCCTGCTCCAAGAATTATAAGATGAGGAAGCTTTTGTAGACTGTTCAAGTATGCATCAAATTCTTTCATATAAAAATACTTTTGTTATTGTCTTTGAACTTTACAATATTGTGTTATACAAATGTGCTGATTATTAAGGTGTAAATATATATGAAAACATATCAAAAATCACTTTATTTGTCATTACAAATGTTTCAGAAAGGCTAAGTTTAACGTAATTAAGGCACCCCAAAATGAATTCTTTTATTTTTCTTGCCAAAAACAGCTAACGAAAAAAGCTCATCAGTTACTTGATTGGCTTCTCTTGGAGAGGTCTGTTTATACTATAAATGCTCCCAGGCCTCTATATTGATTATAATGGGGTCATTTCAAATGACCCCATTTGCTGTTAACCTGAATTTTGATATATCTCAAGTACATAACAGATACAAGAGCAATAATGCATAAGTCAAACGGTCCCTGTTGATATAACTGCCTGAATTAGTAATTATCTAAACAGCTCAGGAATTATAACTATCTATACAACGGCAACAGACGCATCAGGCATAGCTCCGTTGATATAAAGCCAATATTGGAGTTTCAGTATATACCAGCAGAGGTTGTTGTTCTGTTAAGGTTACTATTGAAGCTCCTTTTTTGTGTCACAAAATTCTATATTTCGGGATACGTTCCATCAAATCTCCTAACAGCAAGACTTCGATTTTGTACTAGCCCCCTAAATAACTGGACTAAATTATAAAAACAGTTTAGTAATAGTTAATTTAGCAATCATGGCAAAAGAACGAAGAACATTTACACCTGAGGATCGTTTATCGATATTACAGGAAGCGCAACGAGAAGGCCAGGCCCAAACATGCCGTAAATACAATCTATCAAGCTCAGTAATGTTAAGATGGAAGAAGAAGTATCTTAGTCAG
>JBAZMG010000070.1:0-4156 GCA_041649895.1 Minisyncoccota bacterium | reverse complement strand
TGTTCTCTTTAATAAGAGGATATTTGGCGGGGTTACCGGCAATCTCTTCGGCCACTTGTTTGGCAAGCGAAGGATTTACGTTGGCAATACGCATGGCCATGCGCAAACGGAGCGAATTGGCCAGACGGAGCCAGGCTTCGGTGTCGCCGTAGAAAAGGATATCTCCTGAACCCAGATCGTCAATACTGCCTTCGTTCAGCCCGTCGGCAGCTTCTTTCAGCAGGGTCATAAGGGCCGGGTAGATCTCTTCCTGGGTGTCATACTTGGGAGTCACAATACCTTTATCCAGACCTATGGCTTCCGAATAAGGAATGTCACGCCATCTGTCGGTTCCAAGCTGCACAATAACGGCTTCCCAGATTTTAGCCACACTGGCCATATTGGTCAGGCCTTCTTCAGTAGCCCTGTCTCTGACATCCCTTACATTATTGAGTGTGATGTATAAATAGTGCCAGTTGTTAGCCACAACGCCCGAACGGGATACATACCGGGCTTCATCAATATATTGCTTTTTGGCGAGATGCCCTGCATAGGTGCTGGGTTCGTTCATATCGGCCCAGGGGTCGAAATAAGTATCGCAGGTATACCTGATACAATAGGCCAACACATTGGTTATGGGCGCATCTGCAGAAGCATTGGGGTTAGTGTTGATTTCATCAAAATCTTTAGTACACCCCATCAACAGCACACCGAATACGGCGATTACAGAAAATTTGAGTATTTGTGTTTTCATATCTTCAATTATTTGGGGTTAGAAAGTGATACCTACTTTAAGGCCAATGCTGCGGGTAGGCATGTATGAATTGGACTCCAGACCCACGCCGTCATTACCGGAGGTAAGGCTCGATTCGGGATCGACCCTGGCAATGTTGGACTCGTGCAGCCAGAGAATAGCCACGTTGCTGCCCACAAGAGACACATTGAACGCCTTCACCAGGCTGCTCTTTGTAAATTTAGAGGCAGGAATGGTATAGGTAATGTAAAGATCTTTCAATTTCAGGTAAGAACCGTCAAATACGCAGAACGAACGGTTACTGTAGAAATCGGCAAAAGCAGAGGTAGGCGCTACCACAATGTCGTTCACGGTACCGTCTTCTTTCACGAATGTCCTGTCGGTGAGAATATCTTTACCGAATACCACACCGTTCTCGCGGACGCCGTTGGCAGCAGTATATTCATAAACACCGGTATAGGTACCGAACATTTGAGACACGGAGAATACGTCACCTCCCTTACGGAAGTCCAACATGAATCCGAACGAAAGGTTCTTCCAGCTGAAGTCCATGTTCAAACCGGCAATCCAGTCCGGGTTTACATTGCCGAGAATCCTGCTTTCACGTTTGGCCCGGCCGTTAGCCCCAACAATAATGTTCCCGTTGTCGTCGGTAACAGAACCTGTTCCGTAGATAGCTCCCCACGGCTCTCCTTTACGGGCCTGAGTATACACAGACCAGGAAGAACCTATTTGATAGGTTTCGATCATCTGTTTGGTCGCTTCATCTTCGTACAGAGAGATGACTTTACTCTGGTCTTTGGACCAGTTGAGGGTAATATCCCAGTTAAAGTTGCTTGTTCTGACGGGAGTAGCCATCAACTGGATCTCAATACCTTTGTTATTGATTTCCCCTGCATTGACTTTCATAGAGCTGTAACCCGTGGCACGGGATACTTCGGCCGAAAGAATCTGGTCTGTGGTAATTTTGTTGTACAAAGCCACATCAATTCCCAGACGGTTGCCAAAGAACCGGGCTTCCAGACCAACCTCGGCCGTTTCAACGGACTCGGGCCTCAACCCTGCCGGCGGATACGTAGTGGGGTTGGAGAACTGACCGGAACCATTGATATTATATCCCACTGAGCTATAATATCTGTCTGTCTGGTAGGCAGAGGTGGCTGCTCCTACCTGGGCCCAGCCCCCGCGAAGCTTCAGGAACTCAAGCACGCTTCCTTTCATGGCGGGGAATGTCTCGGTAAGAAGCCAGCTGGCCGATACGGAAGGATAAAAGAATGGATCTGCAATGGTAGAACTCCAGTCGTTACGTGCCGAGGCATCTACGTAGAGCATACCCTTGAATCCGAGGGACAGGTTGGCATACACCGAGTTGGAACGGATATGGGAACCGCCCATGCTGGTACCGGGGCTGCCGGAAACGTTGGAAATGGTAAACAGACCGGGTACGATAAGAGCGTCAGCCGTCAGGGAAGAGGTCATAACGTTTAAATCGCGGTAATTGGCGCCTAAAACGGCATTAACGCTTAACAGGTTATCCCCAAAGGTTTTGTCAAAGTATGCCAGGAAATCGGCATTGATCTCGGCATTTTTCCGGTTATAGGACCAGAACCCGCCATCGGGAGAGTCGGTATGGTAAAGCGTCACCTGCTTGGTGTAGGTGTCATAATAATCATAACCCAGACGGCCTTCGAACTTCAACCAGCTGGTAGGCTTTATCCACAACGAAGTCTTACCAAATAAACGGTTCCGTTCAAAGCTGTTTGTGTTATTATACATGGAATAATACGGGTTCTGGTGGTAATCCGGACACCAGCTGTACGGTTTGCCGGTATAAGGATCGTTTCCTTTATCGTACATATTTTTCAGGGATTCCATATTTACCTGGCGGCCAAACCACTGCAGCAAAGACTGAAGGGGGTTACCGGCATTGTAAGAACCCTGGGGAAGGTTGTCGCTCTGGGTCCTGGTATAGTTCATGCTCAGATCAAACGAGATGTATTTGTTGATATCCACATTCGTGTTCACCTGTGCTGAAATACGTTTCTGGTCCGTATTGGGAAGCGTTCCCTTCTGGTCCCTGAAACCGAGGGAGGCACGGGTGGTTGCCCGGTCACCTTTAGTAACCACAGAAACGTTATGGCTCTGCGAATAGCCGGTCTCGAAGAAACTCTTAATGTTATCCGGGTGAGAAACCCAGGGTGTTGCCTGGTGTACCCCGTTGGCATAAGGACTGTCCCACTGGGGAATGTTCAGCCCTATATCCAGGCGCGGGCCCCAGCTTTCGTCAGCACCCATATAACTGGAAAGGTCGCTGTAACCGAGCACATCATACACCCAGTCTGCATAGGTGCCGTTAAAATCGCTGTTTTTGTATTCGTATTCGGCACCTTCATATCCCTGTCCGTAAAGGTTCTGCAGGGGAGGCAAATTGAATACTTTGTCTACGGTAAAGCTACCGCTGTAATTGATGGAAACGCCTTCTTTAGCAGATTTTCCGGATTTGGTAGTGATAAGTACGACTCCCTTTCCGGCGCGCATTCCGTACAAAGCGGCGGAACCGCCCTTCAGGACAGAGATGCTCTCTATATCCTCGGGGTTAATATCATATAAGCCGGACCCGTAGTTGATAGATCTTTCCATATAGTTATCATTGGAAATAGGAACACCATCTACTACAATCAGGGGTTCGTTACCTCCCAGCGAAGAGTTACCGCGAACCACAATACGGCTTGAGGCCCCGACAGCGCCTCCGGCCTGGGTCACCTGCATACCTGCCACGCGTCCCGAAAGGGCCGAGGAGATGTTCATGTGACCTGCCTTAGTGAGCTCATCTGCTTTCACATCCTGAATAGCAGCCCCGATTGATTTCCTTTCGCGGGTGATACCCAGTGCAGTAACAATGACCTCGTCGAGCACATTGGCAGCACGCATGTCTACATTAATTACGGAACGGTTGTTCACTGCCACCTCTACGCTCACATACCCGACGTAGCTGAATACGAGGGCAGCGTCCGAAGCGCAAGTGATGGCATAGTTACCGTCGTTGTCGGTAACAAACGCGGTACGTTCTCCCTGGACAAGGATAGTGGCACCGGGGAGCGGCTGACCGTCAGCCGCATCCGTAACCGTACCTGTTACCTGGATATTCTGTGCCATAGCAAGGGAACAGATACCCAGAAACAGGCAGGTCAGGATTGATCTGGTTTTTTTCATCATCAGTTGAATTTAGGTTAATAAAAAACAATATAACTAGGTTATGTGGATTAATTAGGTTATGTAGATTACGGTTTAGGTTGGACAAATTTATGTAAATAATCATTAAAGCGCAACTTTTTTTAAACAGATGATAATCCGAATATAAAACGGTTTTTCTCCTATTCATTTGAAGAAAAAAAATTTTTTATATTACAATTTGAAAGGCTC
>JBAZMG010000069.1:0-4188 GCA_041649895.1 Minisyncoccota bacterium | reverse complement strand
CTTGATCAGGCAATAGGTCCATCCCCGAACTTTTGGTTTCTCTTTCAGCCATTTGGCTATTTTTCCGGTGTCAACCTCTTTTCCGTAATCGTATTTAACCAGAACCCCCATACCATTAACCTCCCTATACTCTTGGCAAAGGGTGTCTTCGGTACCTCTGGCCATAAACACTCTTTCGAGCGCGGGAATATAATAGAACGGATTCGGATCCAGGTTATCAAAGTTCATATCAAACACTATAATCACACCTCGGCCCAAGCTGTAAACGAACAGTGAGCTGATTACATAGTTAGTCAATTATTATAAAAAGTCAAGCAAAAAATGCCCCGTAGCAGAGCAAGGCACGCTACAGGGCTAATCTTAATCGTGTTTGAAGCTAGATAGGCGTTACGGCAACTTTAATTTTTTCTTTTTCCACGAGATTGTTTTGTTTTTCCGATAAAAGACCGGTGGTGGCGCCTTTTTCGCTTATCGCGTATTTGGAATTGGTCAAACCGAGCTTAATGGCGTATTCAATGTCTTTGGTTTTGATCAGGCCGGAAACAAAACCAGACCCGAAAGCATCACCCGCGCCAGTTTCGTCTGTCACCTTGAATTTCTTTAATTTAGCTTCATAGACCTTTCCGCTTGCCACAACAACCACGCCATCCTCTCCTTTTGTCATCACATTTATTCCATTGTGCAGATCGGCCATTCGCTCAATAATTTTTTCCTCGTCCTTGTAACTGACGCCGGTGAAAAGAGAAGCCTCTTCTTTGTTTAGGATCAAAACATCGATCTTATTCAGTAGTTTTAATAATTTTGCTTTCGGCATTTTTAATTGCGAATTGCCGAAATTGACCGCGGTCCTAATATTGTTTTTTACGGCGTAAGAAATAATGTCATCCGTAATGGTGCTCAGCTTACCCGAGAGTGGAGCCAAATAAAACCATTTGGCGGCCAAGTTCGCGGGAAGATCTTTTTTGCTTAATAATTCCGAGGCTCCCCGATAAGACAAAACCGTTCGATCATCATTTGGCTCGTCCAATATCACGGAGTTGTTGGTGCTTTTCGCTTTTGTCTTTTTAACAAAACCCGATTCGATTCCCTCCCTGTTTAAATACTCTATTATCTCCCTTCCCGGGACATCATCGCCCACCATACCACAATAAGCCACGCTGAATCCTTGGTTTTTAAACGTGGTCGCGGTATTGACTCCGCCACCGCCGAAACCGAAATACATATCGTCCACATCCAGCTTTGAGCCAAGATTGAAGCAATAATATTTTCCGGATATCATTTTTTCATCGGCTTTAATGTGTTCCCTTGGCATTGTAATCGCGATATCCAAAGTAGCTGAACCGAACGTAATAATATCAAACATATTACTTTAATTTAGCAAAATTATAAATAGTTTTAATTACCGTGTCGGGATTTAGAGAAATACTTTCAATTCCTTCCTTCATTAAGAACTCGGCAAAATCCATATAATCGGACGGGGCTTGGCCGCAAATACCGCAATATTTCTTTCTCTTTTTGCAGACCGCGATTACTTTTTTGATCATCTCCACCACCGCTTCATTTTTTTCATTGCCCACATAAGCAATCTCTCCGTTATCCCTGTCTAAACCGAGCATTAATTGAGTGAGATCATTACTACCGATACTCATACCGTCAAAGATATCCAGAAACTTATCCGCGAGAACAACGTTTGACGGAATCTCGCACATCACGTAAACCTTTAAGCTTTTGTCCGGTACCGCTTCTTTGATCAATTGCCTAACTTTTTTTCCTTCTTCGATTGTGCGGCAAAACGGCACCATCACCGCGATATTCGTGAGCCCGAATTCGTCGCGCGCTTTTTTGATAGCCTCGCATTCCATTTTGAACGCGGGTTGAAATTTCGGATCAACATATCGACAAGCTCCGCGGAAACCGATCATCGGATTCGGTTCTTCACCCTCAAACGCTTCACCCCCGATAAGATTTTTGTATTCGTTTGTCTTAAAATCCGAAAATCTCACAATCACGGGTCGTGGATAAAAAGCTGTCGCGATCTGCGAAATTCCCTCGGCCAACTCACTCACATAGTATTCTTTTTTGTCCTTGTATCCGAACGCAAGATCCTCGATCTTTTTAATTTCTTCCTTGGACAATTTTTTCTTCTTTTTCAGATCGTCAAAATGATACAGAGCCAAAGGGTGTATCTTTATTTTATCAGCAATGATAAATTCTTCACGCGCCAAACCGACTCCGTCAACAGGTAAAAACGAAGATTTAAAAGCTGTTTCCGGCGTGCCGACATTGGCCATAATTTTCGTCGTCAACTTGGGCACTTCCGCGAGATTGTATCTTTTTACGTCAAATTTAATCTTGCCCGCGTAAATATATCCTTTTGATCCCTGCGAACAATCGATCGTCACCTCCATTCCGTTCTTTAGTTTTTCCGTGGCATTTTTCGTACCGACAATGCACGGAACGCCGAGTTCGCGCGAAACAATAGCCGAATGGCAGGTCTTTCCTCCCTCGTCCGTGATAATGGCGGAAGCCATTGCCATCAAATTGTTCCAGTCCGGATCGGTCATTTTTGTTACCAGAATCTCGCCTTGCTTAAACTCGTTCATTTTTTTAATGTCCGAGATGATGTGCACCTTGCCCATTCCCAATTTTTCACCGATCGCGATTCCCGTGAGTATCGGTTCTTTCTTTTCGTTTGTGGAATATTCTTCATATATTCTTTCGGTCTTGGAAGCGTAAATTGTCTCCGGCCTGGATTGGACGATAAACAATTCTCCGGTCTTCCCGTCTTTCGCCCACTCAATGTCCTGCGGCGCGTTGTAGTGTTCCTCAATCGCGCAGCCCCATTTCGCCAAAGTCAAAATCTCATCATCGGTTAGCGAAAACTTTTGCACATCTTTCGCGGGCACGGCTACTTCTTTTAATCCGCCTTTCGGGTTATAAACATATTTCTTGTTTTTGCGCCCCATATTTCTCACAAATATGGATTTGTATCCCTGTTTTAATGTGGGCTTGAAAACAAAAAATTCATCCGGAGTAATATGCCCCTTCACGATCAATTCTCCGACTCCATAGATGGAACTGATCAAAACAACTTTATCAAAACCCGAATCCGTGTCCAGGGTAAACATAATGCCTGATGACGCAAGATCGCTTCTGACCATTTTCATAATGCCCGAAGACAGATAAACTCCCAATTGAGGAAACCCTTTTTCATATCGGTAAAAAATAGCCCGATCCATAAACAACGAGGAAAAAGATTTTAAAATGGAATTCAAGAGGTCTTTTTCGCCCCGAACATTCAGGAATGTTTCATGCTGACCCGCGAAAGAGGCGCTCGGCAAATCTTCGGCCGTGGCCGAGCTGCGCACCGCCACATCCGGATTTTTTCCATACTCTTCACCCAATTTTTTGTAAGCCGCGAGAACCTCTTTTTTCATATCCTCCGGTAATTTTCCGGAGAGAATAAGCGCCCGCGCTTTTTTGCCGACTTCCTGGGTGCTTTTTAATTTTTTCGGATCCAGTTTCTCAAATAATTTTTCAAGTTTTTTATCAAGCCCGTTGTATTTCAAAAAATATCGGTATCCCGCGGCCGTAACGACAAATCCATTCGGGACATTTATTCCTTTTGAAGTTAATAGCGAATACATTTCTCCCAAAGACGCGTTCTTTCCTCCCACCAATCCCACATCTTTTTTTCTGATCTCGGAAAACCACATTACATTAGATTTTTTCTCCATTTTTTTCTAATTACTTTATTATTAAACTATTCAAAACCTTGACCGCGCGCTTCGGGTCCGTATAATTCGGAATATTATTCGATTCCAAATATTTTATCGCTTCCGCTGCCAGCTTTTCTCCGGCAAAACAGGTAATAATAGCTTTATCCGGAAATTTATTTTTCAATTCCACGATAATTTTAGCATTTTCAAGCGGCTGTGTCATTATCTGCATCCCTTGCAAAACCAAAACTCCGAAGATATTTTCTTGTTCAAGCAACGCCCTTATACCGGCCTCGTACCTGTCCGGCAGCGCGTCGCCGATCACATCCAATGGGTTTCTTTTTATCTTTATTTTCTCCATTACTTTATTTTTGTCCAAAGCTCGAATTGTTTTTTCCGATAACGCGGGCAAAAGCACTCCGGCTTCTTCGCAAGCGTCAACAGCCAAAACTCCCAAGCCTCCGCCGTT
>JBAZMG010000068.1:0-4246 GCA_041649895.1 Minisyncoccota bacterium | reverse complement strand
GTAATTTCCAAATAGTTGTAATATACTGTTAATCTCGCAAATACAAATTGCCATCTAAAAAGCTGCGCACCATCTGGAGCATGGGAACTGGCCTGCGCATCAGAAACGGCGTGGAAACTTATTATGAGATGTGTTTCAATTCGGATTTTATTGTAAATTTGCAATAAACTCCGAATTGGAATATATACTAATATGATTATGACTAATTTGATTGAACGTCCGGTTTATCTCCAGAAACTGATAGACAGACGTGGAAATGGAGAAGTGAAGATTGTCACCGGCTCTCGCCGTTGCGGCAAATCGTGGCTTTTATCAAAGATTTACAAAAAATGGCTCATAGAACAAGGCGTCAAACAGGAGAACATCATTTCGGTTTCCTTCGATATGGAAGATGATAAAATGGATGAAAAACTACTCGATCCTCAAGTTCTGAAACAATATATTTTTGATCGGATTACCGACGACAATGAAGAGTATTATGTGTTCCTTGATGAGGTTCAGGAAGTATCTAATTTCGAGAAAATTGTTAACGGAATTAATTCACACGAGAATATAGATGTATACATAACCGGAAGCAACTCTAAATTTCTTTCCAGTGAGATCAAAACTATATTCAGGGGAAGAGGTGACGAAATTCGTGTATTTCCGCTTTCATTCAAAGAATTCTGCTCGGCAAGCACAGAAGACAAACGTGATCTCTGGAAAGAATACTATACCTATGGTGGAATGCCTGGTATCCTCAAACAGAAGACAAGGGAACAAAAAGTGAGCTACCTGCAAAGATTATGGAACAAAACTTACATTGATGATGTTGTAGATCGTAATAATGTGAAAAATCGACGGGCATTGGAGTCGCTTGTAGATACATTATGTTCTTCAATAGGTTCACTTACTAACCCGAGTCGGGTAAAAAAAGTGCTAAAGAGTATCCAACACACCGATATCGATGAAGAAACCGTTAATTCATACATAGGTTATCTGGTCGATGCCTTCCTGTTTGAAGGTGCTAAGCGTTATAATATCAAAGGCAACAAATACTACGAATCACTCTGCAAATATTACTCAGTCGATGTTGGGCTTCGCAATGCCCGCCTTAACTTTCGTCAACAGGAGCCGAATCATATTATGGAGAATGTAATATACAATGAGCTCAGGTTAAGGAATTATCTGGTGGATGTAGGAGTTGTAGAATGTCGCAAAATGGTAAATGGTAAATCTGAATATATTCAGTATGAAGTTGATTTCATTGCCACCAATGGAATCGACAAATACTATATTCAGTCTGCATATTCAATTTCCAATGAAGACAAGAATGAGCAGGAGACTTCTTCACTAAGAAAGATTGAAAACTCCTTCCGAAAGATTGTGATTGTAGGAGACGATATAGAAATGTATACCAATGACAATGGAATAGTATATATGGGTCTGATGCAGTTCCTGATGAATGGAGTGCTCCCATAAGAAGCATGGGAGCTAAGCCTGCGCATCAGAAACAGCCTGATCAGAATCGGCTTGGGAACATGTGAAAAGGTACAAAACCTGCCATAAGATATTTAGAAAAAGGGAAACCTCGCGCCCGCGGAGGGAAGGACCCGTTTGCACAGCAAATGGGAGGCGTTTCCCGTTCTAAATATCTCACTAGCAGGTTTTTAATGAGACGCGCGGAACCGAGCCGGGCCGGACCGGCAGCCATTAAGCGCAACAAGCATATAAAAAAGGGACGTGAGTGCGTCCAACTCAAAAGGTATGTGGGTAGTGCACAAGTGACGGAAAACCACTAACACCCAATCAAAATGCCGGCCGAAAAACAAACAGCAGGCGGGGAAACAAACAACCCAACCGGGAAATCAAAAGGCCGGCCGGGAAACCAACAGCCCGGCCGGCCACCTACCTAACTAACCTATAATATAAACGGGAACCAGAAGCCCTGCCACCAACCTCAAAGGCAGGGCCCGGCCAGCCAACCACCTCCAACCCTAACAACCACATCCAGCCCTAACCTCAATTACCGGAGTCTTCTGGCGCCGTCGCTTATCACAACCTCGTATACCCTGGGCATGTGCCCGAACCTGGCTTTAAACTGCTCGCAGGCTTTATTTATAAAGTCGTCGTAAATCTCGTCCTTCACCAGGTTTATGGTGCACCCTCCAAATCCGCCGCCCATTACCCGCGAACCTGTCACCTCGCACTTGCGGGCGAGTTTGTTCAGGAAATCCAGTTCTTCGCAACTGACTTCATAGAGACGACTCAGTCCAAAATGGGTCTGATACATCAATTCACCTACTGTCTCGTAGTCCCCTCTTTCCAGGGCATCGCTCACGTCCAGTACTCTCTGCACTTCTCCAATGACATATTCTGCCCTCAGGAAGTCTTCTTGTGGAATATCGGCCCGTACCTCGTCCAGCCACACCCGCTTGGCATCGCTCAGGAATTCGACTTCGGGGTGATTTCTTCGGATGGCAGCCGCTGCATTTTCACAGGACTGACGCCTTTTGTTGTAAGCCGAGGATGCCAGTTCGTGCTTAACACACGAATCGATAAGAACCAGCTTATATCCTTCCGGATTAAAAGGGAAATATTTATATTCCAATGTTTTGCAGTTAAGGCGAATAAGGCTCCCTGCCTTTCCGAATAACGAGGCAAACTGATCCATAATACCGCACTTGACCCCGCAATAGTTGTGTTCGGTGTCCTGCCCTATCCTGGCCAACTCGAATTTACCCATGCAGTTACCAAAAATTTCGTTGAGCGCGAAAGCAAACGTACTTTCGAGAGCCGCCGATGAGGAAAGTCCGGCGCCAAGGGGCACATTTCCCGCAAAGACCGTATTGAAGCCCTTCACCCTGCCGCCTCTGCGGATGATCTCGCGACAGACGCCAAACAGGTATCTGGCCCAGATTTGTTCCGGAGCATCGTTTTCACATAATCCAAATTCCACATATTCTTCATAATCCAGAGAATAAGCTTTCACCTTAGAGGTGCCATTCACCTTAATCTCAGCCATAATTCCTTTATTTATGGCTCCGGGGAATACGTATCCCCCGTTATAATCGGTATGCTCGCCAATAAGGTTAATCCGGCCGGCCGATGTAAATAATTCTCCGCTTTCTCCGAACAGAGACATAAAATTCTTTTGTATTTCTTCTTTCATCGCTTTCATTTATAATTCATATCAATATAATTCCGTACAGGTGTCAATATGAAAACAAACTTATAATCACCATAAGGAATCGAATATTCCTTACGGGGAAGAGCACCCCAGCTGTTTACACAGCCAAGGCCCATCTGGACCTTATCCACCAGGAGATTGGTAAGATCCGCTTTAACGATTTCCTGCGAATGACCGTTATTTTTAAACAGACCTTCGTCCAAAGATTCTATGGTATAGTGAAGAGCCGATGCCGAAAACGATTCTTCCGAAGTAATCCTGAGCCCGTCACCGGCCGCATTCAGAATGTTCCACCACCTGATGTCGCTCTTGGTGCCATTCTCCTGGGGACGGATATAAGGATAAAACTGTTCGTCTACGCTCTGTGAATACAGGCCGATAAATGTGCATGTCTTCCGGTCGGAATAGTTTTCCTGAGGCCCCCTCCCGTAATAAACAATCCTTTCGAATGAACGGGGCATCACAATCTGCATGCCAAAACGAAACATATCCGGGAGCTTCCTGTCTGCGGCCTTCATCGTCTGGGTAATCTTAACAGCCCCAGCATTGTTGATCTCATATTCCAGGGTGAGATCTGCAATGTCCGTTATTTCATATTGACAGGTAACAGCAGCCAGACCATTTTTCATGGAAGATTCCATATTTTTAAGACGGATTACGGGTTTCTTCCATACGGAATATTTCAACTGCAAGTTAGCGCCAAAGTCATTGTCCGTAGGGGCTCTCCAGAAGTTGGGCGTAATTGAGGAGCCTTCTTTAAGCATATTGGTGCCTTCAACATCATAGTGCACGAGATATCCTGTACGGCGGTCAAACTCTACTGAGAAGTTCTCACCTTTGACTGTCAGAAGCACCCTGTTATTATTGATAATCTCAGGTTCCGGTATAACCGTATTGACAACGGCTGCATTCTTAAGTTCCATGAAAGGCGTCTCATATTCTTTAAGTACGAACTGCTGTTGAGCCGCCTGGTGACCTGCCGGAAGAAGGCCTTCCCGGTCTTTGAGTACGTATTTGACATTAAGCAGCCACTCTCCGTCATTTGAAATGGTCCCAAAGTCTGCAGAAACCCTGGCA
>JBAZMG010000067.1:0-4262 GCA_041649895.1 Minisyncoccota bacterium | reverse complement strand
TGCGCCCACTATTAGCGGTGCTTGTTTTTATAAAAGCCGAGAAAGTAAAACTAGTATTCCTGAGGTCGGTGTTCGCTCCTGCGCCTAAATCCACATAATCATCAATTCCGTCAAACGAAAAGCAATTCCCTGATGGACAGTTAGTGGCCAGTTGTGGACATTTTAATGTTCCGCTAAAAGAGCAAGCATTATCTACATCCATAAGTGTCCCAGTATTTGTTCCCCAAGTATCGGTAGTTGTATATGGTGGCCCTGAGACGCTTTTTGCATCTAGCTTCCATTCAGAAATCAAGTCACTCATTAAAGAATTACGCAAAGAATTGGCAAACACTTGTGCTTTGGCAATAGTTGCTTTCTGGGTTGTCGAATTCATACCGACAACAATTAAAGCGGAAAGAATTCCAATAATCGCTATTACCACCAATAGCTCTATCAACGTAAACGCAAATTGTTTTTTTGTACTTTTATTCATTGTTTTCTAATGTTTGGGGGCCGTGCCCCCAAACATTCCCCCAAACATCATCTTTCGGCGTAATTAGTTGATAATTCGACAAGGCGATTATTGTAATCTTGCTGAGTAATAATATTTTTTGCAAATAATTTGTTCAACCCGGTAAAGTAGTTTTGCTGGATTTGAGAAGTCGGCATTCCAGATCCATAGAAACGAACGTCATCCAGTGTACCATTAAGAGGATATGTGGTAGTGTCACGTATTCCTAAAAATAAGGGAGTTGCCTGATCTGTTCTAATGTCTTGAGTTTCGCCAACCGAATTATCAAAAACTCCATTAACGTATAAAAATATGTTTGTTTTATCGTAAGTCAAAACAATATGATTCCATTTTTGGTTACTCAATATTTTTGTTCCTGTAATCCAGTGCCAACCAGACGCAAAAAGGATTCCTGTTTCGGACCCTATTGTGCTACCATTAATCGAAAAGCCAAAAGGTCCATTTTTAAAAATAATTGTTTGTCTCCCCGATAGTACGTTTGGTTTAAACCATACACTAAAAGTTATGCCGTCGCGAGGATTGAAAATGGAATTATTTCCTATAATTATATAATCATCGGTTCCGTCAAAAGAAACGCATTTTCCTGAAATGCAATCAGCTCCCTCTTTTAATATTGGACCGTTATACGCCCTACCATGTTTTTCATTCCAAGAATCTTGAATATTGTTGTTTAAATTACCAATAATTTTTGAAGAATCATAATCAGTAATGTTGTCAAAATTCCATTCCGAGACCAAGTTGGCCCCTAGGGCGTTTCTAATAGAATTACTATATACTTTAAGCTTCGCGACTCTAGCGCTTTCCGTAGAACTGCTCATGCCCACGACAATTAAAGCAGAAAGAATACCAATAATCGCTATTACCACTAGTAGCTCGATTAATGTGAACGCAAGTTTTGTTTTTATGGTTTTTTTCATCGTTTTTCAATGTTTGGGGTCCGGACTCCTAAATATTATTGTTTGGCGTAATTAGTTGATAATTCGGTAAAGCGATTATTGTAGTCTTGTTGAGTAATAATGTTTTTTGCAAATAATTTGTTCAACCCGGTAAAGTAGTTTTGTTGAATTTGAGAAGTTGGCATTGCGGCGTTATATATACGGACATCATCGATTAAACCGTTGAGGGGATAGTAACCATTGCTCTCTTTTCCTGTCCTAAAATAATAGTTAGGTTGTCCAATTATAGAAATTACTGATGTTCCTTGATTGTCTAAAACGCCATCTATATATATTTTTTTACCATTTGTATTTATGGTTCCGTTCCATGTTGCCACAACAAAATGCCAACCCGTAGCAGTGATAGCAGACGAAGACCAAAACTGATCTCTTGTGGTAGCGCTGTATGTATCAAAATATATTTTATTATCACCGCCATATCTTGTAATAAAATATCCATTATCCCCGTTCCCAGCAAAAGCCCTACCTCTTCCTGTAATAGCAGCGTGCGTCCCAGCATCATTGAATTTTACCCAAACAGAAAGCGTTATTGCTCCCGTAATAGCTAAATTACTAGTACTGACATTGCTTCCATCAATCTGAACATAATCATCTGTTCCATCAAAAGACAAGCACTGGCCGTTGATACAATCCGTTCCGTTTTTCAGAGTGGGTCCACTTTTAGCTGCTCCATTGTTTGTTCCCCAAGTATCGGGAATCGGCGCATCTGCTACCAGTGGCTGTCCGACGGTTCCCGACACATTATCAAACTTCCATTCCGAAACCAAATTACTCATTAGAGAATTTCTGAGAGAATTAGCAAATACTTGGGATTTTGCAATGGTTGCTTTTTGTGTTGTCGAGTTCATCCCCACTATGATTAATGCGGAAAGTATTCCAATAATCGCTATTACAACCAATAGCTCAATTAAAGTGAATGCGAAATTTTTATTAAGTGTACCGCGCTCTGCTGAGTGCGGCATCTCGTCATCGTTATTCCTCGACATAAAATTAAATGGACAATTATTCTTTTATAAATTATAATCAAAAAAACTACTAAAAGCAATTAAAATGGCTGACGAAACAGAGAAAGAGGATTTTCCTAAAAATTATAACTTCAAGGAAACAGAGGAAAAATGGCGAAAAACTTGGGACGAACAAGCTCTTTTTAAGTTTGACTATGGCGAGGGAGACAAGTTATATGTTGTGGATACCCCGCCTCCCTATGTTTCCGCCGAACACTTGCACGCCGGTCATATAATGTCTTACGCTCAGGCTGAATTTATTGTGAGATTCAAACGAATGCAAGGATACAAAGTATTTTACCCGATGGGATTTGATGATAATGGCTTGCCAACTGAGAGATTTGTGGAAAAAAAATATAATATAAACAAATCAAAGATCACTCGCTCAGAATTTATAAAACTTTGTCTTGAGGAAACCGAAGAAGGAATTGAGACGTATAAAGACCTTTGGAACAAACTCGGCATATCCGTGGATTGGTCAAAGACCTACAGCACGATCGCTCCTTTGGCAACCAAAGTATCTCAAAGATCGATTATCGATCTGTATAAAAAAGGCGTACTTTATAAAAAAGAATTGCCGATCTTGTGGTGCCCGTTTTGCCAGACCGCGATATCCCAATCAGATCTCGAAGACAAAACCCGCGCGTCAAAAATGAATTATATCTATTTTGAATTGCCGAATGGTAAAACCGCATTGATTGCGACAACAAGGCCCGAGCTTTTGCCCGCTTGCGCGGCCCTATACGCAAATCCCAAAGACGAAAGATACAAGGATCTTATCGGAAAAACCGCTAAGGTTCCTTTGTTTGAATACGAAGTGCCAATAAAAGCAAGCGAGAAAGTTGAAAAAGAAACCGGCACCGGATTAATGATGGTGTGCACTTGGGGCGACCAGGAAGACTTGGAAAAATGGCGCACAGATAATTTAGAAACCAGAAATGTCTTGACCGAAGACGGCCGAATGAACGAACTTGCCGGCAAATACAAGGGAATGAAAATAGAGGAAGCGAGGAAAGCCATAATCGCGGACTTGGCGGAAAAAGGATTTTTGGAAAAACAAGAAGAAATCGAACAAACTGTCAACGTGCACGAAAGATGCGAAACCCCAACCGAACTGATACAAAGCAAACAGTGGTTTATAAAAATCGCGGACCTGAAAGAGACCTGGCTAGAAATGGGGCGAAAAATAAAATGGTATCCCGAGCATATGATCAATAATTACGAGCTTTGGGTAAATTCCTTAAAATGGGATTGGTGCGTCTCAAGGCAAAGATATTACGGCGTACCGTTTCCTTTTTGGATTTGCTGTGATTGTGGTGAAATAATAGTTGCTGACGAGGCATCTCTGCCGGTTAATCCGTTTGAACAAGACCCGCCAGTGAGGCAATGTCCGAAATGCGGAAGCAATAAGATAAATCCGGAAACAGACGTAATGGACACCTGGGCAACCTCATCCTGCACTCCGTTTTTACTGAAAGAATTGGGAAACAATAAAAACCTATTTCCTTGCGACTTGCGTCCGAATGCCCACGAAATTATCAGAACTTGGGATTTTTATTCCATTGTAAAAAGTTATTATCATTTTAATGATATTCCTTTTAAAAACATTATGGTTTCTGGGCACGGTTTGGACGAACATGGTAAAAAGATCAGTAAACGACTAGGCAATTATGTTCCTTCCGACAAATTAGTCGAAGAATATGGAGCTGACGCGGTCAGGTATTGGGCGACGGGCGCGGGGTTGGGACAAAATCTGAGATTCAGCCCGATTGAAATCAAAAAAGGAAAACA
>JBAZMG010000066.1:0-4359 GCA_041649895.1 Minisyncoccota bacterium | reverse complement strand
AACCATGCTGGAGATGTTTATCGGAGAAACTTTCGGGGACAGAAAACTCGTCAAACCCCAGGATGTGATTGTATCGGCGCTGCAGAATAACCGCCCGGAAATCGGGCTCATAGATGCGAAGATAGCCGGCATAGATGCAAAACAGGGATTGCTCAACACGAGCCTGACCCCAAAATTCTATTTCTTTGCCCAGGGGTACTACGGTAATCCGGGCCTTGACATGTTCAAGAGCATGACAACCCGCGAATGGAGCTGGAACGCTATCCTCGGCTTAAGGATGCAATGGAACATAAGCGCATTCTTTACCCGTGGGACAGATTTGAAACGTCTTGAGAATGCCCGCACTGCACTGAAGGTTCAGCGAGAGGTATTCACGTTTAACTCCAATCTTCAGAAAAGTCAGCAGAATGGTGAAATCGCACGCATGCGCAAAGCCCTTGAAGGTGATGATCAGATTGTTGAACTGCGTACGAACATCCGCTGTACAGCAGAATCACAGCGCGGGAACGGTGTCATAGATACCGCCACGCTCCTTCAGCGGATAAGCGACGAAGCAGTGGCCCGCAACACCCGCAGTATCCACGAAATAGAACTGCTTAAAACAATCTACGAACTCAAACACACTGTAAATCAATAGGCAATGAAACAATATATAATTATTGCAGCACTTGCAGCGCTCGCCGGATGCGCAAAACAGAACGGATATGACGCCACCGGAACATTTGAGGCGACCACCGTTACAGTATCTGCCGAAGTATCAGGCAAGATTGTCGGATTCGACGTTACTGAAGGCCGGACAGTTTCCAAAGCTGAAATCGTTTGCGCCATAGACAGCTCGGCTCTCGTGCTGCAACGCCGCACTTTAGAACAGCAACAGAAGGCCCTCCTTTCCGGGAAGCCCGACATCCAAAAGCAGCTTGCTTCCCTGAAGGAGCAGATTATAAAGCAAAAGACTGAGCTGGAACGTGTGCAATTCCTCCTGGAAGACGATGCCGCCACGCAAAAACAGTTTGACGACGTGAATGCCCAACTCAACATCCTGCAGAGCCAGTACGATGCTACCCTTTCAAGCCTGAGCAAGAACACGGCGTCCATAGTCGGCAACGCGGCTGTTATCACCACCCAGATTGACCAGGTGGACTACAATATAGGCAAATGCCGTGTGAATGCTCCGGTTAGTGGAGTAGTGCTGGCGAAATACGCCCAGGCAGGCGAACTTGCTGTAACCGGAAAACCTCTGTTGAAGATTGGCGGTACCGATAATATGTACCTGAGGGCTTATTTCACATCTGACCAGCTCTCAAAGGTCAGTGTCGGTCAGAAGGTAAAAGTCTGGGCGGACTTCGGTGGCGATGAACGTTATGAATATGAAGGTGTTGTGAGTTGGATATCGTCCGAAAGCGAATTCACTCCAAAGAACATCCAGACAAGGAGTTCGCGTGCCAGCCTCGTTTATGCTGCAAAGATTGCCGTGAAGAACGACGGAAGACTAAAGATAGGGCTTTACGGAGAAGTGAATCTGTGATGAACGCTATTGAAGCAAATAATCTGTTCAAGTCTTACAGGTCTGTTCAGGCTTTGAAAGGAATCAGTTTCGAAGTTGGAAAGGGAGAGATATTTGGCCTTATCGGTCCGGACGGAGCCGGTAAGACCACAATATTCCGTATCCTGACAACGCTGATACTTCCGGACAAAGGCAGTGCAAGGACCGACGGGTTGGATATTATAAAGGATTACAAGGAAATAAGGACCCGGGTTGGATACATGCCGGGGCGGTTCTCTTTGTATCCGGACCTGAGCGTAGGAGAGAACATCGATTTTTTTGCAAACATTTTTGGCGTCACGCTGGAAGAGAATTACGACCTGGTTGCCCCTATTTTCAGGCAAATTGAGCCATTCAGGACACGAAGGGCCGGTAAGCTTTCCGGAGGAATGAAACAGAAACTCGCACTTTGCTGTGCGCTGATCCATAAACCTTCGGTACTTTTTCTTGACGAGCCTACAACCGGCGTAGATGCCCTGAGCCGGGTGGAATTCTGGGAGATGTTAGCTTCGCTGAAAAAAAAGGGAATAAGCATTCTGGTGAGCACTCCGTATATGGACGAAGCTGCCCGCTGCGACCGGATTGCCCTGATGTGTGAGGGTCTGATACTTGAGATTTGTCCTCCTCCTGCAAGACTGGAAGATTATTTTATAGAACTGATGACGCGCAATGGATAACGTAATAGAAGTCAGAAACCTCACGAAACGCTTTGGTAGTTTCACTGCAGTGGATGCCATCAGCTTTGAAGTGCCCAAGGGTGAAATTTTTGGTTTTCTCGGTGCCAACGGAGCTGGCAAGACAACGGCAATAAGAATGCTGTGTGGTCTGAGCTTCCCGACGGAGGGCAGCGGCACAGTAGCCGGTTTCGATATTATGACACAAGGTGAACAGATAAAGCGACATATCGGCTATATGAGCCAGCGTTTTTCTCTTTACGGGGACTTGACCGTGTTTGAGAATATACAGCTCTTCGGAGGTATTTATGGGATGAGCGAAAAGCAAATTGCAGCACGTGCCGCCGAGCTGCTGGAAAAGGTGCAGTTCTCCGGTCATAGAAATGACCTTGTGGGTTCGCTGCCTCTCGGCTGGAAGCAAAAACTTGCCTTTCTGGTTGCCACGGTCCATAATCCCGATATCGTCTTCCTGGATGAACCGACGGGTGGCGTGGATCCGATTACTCGGCGTCAGTTCTGGACGATGATTCGCGAAGCGGCCTCTTCGGGGACAACGATATTTGTTACAACTCACTACATGGACGAGGCCGGATATTGTAACAGGGTGTCTATTATGGTGGACGGGCGCATAAAGGCTCTTGACACACCATCTGTGCTTATGAAGGAGTACAAGGCAGAAAGTATGAACGAAGTATTTGTAAAGCTATGCAGATAAGACTTTCGGCATTTATCAGGAAGGAGATGCTCCACATATTGCGCGACAAACGTACCATGCTGGTGGTGCTCGTCATTCCGGTGATGCTGATTCTGCTCTTCGGTTTCACAGTCACGACGGATGTCAACAATATTAATGTTGCCGTTTGTGCGCCAAACCGCTGCCACGCGGTGTCGGAAAGCGTGAATCGTCTTGTTTTCAGTTCGTATTTCCGCTTTAAAGGTTATGTGGATGCTGCCGAAATAGACATGACCTTACGTACAGGCAAGGCCGCTGTCGTGGTTGTTTTTGCCGCAGATTATGCCACGTCAGGCTTGTTCCAGCTGATCCTTGACGGCGCTGACGTGAATACGGCAAGCACATCGCAGGCCTATTTGCAGCATGTCATCCTTGGAGAGAAAGCACAACAGTCACTCTTTGAGATGCATCAACTGTATAACCCTCAGATGAAAAGCGCATTCAATTTCGTACCCGGCATTATGGGCATGATATTCCTACTCATATGCGCGATGATGACATCAGTCAGCATTGTTAAGGAAAAAGAGGTAGGTACGATGGAGGTGCTGCTTGTATCTCCTGTTAAGCCCGCATACATAATCATTTCCAAGATGGTGCCCTACCTGTTGCTCAGCTGCATTGACCTTGCGACGATTCTGCTTCTTGCGCGATTTGTTTTGGATGTACCTCTTGCGGGCGGTGTATGGGGTATTGTAGGCATTTCCGTACTGTACCTGGTGCTCTCGCTGGCACTCGGAATGATGGTTTCTAACATGGCCCGGAGCCAGATTGTGGCACTGCTTATCAGCGCTATGGTGATGATGATGCCGGTACTCTTTTTCTCGGGGCTTATGTTCCCTATTGAGAACCTTCCCTGGGCGTTGCGCTGGATATCGTACGTTATACCTGCCAGATGGTATATTGATGCAATGCGCAAACTGATGATAGAAGGTGTGGCCTTCATTGGCGTGATGCTGGAGTTTGGTATTTTGCTTGGACAGACGCTGCTGCTTATTGCCGTGTCGACAAAGAAATTTAACGACAGATTGGAGTAATGCGCTATGAAATGTCTTAAGTTCTTGCTCCGAAAGGAGATTATTCAGTTCCGTCGTAACAAGTTCTTGCCGCGGCTAATATTTGCGTTCCCGATATTGATTATGCTGATTGCACCAATCGTAGCCAATATGGAGGTCAGGGGTGTGAATGTTGCTTTTGTGGATTGTGACCATTCGGCCATTTCCCGGCGGGTACTCTCGCATTTGAATGCATCAAAGCATTTCATGGTGAAGCAGGTTACTGCTGACTATCTTTTCGCCTATGGACTTTTGGAGGCAGGCAGGGTTGATGTTATTGTATCGATTCCGGAAGGGTTCGAGAAATCTATAATGGGCGGCATTGTACCGAAAATAAAGGTGGATGCCAACGCCGTA
>JBAZMG010000065.1:0-4457 GCA_041649895.1 Minisyncoccota bacterium | reverse complement strand
TCAAGACCTTTATAAGCCACACGTGTATTAAACCCTCCCTGGAAATCGGGTTCCATGCTCAAAATCTGCCGGTCGGCGGTCGAAACCGCTCTTACAGGCGAACCGTCTTCATTGTAATCACCTGTGTATTTGACTTTTATCATACCTGCGTTACCACCCGGTTCCAGAATATCTCTGTATTGTTCGCCTTCCTGCCAGAGACCCATATATTCATAGTCAAAAATGACATCAATGGGATAGCCCACGAACCACCAGTTGGCTTCATCCCTTGTCTGACCCGAAGCCAGAGACACAAGTTTATTACGATTGGCATAGATGTTCACACCGGCCTCCCAGGTCCATCCATTTAGGTTGTCCAGAATAATGCCGTTCAGCGAAAATTCCAAACCGTTATTCTGGGTTTCCCCAATATTGGCCATATAGCTGCTCACACCCGATGTGCTGGGTAACCCTACACTCAACAACAGATCTTTTGTTCTGGTCCGGTAATATTCAACGGTTCCCGACAAACGGCCTTTGAAGAATGAAAAATCCAGACCAAAGTTCCATGTTTCGGAAAATTCCCATCCCAGGTTGGTATTTGGCAGCTGTGAAACATAATAGCCGGTGGAATAATTATCGTTCCCAAAGTTGTACGGACGGGTACTCAGAAGTCCCAGGGTGGCATATGCGTTTATTGCCTGGTTGGACGTTTCTCCGTATCCGGCTCTTAGTTTCAACATATCTATCTTATCGAAATCTTTCATAAATGGTTCGTTCTTGATGTTCCACCCGGCCGATACGGCAGGATAGGTATGCCATTTATGACCTTCCGCCAATCGGGACGAAGCATCGGACCGCACAGTGGCCGTTATCATATAACGGTTATCATAAGAATACATTACACGGCCCATCCAGGAAACCAAACCACTTTCATAGTAATCCTGATAGGCGGGATTTATGGTTATATCACCATTGGCATGTCCCAGATTGAAGTACTGGAATGCATCCGACGGGATATCCTTAACAGCAATGTTTGAACTGTTGTAATGGTCTTGTTCCGCAGAATACAGAGCCACCACATTCACCTGGTGTTTATCGGCAAACGTACGGTCGTAACTCAAGATGTTCTCAACCAGCCAGTGTGTGGTCAGACTGTTTGTAATGGAAGCGGTAGATTCGGTAGTAGCCGTAGAGTTAAAGACGCCTTCTCCCGTGTAGCTGCCGCGGCTGCTCATACGAAAATCCAGTCCCACGTTGGCACGGTATTTCAACCCCTCAACACCGGGGATCTTAACCTCAGCGTAGATATTATTGTAGGATCCGAACGCCTTGGTCTCGTCTATCCACCGGTCTCCCAGGTTATCAATACTTTCTCTGGTATACACCCAGTTTTCATCGAGAGGCATTTTAACTGTTCTCTTAAGGGTGCCGTCATCGTTGTACGGATTGGAAAGGGGGGTTGCACTGAGATTACCGTAGATATTCAAATTATCTCCGTTGGATATTGAAAAATTATTGTTGGAAGCAAATCCGAAGCGGAAATACTTGCCAATTTCCTGATCGAGTGATCCGTGCATGGTAAAACGGGTATAATCCTGGCCCGGGAGCACAGCCTCGTCACGGTAGTAACCAGATCCAAAGGTATAGTTACCCTTCTGAGTCCCTCCTGTCACATCTACATTATGGCTTGTTACCACACCGTTCCTATAGAACAGATCCTGCCAGTCTGTGTTCACGTTGTCTGCCTCATCCACTCCGTTGGTATACAATCCGGCAGCAGCACGCAATGCAACGTATTCCGGTCCTTCCATCATCGGATACGGGCTAAATACAGTATTCAGTCCTACATATCCGTCGTAAGTTACCCTGGCTTTTAGTCCAACGTAACCTTTTTCGGTAGTAACCAGCAATACACCGTTAGCCCCGCGTGAACCGTAGATAGCTGTAGCCGAAGCATCTTTCAAAATATCAATACTTTTGATATTACCGGGATTGATGTCGGTAATAGATCCGGCAAAAGGTATCCCGTCGAGTACGATTAACGGATCGTTGCTTGCATTGAGCGAACGTGTACCGCGAATACGGATCTGAAGAGCCGTTCCGGGTTTTGAAGAGGTTTGCGACATTTCCACCCCGGCAATACGTCCCTGTAATGCGCGCGTAATATTGGAGGAAGCCACTTCCCGCATTACCTCTCCCTGTACGGAAGCCACCGAACCGGTCACTGCTTCTTTGCGTTGAGTCCCATATCCCACAACAACTACTTCTTCAAGTTGAGAAACATCCAGTTCAAGTACCACATCAATTACCTGCCGTCCATTCACGGGAATTTCCAATGTTCTCATCCCAATAAAAGAAAAAAACAATATTCCGCTCGGATCAACGTCCTTTAGGGAATAATTCCCGTCAAGATCGGTAACAGTAACCTGTGAAGTTCCTCTTACCACAACAGAAGCACCCGGAATGGGCGCTCCTGAATTGTCTTTAACTGTGCCGCGCACCGCAATGGACTGGCTAAAACCCATTACCGGGAACAACAACAGCGGTAACATGATTAATGTCACCATAACAAGTCGATTTTTTTTCATCAGTTTTTAATTTTAGGTTAGTAATATTAGGTCGGTAACAAATCTTATCTATATTGGAGATAAAATTAGATTATCGAAAGAAAACTGACTTTAAAAAATAGATATTTGTTTTCTAATTCGGGATATAAATAACAAACTGTTATTTAGCCTGTATATCGGTGGGAGACTTACCAAAGTGCTTTCTGAAGACGGTACTGAAATACCCCAAGCTGGTAAATCCGCAAAGCTCGCTAACCTCAGTCACGGAATAATTCCCTGCCTGCAACAATTCCATGGAATAATTGAGTCTGACAATACGTGTGAGGTCGGTGGGAGAAAGACCTGTCAGTGCCTTCATTTTTTTATACAGCAAAGAAGGGCTCACATTCATGGCCTGGGCAAAACAATCTTTATCAAAAGCCGGATTGGAAATATTGGCCTGCACCACTTCAAGCATCTTCTTGACGAATTTATCGTTATGCTCGTTCTGGACAATGGGCCCGGAGCTGTCGCCTTTTATGAGTTTGAACGCTTTTTCCCGCACAATTTCCCTGTTACGGAGAATGGCCTTTATCCTTTGCCGGAGAAGTCCCATGTGGAACGGTTTGGTCAGGTAGTTATCGGCACCCAGACTAAGGCCGAAGAGTTGTTCGGTTTGTTCCGACAAAGCAGTGAGCAAAATAACGGGGATATGAGATGTTTCGTAAGTCGATTTAATATTGCGGCACAATTCAAACCCATCCATTCTGGGCATCATCACGTCAGAGACAACCAGATCCGGCATTTGCCTGGACACTATATCCCAGGCTTTTTCCCCGTCTTCGGCAAGAAGCACTTTGAAATGACGGTACAAGGCACTGTACATGAAGTTCCTGAGGTCGTCATTGTCCTCCACAATAAGCACCTTCATTTCTTTATGGAAATCTTCACCGGCGTTTTGCAGCGCCAGAACGGGATCGTCGGAAAAACAGGTTTCGGGGTCGGTAACCGGAAGTACATCAGCCTTTTCTTTTTCTGAAATATCTTTATAAGGTATGACCATCTCAAAAACAGAACCTACATTCTCCTGGCTGTCGCAACGGATGGTGCCCCCGTGCATGGAAACATAGTTCTTGACCAGTAAAAGGCCTATCCCTGATCCTACCACTTTTGAGTTCACCGCATTTTCACCCCGGTAAAACTCTCTGAAAAGACGTCGCTGAGCTTTTCTGCCAATCCCGATTCCCTGGTCTTTAACTCTGAGGGACCACTCGTTATCTGTGCATTTCAATTCAATATCCACATGACTTTCCGGATAGGAGTACTTTACGGCATTGGAAATGAGATTGTCTATAACCTTCTCCATTTTCTTCTCATCAATGGCGGTAAGATAGCTTTGACGGTCAGACCGGAAACGCAGTTCTATATTCTTGCTTTTGGCAAACATCTCGAACATGGCTGTCCGGGCCGACACGAGTCTTACAACATCTGTCATGGCCGGTGACAATTGGCCCTTGCCGATATCCACTTTCTGGAAATCCATCAGCTGTGTGACAAACAGTGAAAGACGCCGGGCCTGTTCAATGGCCAGATGCAAATAATGCTGGCCCGGTTCGGATAAATGCGTTTCCCTGCTTAATTCCTCAATCGGGGCCTTTATGAGTGTGAGTGAAGTACGGATATCATGAGCCGTATTGGTGAAAAAGCGCACTTTTTCTTCGGTATGTTTCTGTTTCAGCCTGTTAATATAATAAAGGAACGAAAGCATTGTCATGGTGGAGATGACTACCAGAACAAGTACCCAGAACCAGACTGTTCTCCAGAACGGAGGTACAATACTTATGTTTATGGAACGTTCTGTGATCAATTGAGACAATGAACTGTCATACAGCCTGATCATGAGTGAGTATTCACCGCTCGGAATATTCG
>JBAZMG010000064.1:0-4846 GCA_041649895.1 Minisyncoccota bacterium | reverse complement strand
AAAATTATTTCAACAATTTTTGCCATAAAATGGGACAATGCCCGTGAAGCTAATTTATTAAATTAATGTAAATTTACGCAAATATCAACATCATCCCCTTGACAAAAAGGTTAATATATGCTATACTTTTCTTACTTTAAGCTTGGGAAGCGAGAATCCGTTTTCCACTCCGGCAAGTCTGGAGGCTCGTTTGGGCGGCTAAGTTCTATAACAAAACCCTTCAAGGAAGGGCAAAAAGGAGAAAACAATGGAAAAGATGATGGCGATCTTCGGCCTGGTTCTCGCGATGGTCATTTCGGCCTGCGGCGGCGGCGACACCGACCCGATGCCCGAGCCTGACGGCCAGGTAGCAACGAGCGACGGCCTTCCGTCCACCGATGGCGCCAACCCCGCCACAGATACCGATCCCAGCCTACCCGAGTGCAAAGTGGACGTCTCAAAAATTACGACAGGCTTTGAAGGCAACTCGTCTTACATTGGCGTCTACGTTATGGGCGATGACTACTCGTCCGAACCGAAGGCAAAAGTCGAGGTAACTTTCAAAACGTACCACAACACATCCCAAACCAACGACCTCGGTTTCTTCGCTGTAGAATTCGTTATGCCTACCCCCAAAAACTCGCAAGAGTTTCCCAAATCCGTAACGCTAACAATCTCCAAAAAAACCTGCCGCACCAAAACAATCGAGTTGACGGTTAGGCGCTATTAATTTCTCCATATATCCATATACAATAAGAGCAACCCTAAAAAGGTTGCTCATTTTTTTTAAAAAAGATATTAAATCACGGAACAATGGTAATTGAAGGACCGGTCGCCGCACCTAGGAATCCGGCTTTATTCTTTAAATCGTATTCCGGTCCATTTCTTATCAAATCACCATCAAAAGTATTATCTACTCCCCAGTTGTCAACTATGTAAACTTTTGGTGAATATGTACAACTCCCCGTGTTACATATATAAATGTGGCGGAGTTCAAAATATGATTCATCGCAAGCTTCAATAGAGTTCCCAAAAGTAATTTCTTTAGCATTGCAAACTTGGCTTTCAGTGGCCACGGAAACAATAGTTCCAGAATCAGGTCCGCCGGACGATGATAATTTTATATATGTATTGATCGGACAACCGCTTTCAGTGTTGCAAACTATGTTTCTATTACGACTACAGACATCAAATTTTTCATTATTATTTTTAGCGCAGATAGGCTTATGATTCTTATACAATCCGTCCGTTGTCTCGGTTGTGGAACCGTCACCCCAAACTACTTTAATGCTTTTTACCGGCATATGGTCCGTATCGGCCCAAAAATAAAATCTCATAACAGCCTGATACTGATTCCCTCTTATACTAATTTCACCGTTAGATTGATTATTAATTAAAAATTTATTTTCTTCCGCTAATTTATACTGACCATTACTTAATTTTTTAGCAGGATCGAAAGAAAATATTTTTGGATATTTTACAATTTCGGTTGCCGAAGGAGACTTAAAGCACGCCTCACTAGTACTATTGCTTGAGCATTTATTTTCCGAATACGTCCTGGAGTTGTTATTTAAAGAAAAAACGCTGAATATTTTTGCAAATAGGTGACCCAAATATTCTCTCGGCTTAAGAGTATTTCCTGCCGGAGCTTTTTCTGAAATTGCATCATTCTTTTTACTCGGATCAAATTCAATATCTCCGGAATTATCATTAGACTCACCAGGGGTACCGCATGCCCCAATACATGCCCACGGCACACCCGCAAAATTGGGAGTTCCTACACTATAATAAGAATACCACGCTCCTTGCCCCGCTGGTGAAATATCCGAAGAAGCGCTTCCAAAAGGTTGCATTTCATAATTATAGTTATAAGGAATTCCCGCCGGGGCTTTCAAAGTTCCTTTTTTGTTATCCGGGTTATTCGCCCATAGTACATTTGTATAAGCCTGGTTTTGAAATGCTGCGGTATCTACTATAGTTTCACAAACTTCACGTTTTTTAATGGAAATTCCTAATTCCACATTATTTGAAAGATAAGAACCCAAGCCAGACGAACAAGCGGCTACCCCCAGTTGCTCTAAAAGACCGGAATCTTTATTAAAGTGAAATTTTAAAGCATAACTATTTTGATTTTTTCCTCCTCCAACATCCGCTTCGCAGTATTTTGAGATTGATGAATTTGTTTGCGTAAACAAATCAATGTCGGTAAAATTTTTAAGATTTTGATCACCTATCCCATCATCAAATCGCAAATACCAGTCATTACCTTCAATGACTGACCTTGCTTTTGCGGTACCGTTTAACCGAGCGGAGCCGCTACTTTCTCCTACGCAATTATCCAATGTCTTAGCACCATCGCAAAGAGAACCAAACGCAAGATAATTAGTATTTGTTCTGTCTGCTCTTATATGAAATACAACACCCTGGGAAAACATCGGATGACCGGCTGATACTACTTTTATTTCCACATAATCAATTTCGTCTTTAAAAACCGGCCGGGCAATTAAATTGGGATCATCAATATCAACTACAGATTTTGGATTATCAAAATATCTAATTGCACCCGTAGTATTACCGATCCGCACGCTAATTCCTTTTTCGTAGTCAGCTAAAGGTTGTATAACAAATCCCCCCGCGCCCGTTCCTCCTATAGTTCCACTATCTGCCATACCATAATAGTTTGTAGCGGTTACTAATAAACCAGAATATTTATTACTTACATCTTTTGAAACCTCGCTGTAATTTCCGCTTGCCTGCAAACAATAATATTTCCCTCCCCCAATTGGCGGGATATACCCGGCTGTGCGGAATTGATTGTAAATATCTCGCTGCCCGGGAACAATATCTTGAGGAAGCCAAGTCAAACAAGCTTTTTGATTCTTGTCACCGTTTATAGGTGTGGATAAATCTCTCTCTAGACAATAACCGCTCCAACCCTGGACATCATCTTGTCGCTGAAGCTTCAAGCAAGTCCCCCCTTCTTCAGCCTTGCCGCAAGAATTTTTCGCGTCTTCTTCATAAGAAACTCCCGGCTTACAAAGCTGGCCATCGCGCGATCCGCCCTGGCAAACACCTGTTGAAACACTCCTGTTACCATAATCAACATATTTTACCGTTGCCTTACTGCCATAAGTTAACTTCGTATAATCACACTCGCAATCCTGTCCATATTCGCAAATGTTAGCATTCTGTAGGCCCTTAACAGGTATTTGTTGTAATTGTTTATTTATATCCCAAATGCCAATAGAGGACGGATAGGGGGCGTCTTGCTCTGCATAACCGCGGCAGCTAGATTTTTCTCCTGTTGCGCTGGTCAACTTTGTTCCATCCACATTCTTGTCCTCAGGAAGATTTATGCCCGAGGATTTTCCGCAATTTCCAACACACAATCTCAAATCTTTTTCTCCCGTTGTATCTACATTTTTTACAACAACATCCGTAATAGGATATTTATTTCCCAATGAAAATCCGGAGTAATCTTTATTGCCCCAACCCACTTTGCGGCTACCATAATAATTTGCAGTCAGGAGCTTTCCGGAATCTTGACTATTTACAACAAAGTTAGCGCAAGACGAGCCGCTTCCGGATTTATCACAAAGACCAAGTTCTGCGCAAACTGATTTAGCCTTATTTGTTACAGGGTCATAGGCAGTGAAACTTGATTTGCACGACAACCACTCCCCGCATTCACGATCGCGAGTAACTTTTAATATAATATTCGAATTGGCCGAAGACGTCTTCTCGCATGTTAGGGTCTCGTTGCCTGGTGGAGGATCGCAATCGCTTGCGCCGGCAAAATCAAAACAGCGGCTATCCACCTTAACCCAGCTAAACATATTTTCTGAATAAGTGCATCGTCCGTAAGTATCTGTTGGCGCGACAACTTTTTTCTGCGCCGTTGCTTGTGTATAGGTTGCGCTCGCATCCCATTTTAATGCGGTATCGCTTGTTTTATTAAATAAAACACAACCTTCTTCCAACGAAGCTTTTCCTCCACAAGTGTCATCATTTAAAAGCTTTTGTAACTTATCATTATCTAATAGATAATAAGGTTTGCCATTTTTATTTGTTGCAGAGGTATCTAACGGATCAACAAATTCAGTGCAAGCATTTTGATTTTGAGGACAAACTCCAACCAAACCCGTATAATTTGTATCCGCGTTCCTCCAAATACCATAAGCTCCATTTTGAATCAGACCGGAATAGCAAGGAGTTTCAGTTCCTGTTTTAAACCATCCGCCCGTAGCATTCGCGCTTCCGTCTCTATATTCGCAAGAATTAGTCGGAACTTTAAAATAATCAATTCCCTTATTTGATGTCCAACTCTCACAACCTTCCCCTTCTTTTGCGCACAAGCTATTGGAATAATTTTCCGGTTTATTTTTTATATAAGCAAAAGAAGTGTTAGGCGAAGAATAGAGGCTCCCTTGCCCTAAAGCGCTACAGCCTAAATCTTTTGATTGGCAATAATATTTTTTGTCATTAACTACATAAATTGTTTTATCCGCTTGGACCTCAACCGTGCTCATATCTTTATAAATTCCCGCTGAGACGCCGTCTTTATAGGTTCTCTCCGGCATTAATCCGTCAGTAATTTTAAACCGGCAGAAAGATAATCCAAAACCAACGCTGCAGACAACTTCATTATTATATTCACAATCCACGCTGGCCGATTTCACTTCTCCTCCTAAAGCGCAAATTGCATTATAAATCTCATTTTTATCAGTTTTGCTATTAAAAGTGTTTGCAAAGGCTGAGCAACCCACCGCTTCCGGCCGGCAAAGAGCGCTAAAAGATTTAAAATAAACCGCTTCTTTGTCATTATTGGTAAATGCTTTGCATCCAAGCATCGCTTGGGGCAAAAATA
>JBAZMG010000063.1:0-4898 GCA_041649895.1 Minisyncoccota bacterium | reverse complement strand
TACTCAGGAAAGACAGCAAGAAGCGTGAATTAATTTTTGCCTACCGGACTATCACCGTCTATGGTCCCTCTTTCCAGAGAGGTTCGACTAATTAACTCATCTTTTATACTTCCTCTAATTGAATAGACGCTATCTCCCTACAACCCCCATTTATGTAAACACAAATGAGTTTGGGCTCCTCCCCTTTCGCTCGCCGCTACTAGGGGAATGCGGAATTATGCATTCCATTATTTTCTTTTCCTCCGCCTACTGAGATGTTTCACTTCAGCGGGTTAGCTTCGAAATAAATCGATAATCTTGTTTTGCAAGATTGGGTTCCCCCATTAGGAAATCCCCGGCTCAAAGGTTGCTAACACCTCCCCGAGGCTTATCGCAGCTACGCCACGTCCTTCATCGCTTTTGGTCCCAAGGCATCCACCATATACCCATAAAATTACACTTTGACTAGCAAATAATAACCTTATTCTTTAATATTTAATACAACTAACTATTCAGTTTTCAAAAAACTTTCCGCAAATAAAAAAGACGCTTCTTAAAGCGGCTTTTTTTGAACAGCCAAATCGGCTATCGTTTTAATACCGCTTAAACTTTTTTAATATGTCTTTTTTATTTAGCATTGACATGTATTAATTTAGCCGAGATAAGAACTTTTGTCAAGCCGAAATTTCGTGTGTTTCACGCAACGGATGCGCGAGGTCCTGAACCGGAGGTGAAGGATGAGGAAAACTCTTATTTTTCAAGGGTTTAGCCGTTTTTATGAAAGTCGATTTTGGGGGCCGAAAACCGACAATTTTAAGAGAAAGAAACGAGCAGTTTTTTCAGTATTTTTACCCTGCTTACGAGAGCGCAAAACAGGTAAGAAGCGGCCAAGCATACGACCGAAACCAGCAGCCATTGGACAAGCGGATTCGGATACAAAACCAGGGCTCTCAAGATCAGGGCTAAAAACAAGGCATGCGAAAGATAAATACCGTAAGCAATCGAGCTGAATCCCTTTAAAAATCCCATAATTCTTTCATTTAATATTTTTTGCCAATCAACGTCTTTTATAAATACGAAAAATCCTACTGACATCATCACAATATTGGGAGCGAGTTCGCCATAAAAGTACGGATCAAATTTGCCGTTTTTTAACAACAATAAATACGTTCCCACCAAAGTCAGTATAAACGACACAGCGGAAAAGCAGTAAATACATTTTTTTGTTTTCGGTTTTAAATTTGTATTACCTAACAAGTACCCAAGCACGAAATAACCCAAGAACAAAAATACAAAATAACCCAAGAGTAAAACTATGTTGTCTCGCAGATACCAAATATCCGGAGTTTTGAATTGTACGATTTTAAAAATAAATGGAACAACAGACGCCAAAATAAACCAAACCAATAAAAAATACTTGAAAAAACTTTCTTTCAATCGCGAATTAAAAACAATTTTTATAAGCGGCAACATAAAGTAAATACCGATGATCATATAGACAAACCACAAATGAAAATACACGGGCGCCCGGAAAATACCGAGTATCGCGTTGATATCAAAACGATTTTGATAAGCCAAATAGACCAAGCTCCAAACGAAAAACGGAACGAACAATCTCAGTATCCTTTTTTGGAAAAACATTTTATCGGGTTCTTCTTTTTCTCCCGAGAGCAAAAGAGATCCGGAGATCATCACAAAGATCGGCACACCGATCGCGGAGATCGCCCAAAAAACATTCGCCGCGAACCAATAATAATTATCGCCATAACCGTTCCAGGCGTAACCGGAAACAACGTGAATGACAATTATGAAAAATATAGCCAGAAACCGCAAAACATCGATATAGACAATTCTTTTTTCTTGGATGTCCATAATCAATTAAAATTATTTTGTTTTAATTTTTTCCTTAGTTGCTTGGCCGCGGGAATCGTGAGAGAAACCAGATCCCAAAAACGAGAAGAGTGGTTCATCTCTTTTAAGTGGCAAAGCTCGTGGACAACTATATAGTCCGCGATATCTTCCGGCAGATAGACGATCTTATAGTTAAAATTGAGATTACCCTTGGCGGAACAGCTCCCCCATCGCGATCTCTGATTTTTTATCGTGATGCCGTTGATCGTAAAATTGTAAAAAGAATTAAAATGATTGATCCGATCTTCCGCCAGGGCGAGAGCGTTGTCTTTTTTGTCCAAATAATCCTTATGGCTGTACCCGGAGAACGGATTAGCTTTATTGTTTTCGATATGTGATAATTTTTCCATTATCCAATCCGCTTTTTCGATCAAGAATTTTTCCGCGAGTCCGACGGGAAAATAAACCGGGATCGAAAGCCCGACGTCGCCATTGCAATTTACGGATAGATTCAAGCGCTGAAGGTTTTTGTTCTTCCGTAAATTGTAATCAATGTTTCTGCCGTTTAATTTTATCGTTCTTTTCATTTGCTTTATTATAGCAAAAACCCTTTCATTTGAGAAAGGGTTTTGTTATTTTTAAGTTATCGCGGGGGCTGAAGCTCTTCGATTTCCACCAAAACATCGTGGTATTCGTCCAAGTTCTCCAAGACCATTCCCGCGCCCCGTGCCACGGCGGTCATCGGATCTTCCATCACATAACACGGGATCTTTGTTTCTTTGGTGATCAATTTGTCTATTCCACGCAAAAGCGCTCCGCCTCCGGCAAGCACGATTCCTTTTTTCATAATGTCCGACAATAATTCAGGCGGGGTGATCTCGATCGTATTCTTGATCTCGGAAACTATTTGATTGACCGACCTCTCAAGCGATCTCTTCACGTCTGTCTGTGAAATAATTATCTCTTCCGGCAATCCGGTGATAAGATTTCTGCCCCTCATCGGCATTTGTTTGATCTCTCCCTTTGACGGCTCTTTTTCAAAATAGACCACGCCGATACTGATCTTTATTCGCTCAGCCGTGCGCACGCCGATCAATAATTTGTATTTTTCCTGGGCGTACTGGATGATATCCTGATTTAATCGATCACCCGCGATGCGCAAACTTTTTGACACCACGATACCGCCCAATGAAATGACGGCCACCTCGGTGGTTCCACCGCCGATATCAATGATAAAATTACCGGCCGCTTCGTGAACCGGCATCCTCGCGCCAATGGTCGCGGCCATCGGTTCTTCGATCAAAAAGACCTCTCTCGCGCCGGCTGATTTTGTGGCGTCAACCACAGCCTTCTTTTCCACCTCCGTCACTCCGGAAGGAATACCCACGATCACCCGCGGTTTTAACATCGCGAATTTTTCTTCTTTTGATCGATCGATCAAATAGCGAAGCATTTGCTCGGTCACTTCAAAATCGGAAATGACTCCGGAAACAAGCGGCCTGATCGCCACAACGTGGCCCGGAGTTTTACCGACCATTTTTTCCGCTTCCCGGCCGATCGCCAAAATTTGGTTTGTTTTTTTGTTCAGAGCCACAACAGATGGTTCGGACAAAATTATTCCTCTCCCTCGCACATAAACCAAACAATTAGCGGTGCCCAAATCAATGGCAATGTCCTGCGATAAATTGGAGAATAAATTATTAAATGGATTCTTGAACATTTTTCACGATATCAATTATTTTTATTAATCGGGCATTGCCACTCTCGCGCCTTTTCAATTCCACGCTTTCTTCTCCCAGGGTTTTCTTCGAAACAACGACGCGCAAGGGTATTCCCAAAAGATCGCAATCGTTCAGTTTTTCTCCCGCGGTCTTATCATCTCTGTCGTCGTATAATACTTCAAAATCAGCATTTTGTAAAATCTCGTAAATTTTGCGGGCTTGTGCTTTCACTTCATTATCCCCACCGGTAATTTCCACCAAGTGAACGGAAAACGGAGTGATCTCCGTGGGCCAGATCAATCCTTTCTCATCGTTCAAAACCTCGGCCACGGTTCCCATAAGCCGGGTAATGCCAACCCCATAACAGCCCATGATCAATGGTTTGCCATCCTCACCAGTGAGGCCGAACGGTTCGGAATATCTTGTACCCAATTTAAAAATATTAGCCACCTCGATCGCTTTCTCCTCTCTGAACTTAACTCCGCCGCAACCTTGGCATTTTTCTTCTTTCACTTCTTTATTGATCGCCAATCCGCAGGATTCGCAAATATAGATAATGTCTTCGCCCGCCGGAGTAATGGTTTGAAACTCGTGCGAAAATTTCGCAAAGGTCCCGCCCGAAGCAAGCGTAATATATGTAGCCTTTTTTATATTCACGCGTTCGAATATTCTTTCGTAGGCTTTTTGCACTTTGACATAATATTCATCCAAATCCTCTTCGCTATTATGAAAAGAGTACAGATCTTTCATTATAAATTCCCGGCCGCGCAAAAGCCCGGATTTCGCCCTGGTTTCGTTTCGGAATTTCGTTTGTATTTGATACACGTATTTCGGCAGATCTTTATCGGACAAAATATGCTTTTTCATTAAGGGTGTAATGATTTCCTCGTGCGTCCAACCCAAACCCAATTCTTCGTCTTTTATTTTGTACATCTCTTCCACTATCCAACGCCCGGTTTTTTCCCAATTTTCTTTAGGCATTAAAGACGGCATTAATATTTCTTGCCCGTCGATCTTATTCATTTCCTCGCGTACTATATTTTTAATCTTTTCAATCACTCTCAAGCCCAGTGGCAAATAAGTGTACACGCCCGACGCCAATTTATCGACAAAACCCGCCCTGATCAATAATTGAGCGTTTACGCTTTTTTCGTCCTTTGGCGCGTCCTTTAAAGTTTTAGTAAATAATTGTGATTGTTTCATGCTCCAAAAATTATATCTTTGAATTGCCAAAAATCCTTAAAGACCAAAGCCAGGGCGAGAACGATCAAAAAGGCCATTCCCACTTGCTCTATTTTCATTTGCAATTCCTTTGTGAAAACTTTTTTATTTATTGTTTCCAAAATA
>JBAZMG010000062.1:0-5024 GCA_041649895.1 Minisyncoccota bacterium | reverse complement strand
AGCAGGTCAAAAATCGACCTGTTTATGGAGTGCCCGCAATGTTTTTATTTGGACAGGCGCCTTGGAGTTGGCCGGCCGCCCGGTTTTCCGTTTACCTTGAATAGCGCGGTGGATTGTTTGCTGAAAAAAGAGTTTGATTTGCATCGCGCTGAAGCCACGCCCCATCCGTTGATCGAGGAATTCGGGATTGACGCGGTGCCCTACAAGAATGAAAAGATGGATATTTGGAGAAATACTTTTAAGGGGATCGAGTATTTGCACGAACCGACGAATTTATTGATCACGGGAGCAATCGATGATATTTGGGTGAGCCCAAAAGGCGAATTGATCATTGTCGACTACAAAGCCACTTCAAAGACAAGCGAAGTTAACTTGGACGCGGATTGGCAGAGAGGATATAAAAGGCAAATGGAAATTTATCAATGGCTTTTCAAACAAAACGGCTTTACGGTAAATCCGACCGGATATTTTGTCTATTGCAATGGCGATGTGGGTAAGCCCGTTTTTGACAAGAAATTGGAATTTGACATCAAAGTTTTACCATACACCGGCGACGACACTTGGATCGAGGGCGCGCTAAAGGAAATCAAAGAATGTCTGATGTCCGACGAAGTACCCGCGATGAACGAAAACTGCGACTATTGCAATTACAGAAAGAACGCGGTGATGGCAAAGATAAAACACGAAAAAAAATAGTCTTGGCATATGGAAGAAAAAAGCAAATCATATGTCAAAGATCTCTTAGAGAATAATATCTTTACCGTCTCCGCGTATTTAACGGTTTTAAACAGTATTCTCAATTCTTGCGAAGCCAAGGTAAAGGGCGAAGTGAGCGAGGTAAAAAAATGGAGTAGCGGCCACGTGTATTTTTCTCTGAAAGACAAAAAAGACGGAAGCGTGATGAATTGCGTAATTTGGAATTATGATTACCGGCTTTCCGGATTAGACTTGAAAGATGGAATGGAAATAATCGCCACCGGTTTACCCGATATTTACAAGCCCACAGGCAGGCTGAGTTTTAAAGCGAAAACGATTCGTTTGGTGGGCGAGGGAGATTTGAAAAAAGAATACGAAAAATTGAAAAAGAAATTGGAAGAAGATGGTGTTTTCGCGGAGGAATCAAAAAGAGAATTACCTGAGTTTCCACAAGTGGTAGGAGTGATAACCAGTAAGCAAGGTGCGGTTATAAATGATTTTCTTAATAATCTTGGGCGGTTTGGATTTAAGATAAAAATGATAGATTCGCGAGTGGAAGGAGAAGAAGCTGTAAAGGATTTACTGTCGGCCGTAAAATCAATGCGTAGAGAAAATTTAGACGTGCTTGTAATTATGCGCGGTGGCGGTTCTTTGGAATCATTTTTGGCTTTTAACAACGAGATTTTGGTTAGGGAAGTGAAAGATTTCCCCGCGCCCGTCATTGCCGCGATCGGGCACGACAAAGATGTACCCTTGCTCGCGCTCGCTGCGGATAAAATGGTTTCCACTCCGACCGCCGCGGCCAACTTGCTTGCCGCGGGCTGGCAAACTCTGCAATTCAAGATCAGGGACGAGCAAAATAACATCTTTAATAGTTTTATCGAAGCGTTATCAGGCAATAGATACAAGATTAGAAATCTTTTTTCGCAGATGGAAACATATTTGCGAAGATCATTGAAAGAATACGACACTCTGGAGTATAAGGTAAAACAAGTGTTGCCGAAAATATTGGAGAATCGATTGGCGCGATTTAAACAGCAGATCGCTTTGGCGGAAAAAATAATAAATCAAAGTAATCCTGAGCGAAATCTAAAGCTTGGATACTGCCTCGCGAGAAAGAACGGAAAGATCGTGAGAAGAGCCGGGGATGTTTCCATCGGCAACAAGCTGGACATCCAAGTTTTCGACGGCGCACTCCTTTCAGAAATAAAAAAGATTCACCCCCACCTTTTAAAAAAAGATGGGGGGTCAAAATAATTAATCTATGAATGTTTAGGAGCTAAGCTCCCAAACATTACTAAAAATATGGCAAAAGAAAAAAACTTGGGGCAAAATTTGAAAAAATTGAACCAGATCGCTGAATGGTTTGAAAACCAGGAAGAGGTTGATGTGGAAGAAGGATTGGAAAAGATAAAAGAAGCCGCGAAAATTATCAAAGAAACCAAAAAAAGTTTTGAAGAAGTGGAAAACGAGTTTGAGGAAATAAAAAAAGACATCGAAAAAGACTGATTTTGCAAAAAATAAAGCTTGGTTGTATAATAATGGCAGTTCATTCGTGAACTGCTCATTTCATTGTTTTAGAATGATACGGAAGTGTTAAGCTGACAGGAAAGAATTTCAATCATGACGAAAACGGAGATGGAATTATCGGTTGTCCGGTGTGCGGCAAGCACGACTTGGTTCCATATCATCCTTTTAAAGACGCTATCTGCAATCTTAACAAGGATAATCGAACATTCATCAAATCGGACATAGATCTTAAAGTCAGTCTTTGCCCTTATTGCCGGAGCCGCTTAAGAGCAATACTCAATGGGGATAAAATTACCATCCTCAGAGAAAATCTCCAGTATTATCCGGCAGCTTTATGTCTTTTTTCTCGCAACAAAGAAAACAAAATGATCGAGTTCCTTCGAGAGATATATTCCGGACCTTGGAATGGCCATTTTGACTACAAGGACAGCATCTATAAAGAATATATTGACGAGTGGCAAACCGATATCGAACGGAAGTCAAGGTGTCCGAAATGTGGCAAGCTGGAGCTTAATCCAATAATGTATTCAATGACTGACGAGAAAAAAGAAAAGCTGTCCGAGGGGGAAAAAGAAAGGATGTACTGGCTTACTCAACATCACGTTTTGCCGAAATGGCTTAACGGCAAATCCGGAAAGCTTGTGCTGATTGGTTGGGAGTGCCATCGTACCTATGAGGATATCGTTGCCGAAAAAGTGAATCCTTTCATTTTAATGCACTATATCCCTTATTTTATGTATCGGATTGAGAATTTCTTCCAAAGGGTAGAGATTGTTGAAAATCCGGTAGAATATACATATCCCGGATATACGGAGAGCGTAAAAATAGAAGTTGAACCAAGCAGCAATATTTTTTAGAAATTGTTGCTTTTTTTATCTTAAACGCTATAATAATAATGTAATAAACTAATTAAGACAAAATATGGAAAACTTAATGGATGACAATTTTGAGGAATTTGTAAATAAGGCCGCAAAGCCTGTTTTGTTGGATGTTTATACATCCTGGTGTCCACCATGTAAAATGCTTTCTCCCGCGATAGAAAAAGTTGCCGAGGATTACGCCGATAAGATAATTGTGGCGAAAATGGATTTGGACGCGTGTCCAAAGACCGGAGACCGGTTTGGCGTTGATCGCATCCCCACGGTTATGCTTTTCCGTGGTGGGGAAGTGCTGGGTACTTTTATAGGATTTAAGCCCGAGGAAGATATCAAAGCCTGGGTCGATTCATTAATTTAATTTATATTTTATGAAAGATAGGGAACAAAAGATCGCTGAGCTTATCGAAGAATACGAAAGATACGCCAAGGAAAACGGCTTGAAATTGAATCCAAATCCGAAGATCGTTGAGGGCGTGGCGCGGGCCTTGATCTTAAAAGAAGAAACATTTGGTGAAAGATACTGCCCCTGCCGAAAACTTACAAACGACAAAAAAGCAGATAAAAGAATTATCTGCCCTTGTGTCTATCACCTGGAAGAGGTGGAAAAAGACGGCCACTGTTATTGTAATTTATTTTACAAAGAATAGTTTAATCATTCGCCCTTCCCTTGCCTCGCTGTAGTCCGACATCCGCCAACTGGCGGAGGCGGACGGAGGCGGGTATGCCCCGCTAAAGTTCCGAAAGAGCGAAGACGGCGTATTTATTCATTAGCCCTACGGACATATTCTCCGGATTCCGTATTGATCTCAAGGATATCGCCCTCATTAATAAACAAGGGGGCGCTTATTTTTGTTCCGGTTTCCAATGTTACCACTTTGTTTCCCGATTGGGCGCGGTCTCCTTTTAGTCCGGGTGGCACTTCGGTAACTTTCAATTTTACTTTTATCGGCAAAGTTACGTTTATTATTTTTCCGTTGAATAAGATAGTGGTGACCACTTCATTGGTCTTTAAGAATTTTGCCTGGACACCGATCTGCTCTTCTGTAAGTTCAAATCTTTTCCCGGGATTATCAACTTCGGAAAATACATACTTTCCTTTGTTTTGAAAAACGAACTTGGCTTCGTTTTTTTCGATGTCCGCCTCTTCAAACGAATCCCTGGGTTGGGCGCTCTTGCTTATTGCCGCTCCACTGACAAGATTCTTAAGTTTCATTTGCAAATAAGAATGACCACGTCCCTTAAAAGTGCTTTCCGCCTCTATTATCTCATAGGGCTGGTCATTCACGATGATTATTTTCCCTCTGGTTAATTCTGAGTATGATGCCATTTTCTTGTGTATTATTTAAAGAATGTTTGGGCCTTCGAGGCCCAAACATTAGATTTATTATTTATTTGAATTATTTTTTGTGCTCAACTCTCCATTCAATGTCTTTTTCGTTACCCGCGAATTCCAGCCACTCACCATCATCATCAATGACAAACCATTTTTTTCTGGTTTGCGACCAAACCATTGGCTGTTTGTCGTAGTAAGGTTTTTTAACTATTTCTTTTGGCTTTAATCGCCCCAATTCCAGCCATTTTTTGAAAACGGTTTCAATAGTGTAGTCGAGATTTCGCGATTTTGCCCAATCGGCTACTATACTAATAGCCGATTTTGCTTCTTTTGTCGAGCCCGCCAACTCAATCAATTCTTTTGCCGGCCGGGTGAATCGGGAATAGATAATTTTTCTTTTTTTCGCGTTTTCTTTCACCTCATCCAGCGACAAGCCTTTTGTGGCGAAATAATGATTCACCACTTCCTGAATATCCGTCTCTTTTTTTGCTTTTATGATTTTAGTAGCGTCAGAATCGCTCCGTGAAATAGTCTTGCGAGGCTTTCGCAATTTTTCACTTTTTGCCGATTTGTTTTTATTCTTTATT
>JBAZMG010000061.1:0-5470 GCA_041649895.1 Minisyncoccota bacterium | reverse complement strand
TCCTTTTTTCCCTCCGCGACCAACTCGTTTCTTGCGCTTAAAGGCATTTTTCGGTTTTAATTCGTGTAATTGCATTTTTTTGTGTTAAATTTTATTCCGCCACTATCGGTTCCGCGATCGGTTCCGATTTTTCGGCAACGGGAGCCAAATTTCTTTTTACTTTAAGCTGCATCAATGCTTTCATTGTCGCTCTGGCGTTATTAAGTTTGTTTGTGGTTTGGCTTAATATCTTTGAAGAAATATCCTGCACTCCGGCCAATGAACAGATCACTCGCACTGTTCCTCCGGCAACAAGCCCTTTACCTTTTTGCTGAGGCTTTAAAAGTATCCTTGATGGTCCGAATTTCGCCTCCACCTCGTGAGGGATCGTACCCGCGACTATCGGAATCTTGACTACGTTCTTTTTCGCGAATCTGGTAGCCTTGTCGATTGCCTGTGAAACATCCAGGCCCTTGGCAACACCTACTCCCACCTTTCCTTCTTTGTTTCCAACGACAACAACAGCTCTGAACCTCAAAGTCTTTCCGCCACCGGTCACTTTCGTCACCCTTGTCAAATCCAAAAGCTTTGAATCAAATTCATCTTTCGGCTTTTCCTTTTCAGGCGTTCGCGATCTTGGATTTTTTTCTCTCTTGTTGATCATAATTTTTAAATTAAAATTTTAGCCCTCCCTCTCTGGCTCCTTCGGCCAAAGCTTTCACGCGGCCGTGATATCTGTAGCCACCTCTGTCAAAAATAACCTCCGAAATCTTTTTCTCCGCGGCTTTCTTGGCGACAAGCAAGCCAACCTCTCTGGCCGCCGCCACTTTGTTTTTTTTCCCCGCTCCGAGTTCAGTATCTTTTACTCCTAAGATAGTAATCTTTTTATTATCATCTATCAATTGGGCGTAAATGTGGTTATTCGAGCGAAAAACGCAAAGCCTCGGTTTCGTATCCGAACCGGCTACCTTTGCCCTCACTCTCCTGTGCCTGTTTATTCTTTTTGCTTGTTTTGCCAACATATGATCAAATTAAAATTAACCTCCGGCCGCTTTCTTACCCAATTTTTTCTTTATTATTTCGTATGAATATTTAATACCCTTTCCTTTATATGGTTCCGGAGGCCTTACCCGTCTTATGCCCGCTGCGATCTGTCCAACCAATTCTTTGTCGATTCCCGTAACAATGATCGCGTTTTTTTCAACATTGAATTGAATTCCGTCGGGCGCGCTTACTTTTACCGGGTGGCTGAATCCCACGTCCAAAACCAAGTCTTTTCCTTCCACTCTCGCTTTGAAACCGACTCCGTTGATCTCGAGCCTTTTCTCAAATCCTTTGGTCACTCCATCTATCATATTCGCGATCAAAGTTCTTGTCAGTCCCCAAAAAGCATTGGACTTTTTGTCTTCTTTTTTCGGATTCAGCAATATTTCTTTTCCTTCGATCTTAAAATCGATCTCATCCAAAATCTTCATCGAAAGATTACCCTTCGGTCCTTTTACTTCGATCAAATTACCGGTGGTCTTTACCTCTACTCCGTCTAATATTTGTATTGGTTTTTTTCCTATTCTTGACATATTGATTAAAATTACCAGAGTTCGCAAATCACCTCTCCTCCTATTTTTTGTTTTCTCGCTTCTTTGTTGGTCATCAAACCTTTTGATGTTGATACTATCGAAATTCCATATCCTGATTTTACTTTTTTCAACTCCGTGGAGGGCGCGTAAATACGCTGTCCCTGTTTTGATATTTTCCTTATTTTCGCGATCACCGGAGTCCCGTCGCTGGCGTACTTCAAATCAACTATAAGCCTTTTTGTCGCGAGCCTGCCTTTCTTTTGCACATCCTCCACAAATCCTTCCTTTTTCAATAATTCCAAAATTTCAAATTTAAAATTCGAGTAAGGAAAAACCGATATCTGCTTTTTGCCGACTGCTTGGGCGTTATTTATTATCGCGATCATATCTGCTATTGGATCCATAATTTTATATTTACCAGCTGCTTTTTTTAATTCCGGGTAATTCTCCCCTGTTCGCCATTTCTCTAAAACAAATTCTGCACAGTCCGAATTTTCTGATGTATGCCCTTTTTCTTCCGCACTTAAAACATCTCCTCACGATTCTTGAAGAATATTTCGGTTTTTTCGCTGATTTTACTATTTGTGATAATTTTGGCATATTTTTCCGTTAATAATATTTTGACCTTAGCTTTTCTTCAAGGGAAAGTCAAGCAATCGAAATAATTCCAAGCCCTCGTCCTTTGTGTCCGCGTCCGTGTCAACGGTAATCTGAAGTCCCAAGATGATCACTGATTTTTCCGGAGATATTTCCGGGAAAATAATGTGCTCTTTTATTCCCAAATTCAGATTTCCCGATTGGTCGACGGAAGACAATCCGATACCGCGAAAATCTCGCGAACGGGGCAAAACAATATTGACCAATTTTTCCAAAAAGTCATTCATTCTTTTACCTCGTAAAGTCACTTTGGCACCGACATAACTGCCCTCCCTGAGCTTAAAGCTGGAAATTGATTTTCTCGCGGCCGTCAAAACCGGCCTTTGCCCGGTGATTTGGCCGATATTACTGATAATGTAATCGGTGTATTTCTTCTGCTCATCCTTTGTCTTTGATCCCATCGCGCGCCCAAAACCGATGTTCACGACAACTTTTTTAATTTTCGGAATCGCCATAACATTTTTGTATCCGAATTTTTCCTTCAGTCCGGGTATCGCTTTTTTATTGTATTTTTCTTTGATTGACAACATACTCGTAATTTAAGTTATATTCTCTGTCCGCATTTCTTGCACACTCGGAATTTCTTATCACCCTCCGTCTCCGCTCCGACTCTCGCCGCCTTTCCGCATTTCGGGCACAATAATTTCGCCTTGGAAACAACGATCGGGTTGGGAACTTTCGCGATCTGTCCTTTTTGTCCGGATTTTTTCGGTTTGACGTGCTTTTTCGCGATATTGATTCCCTCAACCAAAATCTTCTTCTGCGCTGCAAAAGATCTCAAAACCTTTCCTTTTTTTCCCTTGTCGTCACCGGATATTATTAAAACTTGGTCGTTCTTTTTGATTTTCATATCTTTGTTTATACCAAATCTTTTGTCATAGTTGATATCTTTTCAAACCCTTTTTCTCTCACTTCCCTCGCCACGGGACCCAATATTCTCGTACCCTTCGGTTCTTTTCCGGTTCCTTCAAGGATAACTATCGCGTTATCGTCAAAACGGATATAAGTTCCATTTTTTCGTCTTACTTCCTTTCTTTGTCTGATCACAACTCCGCGAACCACTTGGTGCTTCTTCACTCCTTTCCTCGGCTCGGCGGTCTTTACGGCGACAACAATAATGTCGCCCAAAGAGGCGTACCTTCTTCGTGTGCCACCCAAAATCCGGATGCACTTCGCGGTCTTTGCTCCCGAGTTGTCAGCTACTGTTAATAATGTTTCTGTTTGAATCATACAAATTATTAGAATTAAGAATTATGAATCAAGAATTATGAATCTTGTTGCGAACTATCATTCGCTTTTATTAAGATATAATTTCTTTGTTTCGATTCTCTTTTCTATTCTTTATTCTTACTTCTTTATTCTTTATTCTGATCCTTACTGATCTTTCCCGCCACTTCCCACTTTTTATCCTTGCTTATCGGCCTCGATTCCTTGATTATAACCTTATCTCCTATCTTGTAGTCAGCCTGATCTTCCAAATGGGCCTTGTATTTTTTGTGGACCTTGTATCTTCTCCTGTATAAAGGATGCTCTTTGATTCTTTCAACCTTAACAACCACAGTTTTCTGCATTTTATCCGACACTATTATTCCTTGTAGTTCTCGTTTTGGCATATCTCTTTATATTTAAATATTTAAATGTTTAAACATTATCGTTGTTTAATATGGTTAAAATTCTCGCGATATCCTTTTTGTTTTCTTTAAATTCTTTCACGTTCTTAATTCCACCCGAAGACGCCTTAAAACGCGTGGCTTGCATCTTTTGCCTCTTTTCCAAAAGCAACTTGTTCAATTCAGCGGTATTCTGTTTTATTAATTCTTTGCTTTTCATTTTTGTGATTATTGCTTTTTAATAAATCTGGTCTTTAGGGGCAATTTGCTGCCCGCCTTTCTAAAGGCTTCGCGCGCGTCTTTTTCCGGAATTCCTTCAAGCTCAAACAGCACTCTTCCCGGCCTCACCGGACAGACATAATGGTCGGGAGATCCTTTACCTCCTCCCATGGGAACCTCTTGTCCCTTTTTGGTTATCACTTTGTCCGGGAAGATCCTTACCCATAATTTTCCTCCTTTCTTTAAATATCTGATGATAGCCCTTCGACAAGCTTCTATCTGCGCGCTCGTTACCCATTTCGCTCCCGTCGCTTTCAATCCAAAGCTGCCAAAATTTATTTTTGTTCCTCGTCCTTCAAACAGCCTGTTTCTACCTCTGCCTTTTTGCTGTTTCCTGTGTTTTAATTTCTTTGGGGCTAACATGTAATTTTTTTAAAAAAATTAGAATTATGAATTAAGAATCAAGAATTATGAATCTTGTTGCGGACTATCGTCCGCTTTTATTAAGATATAATTTCTTCGTTTTAATTCTCTTTTCTGTTCTTTATTCTTGCTTCTTTATTCTTTATTCTATTTCTAATCAAATTTATCTCCTTTGTATATCCAAACTTTTATTCCGATCGTTCCGTAAGTGCAGCGAGCTTCCACCAACGCGTAATCAATATCCGCCCTGATGGTTTGCCTTGGTAGCCTGCCTTTTTCCAGCCACTCTTTTCTGGAGATCTGGACACCATCCAATCTTCCGGAAACTTCCACTTTCGCGCCCTTTACTCCTTTGTTTGCCATTACCTTTTCAAGAGCTTGTTTTACGGTCTTTCTGAATGGAGTTCTTTTTTCGATCTTTTGGGCGATCCATTGGCCGACCAATTCGGCCGAGACCCAGGGATTGGGAACTTCTTTAATTTCCAATTTCAATTTTTTCGCGACCTCGTTCAGTTCTTTCAACCCAAGTTTATTCTTTTTGAAAATCTCCTTCAATAATTCGCCTCTTAATTTTTCCACGCCTTCGCCGCCACGTCCGATAATGATACCGGGCCTCGCGGAATTGATCACAACCGTGGTCTTGTTGCTGAACCTGTCAATTTCGATCTTTTCAACACTGCTCTCCTTTAATTTCTTGGTCAAAAAGCTTCGGATGATATAATCTTCCTGCAAATATTTTTTGGGAACCGAACCGTAAAATCCGTGCGACAACCAGTCGCCTATTCCTCTTATCCTGAAAATTTTTGGGTGAACTTTATGACTCATAGCTTTTATTATTTCCCTTTTTTAATCTCTTTTACTTTTTCCGTCTTCTTCGTTTTTTTCTCTTTTAATTCCGGTTTTTCAATTTTCTCGGAAACTTTCGCGATCTTCTCTTTCTTTCCTTTCTTCTTTCCGCCCGGATTCCTCATCTCATCCAACACGAGCGTAATGTGCGAAGATCTT
>JBAZMG010000060.1:0-5659 GCA_041649895.1 Minisyncoccota bacterium | reverse complement strand
TATGTGTCTATTTTATGTGATAATATCGCTCAAAGGGTACCACCCATATCGCTGGAAAGGGTACCGGGCGTAGCGCACCAATAGGTACCGGCGTAGCGCACCAAAGGATACCGTTTCAAAGCCTGTAATTTTTTTACTAATAACTTCATAATATTGCCTTCGTATAGGAGGTACTATTATGGCAAACGAAAAAATTACAATGCTTAAACTTAAAAGGCTGTTACAGTTGCTTGACACAGGCAGTTCCATGAACACGATCTGTTCAGAGTTACATATGAGCAAGCGTACCGTACACAATTACAAACAACTAGCTGAGCAGAGCGGTATTCCTGTTCCTATTTTGCGACAAATGGAAGACGCTAAACTCCAGGATTTACTACAACCAGACTCTCCTGAGCCCTTAGCGGACGGAAGGAAGGTTCTTCTGGATACTCTTTTAGAGGAATATCTTGAACGATTGAAAAAACCTTATGTGACCATTCTTCTGATCTGGCAGGATTACATCAAAACATACCCTGAGGGTTATCAGTATACGCAGTTCAAAAAGTACCTGCTGGAATACAAGAAGAGCAAAGAGTATTCATATCACAACGAATACAAACCCGGAGAAGAAATGCAAATTGATTACGCGGGTGATCCTTTATACCTAACAGATAAGAAGACCAGAGCGAGTATCCCCGTGGTTCTTCTTTGCTGTACCATGCCATACAGCAATCGTTCTTTTGCCATGGCAGCCATGGATGCCCGGATGGAAAACCTGTTTCATTGTCTTTCCAGATGTATGGATTACTTTGGCAAAGCTCCTGTCATAGCCAAAAGCGATAATATGTCACAATGGGTAAAACGCTGTTCCCGTTATGAGCCTTCATTTACAGATTCCACGGATGAATGGGCACTTTATTATGATATTATACCGGACGTGACACGAGTAAAAAAGCCAAGAGATAAGGGGCCGGTAGAGGGCTTTGTAAGTAAACTCTATAATTATGTCTATGCACGCCTACGCGAAGAGATTTATTTTACCCTGGAGGAACTTAATGCCCATATTTTCCAGCTCATGGATGAGTTCAATAACAAGCCCATGCAGAAGAAGGGAGTAAGTCGCAATCAAGTGTTTTATGAAAAAGAATACCCGGTAATGAAGGATCTCCCGGCCAAGTCTTTCCGCTTTAGGTACCGTAAACACGTTACTGTGGGACCAGACTATCATATAACGGTAGGTCATGAGCAACATAAATACAGTGTGCCATACAAATATGTATCTCTGCCAGTCAGTGTCTTATGGGATGTGGATACCGTAGAAATATATCATAACAATGAACGAATAGCCATCCATAAACGTTCTTTTGACAAATTTTCATATACGACAGAGGAATGTCACATGCCACCCAATCACTTGGCTTACAAACGTTCCAAAGAAATCAATGCAAGTGATTACCTGAAACGTGCTCTGGGCATAGGTCCGCAAGCAAGGTGGGCCGTCAGTAATCTGATCAAGAGTGGTATCATTCCTCAATATGCTTACAGGAGTTGCCAAGCCTTCTTTACACTCACAAGTAAATACGGAGAACAGCGGATCGAAGAGGCATGTGCCTTGATCCATGAACAAACGGAACACTTTTCTTTCCAGGTACTAAAAACCATGATAGAGAAAAATATGGACAAAGCCGTACAATCAGGTAGAACTGAGATTATATCGAACCTTCCTGTCAATAATTTTGTCAGAGGGGCCTCCATTTATGCAAAAATAATATAAGCGGCCATGAACAATCAAGAAACAATAGATCTCCTATATCATCTTAAACTTAAAGGGATGTCAGAAGCCTTCAAGGCTATGAGCATCATGCCTGTGTCAGAACGTCCCGAAATGGAACTGGCCATTGCCAAAATCGCTGAAGCGGAACGCATGTACCGGGATGGCCAGAGGACACAGATGTATTTAAAAACAAGCAAACTACGCTTTAATGCTTCTTTGGAAGATATCGAATGTTCTTCTGAAAGGAATTTATCCAAGGTACAACTCTCAGAAATCGGTGACTGCAGCTTTATCCGTCGTGCAGAAAATATCCTTATCACGGGTCTTACCGGATGCGGTAAAACGTATTTAGCCTGTGCATTGGGACGTCAGGCCTGCTACCTGGGTTTTAGAACCGAATACCTGAATATGAACAAGTTCATTGAAAAAATAGCACTGGCAAAACTAGAAGGAAACTTCCTTAAAGTGATTACTCACTTGGAGAAGAACGACCTGATAATCCTTGATGATTTTGGACTCCAGCCCTTAGATATGAACTCAAGACTGGCTTTGCTACAGATCCTGGAAGAACGTTACGACAGAAAATCCATGATCATACTATCACAGTTAACGGTAGATAAATGGTATGAATACATAGCTGAACCAACTTTTGCTGACGCCATTATGGACAGGCTTGTTAATAATGCCATTCATATTGAGTTAAAAGGGGACTCTATGCGTAGAAAAAAGAAAAATAAAAATAACTTTACACAATGAACCAAACAGGTCTTTGAAGCGGTACCCTTTTGTCCGTCATGTCGGTACCCTTTAGAGCGCTACAGCCGGTACCCATACAGCGCTATCATCAGATTATTTCGATCATAGGAATAAAATAATCCATGAAATAAAAAAATCAAGCAAACTGATTGAGTCTCACATCTGGCAGGTAAAATATTATATCTGGGTATTTGAACAAGTTGGAATTGACGGTGTAACTGGAGTTCTTGAATATCCGAAAGAGCATAAAACAGAAGAAGTCTTCTTAAGTGTAGCAGACCGGGAATATATTGAAGAACTTCTGGATATAATTGTGAAACTGATTCATCAGGAACAATGTCCCACGCTACTCAGCGAACCTAAATGTAAGCATTGTAGCTACTTTGATTTTTGTTATTCCGGTGAAATCTGATTTATTATGAAAAAAACGTACTATCTGTTTAATCCGGGTCGGTTACAGCGGTGTGACAATACTTTGAAATTTACGCCTTACGATGAAGAGGGCAACGAACAAAAGCCCCGTTTTTTGCCCGTAGAAAATGTTGCCGAATTGTATTGCTTCGGAAATCTCGATGCCAATGCTGCATTGTATAATTTTCTGGGGCAGGAACAGATACCGATTCATTTTTTCGATTATTACGAAAATTATACCGGCTCGTTTATGCCCCGTGAGGCGTTGATTTCAGGCAAGATGTTAATCGCACAGGTAAAATGTCAGCAAAATCGGAAAAGCCGGATCGCTTTGGCGCAACAAATTCTCGATGGCGCAAGCTTTAACATGGTGAAAAATCTCCGCTATTATAACAGCCGGGGAAAAGATCTTGAACCGATAATAGAAAACATTGAAGAATTAAGTTCGAAAATCATACAAACCACTGCTATAGATGAACTGATGGGAATAGAGGGGAATATCCGTAAAAATTATTACGAAGCTTTTGAGTTAATTATTAATGATTTTAGTATGAATGGCCGTTCTTATAGGCCGCCGGAGAACGAAGTGAATGCTTTAATTTCTTTCGGGAATATGATGTGTTACAGTCAGTGCCTCAGGGCTATTCATCAGACCCAGTTAAATCCGACTATCAGTTTTTTGCACGAGCCCGGCGACCGTCGGTTTTCTCTTTCGCTTGATCTGGCAGAAGTTTTCAAACCGCTGTTGGTAGACCGGGTAATCTTTAAAGTGATGAATAAAAAGATGATTCAACCAAATCATTTTGAAGAACAGCTAAACAAAATAATTCTGAAGCCGAGCGGCAAAAAGACGTTTGTACAGGCTTTTGAAGAGCGTTTAGAAGAAACCATAAAACATCGTAGTTTAAACCGCTCGGTTAGCTACAAGCACCTTATTAAATTAGAGTGCTACAACATACAAAAGCACCTGCTGGGAATAGAAGAATATAAACCTTTTAAAATGTGGTGGTAATGTATGTAATTATTGTTTATGATGTTGGAGAAAATCGGGTTGCAAAAATGCTGAAATTATGCCGCCGGTATTTAAACTGGATTCAGAATTCGGTATTTGAAGGCGAAATTACCGAAGCAAAGTTGCTTGAACTAAAATATAAAGCCAGCCAAATTATGAACGCAGAAGACGACAGCCTGATTATTTTTAAGACCCGTCAAGAAAAATGGCTTGATAAAGAAATTATGGGTCATGAACGGCAAAACCTCGATACTTTTTTGTAAGCGGAATTGTCGAAGCCTGAAAAATTTTTTGTTTACATAATATATTGTGTACGCACAAAAAAGACAAAGTTCTTTGACGTATTGGAAATAAGCAATTTATACATGGTTGTCGATAGACCGGGCAAAATACACTTTAGGAGATCGACAACAAATTAAGATTAAAATGCTACTTTTGAAAATCGTAGCTCATTGAAAATGAGCTATATTTTTTGAGTTGTCGAACGGCTCTCTCAATCGTACCAACGTGGAATTGAAACATATAAACAGATTTAAATCCGCTCATAGTCAGCGTCTCTCAATCGTACCAACGTGGAATTGAAACTCATTGATAGCTGCGATTTCCGTTATGCTGTTAGCGCTCTCAATCGTACCAACGTGGAATTGAAACTACCATTTTCTTTGATGAGATTGAATATTTGCCAGCCTCTCAATCGTACCAACGTGGAATTGAAACTACCATTTTCTTTGATGAGATTGAATATTTGCCAGCCTCTCAATCGTACCAACGTGGAATTGAAACGTTGGTATTCCCTGTTGTTATCCTCCGAGCAGGTGTACTCTCAATCGTACCAACGTGGAATTGAAACTTGATTCTCTCCAGCCGTATCCTTGAATGTTCAAGCTCTCAATCGTACCAACGTGGAATTGAAACTAAGCAAGTAGTTTTTCGTACTCATCCGCGGAACCCTCTCAATCGTACCAACGTGGAATTGAAACACCAACTCCTCGGATTCATCATTTACCCACATCTCTCTCAATCGTACCAACGTGGAATTGAAACATCTCTTCTTCTCCTCTTCCCGCAAGCAACAAGGCTGCTCTCAATCGTACCAACGTGGAATTGAAACACGAATGAGGTCCTGCACGCACTCACCTCATCCCTCTCTCAATCGTACCAACGTGGAATTGAAACTAATATAAGACCCGTAGCATGGGGACAAGCCCCAAGCTCTCAATCGTACCAACGTGGAATTGAAACAAGGATTCGCAGGATTGTTTCATTACAGCCAAACACTCTCAATCGTACCAACGTGGAATTGAAACAACGGCGAACCGGAATTGAGCCTCTACCAAGACAGGCTCTCAATCGTACCAACGTGGAATTGAAACATAAATTCAGGAATGATTGACGTTTCGGCGTTCACCTCTCAATCGTACCAACGTGGAATTGAAACATATCGTGCCGAATTGTCCCTAATCGGGGATATGAGCTCTCAATCGTACCAACGTGGAATTGAAACTTCTCATGCCCGGTGATTATGATGTTATGATTGTTCCTCTCAATCGTACCAACGTGGAATTGAAACGATCATAGTTGTTAAAGCGCATGACGGATTGAAACTCTCAATCGTACCAACGTGGAATTGAAACAGGGTATTAGCTGTCAATTTACCTCTTGCGCTCGAAACTCTCAATCGTACCAACGTGGAATTGAAACTGTTTATAGGGCGCAAGATCTCG
>JBAZMG010000059.1:0-5856 GCA_041649895.1 Minisyncoccota bacterium | reverse complement strand
ATCATAAGTCAATTTCTATGTTTACCTTGTAAATAGTTTCCTCTTCCCTGATCACCAGTCTGTGCTTCCCCGGATAATACAATTGCAAACGCTGTTCCACACTTGATATTCCCACCCCATCCCTTTCAGAAACTGTTTCCGGTTTACCATTTGTTGAATTTTCAACGGAAAATGAAAGCCGATCCTTAGCTGTGGATAACCAAATACGGACAAAACTGTCCGAATCATTTGTGATGTTTCCGTGTTTAAAGGCATTTTCCACAAAAGGCTGAAGGATCATGGGAGGAATCTCGCCGGAGGTTTCATCCGGAGAATAAGTAAAAGATAAATTGTTGATTTCCCCAAAACGTATACGTTGAAAATCAAGGTAATTTTCAATATATTTTATCTCCTGAGTCAGGGGGACTTTGTCTGCCTGGCATTCATCCGTTATGTAACGCAGCATGTCGGCCAGCTTCATGATCATATCCGGAGCCTTCTCGTCTCCCGTATAACTTAGTGAATACAAAACACTTAAAGCATTGAAAACGAAATGGGGATTCATTCGGCTTTTAAGTAAAGCCAGCTCCATTTCCTGCTTTTCCTGAATAAGTTTTTCTGACTGGACCCTGATCTTTCTTGAACGAATGCCGGTTGCCCCCAAAAAAGCACCCATTCCAAGCATTGTGTTTCTGAATAACGGATAAATGAAAGGCATACGTACATAATTCTCCTGGAACATCAGTCCCGTAACCAGATTTTGGGTAAACATCAAAACAAAAACACACACGGCAAGTATAAACACCGTAGATAACATGATCAAGATCCTGGGAATTCCTTTTTTATGGGAATATTCCAAATAACGCTCAATCCCAAACATCATCAAAATGATCCACAAAGTATCCAGAAAAGCCATTACCAGGGACAGCCACGGATCAACACGCATGGCCCCCAGGAACAACAGCAGAAAAACTGTCAAAAAGATCAGGAAGTACTGATAACGGCGGGATTTTGACGGCATGTTCAAAGATAAACATATTCGTTGATTGAAAAAAACACGTCGTTGCGTGAATTTTTTTGAAGTTGGCACAAAATCTGCTTTACTTTGTCTGCTTTTTATATAGAATAGTCGGAAATGAAGAAATTCAGTTTTATTTTTTTATTCGTTTTATGTTGTACCGCATGGACCCCGTCATGGGGACAGGATTCACTCCGTGTGAATCTGGAAACCGCACTTGAAATTGCCCTGTCCGAAAGCCCGGTAATCCGTATCGCGGACCGGGATATTGAACGTGCCATGTATGCACGGAAAGAGTCTCAGGCCGGATTATGGCCGGGTATTTCTGCCAGTGGTGTCTATAACAGGACTTTAAAGAAACAGGTTATGGTTATGGATTTTGGAGGCGAACAGCTGGAAATATCCGTGGGTACAGACAACAACTGGATGGGAGGCGTTTCGCTGTCTTTACCGCTTGTCGCTCCCGCTTTATGGAAAACCGTGCAACTGTCTGCTTTGGACATTGATATGGCCGTGGAAAAAGCCCGCTCAAGCAGGCTCTCCATGATCAGTGCGGTCAAACAGGCCTTTTTCTCCTACCTGCTGGCCAGAGATTCCTATGCAGTACTCAAAAGGAATTACGACAACGTTGCTTTGAACACCAAAACGGTTACCGATAAATTCCAGCAGGGAATGGCCAGTGAGTTTGATAAATTGCGAGCAGAAGTGGAATTAAAAAACCAGCGGCCTAACCTGATTGCATCGGAAACTGCTATTGAATTGGCGTCAATGCAACTTAAGGCGCTTATGGGCCTTGATATAGAATATCCCGTCATATTTGAAGGGACACTCACACAATTTGAGGAAGAAGTAACCCCTGAAGGGATGTTACCGGCCCGGGCATACTCCCTGGAACGTAACTCGGATCTGGTTCAAATGTCCATTCAAAAAGAACAGCTGGAACTGGCACTCAAAATGACCAAGGCATCTTTTTTACCTACTTTGAGTCTGAGTTCCAATTTCCAGTATTCGTCCATGAATAATAATTTTAATTTTTCAACATACAATTGGTTTCCTTATTCTACGGCATCTCTGGCTCTGAGTATTCCCATTTTCAGCGGATTCAAAAGACAACAACAAGTCAGGCAAAGCAAGCTGAATATGCAAAGCCTGGAAGACAGCAGGATCAACTCGGAAAGAAACCTGCAATTGAGTGTTAAAAACTGCCTGAACCAAATGAGTAACGCTGTGGAAGAACTGGCTTCCAACAAAGAAAATGTGAGTATGGCCGAGAAAGCCTACTCCATCAGCCGAAAACAATTTGAAGTGGGGATGGGCACCTGGCTGGATCTGAGTGCATCCGAACTGGCTCTGACACAGGCCCGCCTGGCATACCATCAGTCCATTTACAATTATTTATTCAACATGGCTGAATTGGAAAGAATATTAGGTATAAATAATTATCAAAACAATTAACAAATGAACAAGTGTAGTTTGATCCCTCTGTTCGCCGCTGCTGTACTTCTTGCCGGATGTCAGTTTGCAGGTTCAAAACAACAGGAAATTACTGAGGAAAAAGTTCCTGTGCGGACAACGCCCGTAATTGTGGAAGAAGTTCCCCAGACATACGAATTTTCGGCAACCGTAGAAGCAAATGTCATAAACAATATTGCCCCACAGATGTCAGTCAGGATCCAGAAGATTTTCGTAGAAGTAGGTGATTTTGTTTCAAAAGGTCAGAAACTTGTCCAAATGGACGACAACAACCTGGAACAGATACGTACCCAGTTGGACAATATGGAAGTGTCATTTCAACGTATTGATGAGTTGTACAAAGTCGGAGGTGTGTCGCTTGCCGAATGGGATGCCCAGAAAACAAACCTTGAAGTGATGCGCACACAGTATAACAATCTGGTGGAAAACACACAGCTGGTCAGCCCTATTGCCGGTGTGGTAACCGCTCGCAATTACGACAGCGGAGACCTTTACGGAATGGGATTGCCCTTACTGGTAGTGGAGCAGATTGCACCCGTCAAACTTATAATACACGTTTCCGAATCGTTCTTTACAAAAGTCCGCAAAGGAATGGACGTTGATGTTGCTCTTGATGTATACCCCGGAGAAATTTTCAAAGGAAAAGTATCTTTGGTATATCCGACCATTACAGCTGCAACCCGGACATTTCCCGTGGAAATTCTGATTCCCAATAATACCAGGAAAGTAAGACCCGGCATGTTCGCACGCGTTACCATCGATTTCGGGTCAGAACCACGACTACTGGTACCCGACAGAAGTGTCATCAAACAACAAGGTTCGGGAGAACGCTACGTGTATGTCCATAAGGATGGGAAAGCAGAATTCCGGATCATTGAATTGGGCAGAAGACTGGACACATCCTATGAATGCCTTTCCGGACTGGAAGAAGGAGAATGTGTCATTACCACAAGCCTGAACAGACTTACCAACGGAACTGAAGTTGAACCGGTTAACGAATAAACCATTATGAGCATTTATCAATCAGCCGTCAGAAAACCGGTTACGACCGCTCTGATCTACGTAGCACTTGCCGTAATTGGAATATTCTCGCTCTCCAGGCTGGCCGTAGACTTCCTTCCCAGTATAAGCGATAACACCATATTGGTGATGACAACGTATTCAGGGGCAAGCGCCGCAGATATCGAGAATAACGTTACCAAGGTATTGGAAGGCACATTGAGCAGTGTAAGCAATCTGAAACACATTACTACACAGACAAAGGAAAATTCTTCGCTTGTCGTTCTGGAATTCGAATACGGAATAGATATTGCCGAGGCGACCAACGACGTAAGGGACAAATTAAACCTGATCGCAGATTACCTGCCCGAGGATGCCAATACTCCCGTAATTTTCAAATTCGGAACCGATGACATTCCTGTCATGATCCTTTCTGTACAAGCCAAAGAAAGTATGAACGGTTTGTACAAGATCCTGGATGACAGACTGGCTTCACCGCTAAGTCGTATTAAAGGTGTGGGGACAGTGTCCATTTCAGGAGCACCTGTCAGGGAAATCCAGGTATATTGCGATCCCTTTAAGCTGGAAGCATATAATCTTACCGTTGAAGGCATCGCTTCCACGATAGCTTATGAAAACAGGAACACACCCGGGGGAAATCTGGACATAGGTTCTGAAACGCTGACCATCAGGATGGAAGGCGAGTTTAAAGACCCCGGAGAGATGGAAAACATCATTGTGGGTCATTTCCAGGGAAGAAACATTTTCCTGAATGATGTGGCCCGGGTGGAAGACACCATACAGGAACGTTCACAGGAAACTTATATTGACGGGGTCCAGGGCGGAACGGTTATGATCCAGAAACAGGCCGGATCCAATACCGTACAGATCTGTAAAAAGATTACGGAAAATTTACCTGAACTTGAAAAAAACCTGCCTTCCGATATTACTATTGGAATGGTAATGGACTCTTCCGATAATATTAACCGTGTAATTGACAGTCTGATCCAGACCATAATGGTTACACTGATTCTGGTTGTGCTCATTGTGTTGTTCTTCCTTGGCCGTTGGCGCGCTACGCTCATTGTAGCTATTGTGATCCCTGTGTCATTGGTAGTAGCATTTATATACTTGCTTATTTCAGGGAATACGTTGAATATCATTTCACTTTCATCCCTGAGTATTGCCATTGGTATGGTAGTGGACGATGCCATAGTGGCATTGGAAAATATAACCCGTCATATAGAAAGAGGTACGAAACCCAAATCAGCGGCAATTTATGCTACTAACGAGGTGTCCATATCTATCATTGCTTCTACCCTGACGTTGCTGGCGGTCTTTATTCCCCTGACTATGGTAGGAGGCATGTCCGGTGAAATCTTCAGCCAGCTGGGCTGGATCGTGGCTATCATCAGTTCCGTCTCAACCATTGCCGCACTCACCCTGACCCCCATGATGTCTTCACAACTTCTGAAGCTAAAAACAAGAAAGACAAAAGGGTTTGACAAATTTTACGGTCATGTTGAAAAAGCACTGGGCGCTCTTGATTTAGTATATGCCAAGGCTTTGAATTGGACCGTTCGTCACCGGATTACGGTTATTCTGGCTTCAGCGGCTGTTTTTGTTGCTTCGCTCTTTCTCTTTTCGGTTGTTCCCACGGAATTTTTTCCTCAACAGGACAACGCCCGGTTACAACTGACCGTAAAGTTGCCTATCAATACGCGATCAGAGATTACAAAAGAGTTGTCTTTCCGCATTCATGAACAATTCCGCAGGGATTATCCGGAAATCGAAGCCATGACGTTTACTGTCGGGCAGGCAAGCGAGGATAACTTGTACGGACAGCTTGGAGATAACGGGTCACATATAATGACAGCCAATATCCGGCTTTCTCTTAAAACGGAACGGGAACGTTCCATCCAGGAATTGTCAGATGCCATGCGTGAAGACCTTAGAAAATATTATCCGGAGATCCGTACTTTTAACGTAGGCGCCGGAATGGGAGGACGTACCGGAGGTGAAACCACCGTGGACTTGGAAATATACGGGAACGATTTTGCTGCAACAGATGCCATAGCGTCTCAATTGGCAGATCTTATGGAAAAAGTACCGGGAACTTCCCAGGTAACCGTTTCCCGGGATGAATATTCTCCCGAATACCTGGTAGATTTTGATCGTGAAAAACTGGCCGAACACGGATTGAATTTATCCACAGCCTCCCAGTTTGTACGAAACAGGATAAACGGCGCCACGGCTTCTTATTACCGGGAAGAAGGGGACGAATACAATATCAAGGTCAGGTATGCCCCTGAATACAGGGAATCCCTGGATGACATCAGAAACATCCTTATTTACAACAACCAGGGACAAGCCGTCAGGGTGCGGGA
>JBAZMG010000058.1:0-6071 GCA_041649895.1 Minisyncoccota bacterium | reverse complement strand
ACATGAATTTCATTTTCCACTGCCCAATCTATTGACCGATTAACATTGTCAATGATTTCTTTGTAGTTTTTGGTAATGTCATTTTGAATGTCAATTACCACTAAAGACTTTTTCTGCATGGGATTTCTTCTTTATTCACATATTTACTTTCAACAGGACCTAAATAACTCGGTTTTAATCCTCCGGCATCAATTACAAATCTCTGAAAAACAATCCCCCGATCAATTGCCCAAATCTTAAATACATGTTTTCCCGATGTATCAACTTTATGAAAAGAAACTTTAATTTTTATGTGGTCTCCAACCGACTTCATCCACCAATCGGCGTATTTATAATCGGGAAGTATTTCCCCTTCATTCATATTAATGATCTGAGGCATCTCATTGTCTATGGCAATAGCATATTTCAATCCCCCTTCTTTTTTGTAATCCTGGGTTGGCGAAAGGTAGGTCTCTACTTTAAAATCACCCGTGCTTAAAGTAGTGAATTCGTATTCAACCCTTGGTGCATTCTCCAATATTGTTTGAGACGAGGCGGTTACCGGTTCGATGATGAGTGACGAGCCGGTTCGTCCAAGGTTTGGAATTTCTGTCCAATGAATGACTTTTGTGTCAAATTTCCTGGTAAAGTGATTGGCTTCGAAGGCTATCACTCCTTCGTTTTCAATAAATCCCGATACCTCGGGCTTCTCATTCCGGACAGGCACCTCCACCGAATATTCTTTCCCGGCTCCGGTAATAAGTATTTCCCCCTTAGCTTCTCCCCGGGGGGCTTTATTCCAGTCAATACTAACAAATACTTTTTCGTTGAAACGGGTAGAGCCTTCTTCAGACGAGAGTTTTATCCAATCTTCTCTGCCCTTAATTGTGTATGATAATTCATCCTGACCACGGTTAATAATATCGATGTAATAATTTTGATTATTCACAGGGTCGAAAACCGGCATTCTCTGACTGAAAGACCAATCTGCCTCAACATCAATCCAACCCCATCCTGGTATGGCGCCATATTCAATAAAGTAACCTAATTCGGCAGGTTTAGGAACCTGAACATATGAAACAGACGGCATCATATTTAATGGCGGGTGATTCCAATATGTATAACCGATGTGAGTCTGGGACATCATGTGGTTCCATTTGCCACCTTCTATTTCATGGTATTTTTTGGTGTACAGTACATCGTTTTCTAACAGCTCTTTTACTTTATCGGCATAGTAATTGGCCGAGGCAGCTCCGCGAATACCGTAATATCTGTTCTTGCCGGCTGCCACATACATTTCGTTCAAGTTGGCACACATCTCCACCGGAGACTGAACCAGCTGATAATAAGCCGATTTATATTCTTTTGCAAGTTGTTTGCAGATGGAAGTGCTTTTCTCCAATAATTGTTTGTACTCCTCAACAATTCGGTCCGCTTCGCGGTAGTTTTCTATGCTGTATGTGCCTGCAGTTAGCATTTCGGGTGTGCGGCGAGCATTATATTTTGTGTAAAGCAATAGAATTTCGGCAATTTCCTTAGCAAATTCGTTGCCAAATTGTTGCCTGGCCCAGTTTACGTAGTAGTCAGGCAGATCTTTGGCCTGAATGGCATCGGGATTCCATGCATACGCTAAAAAGAAACTAATTGGCAACTCCATGGGTTTAATATCGCCTGCGTTGGCAATCCATATTTCCTTAACGCCATGTTCATAGGTAAGCTTCATTTGCTCCCATACCCTTTCAATTTGAGTTACGTTTAGCCATCTATATGATATGGGAGCCCCTACGTAATCTAAATGGTAATACATTCCATACTTGCCGGAAGGGCTCAGTTCCGTTTGCCTGGGCAGGTATCTGACATTTCCCCAGTTATCGTCACTGAAAAGTACGGTGATATCATCGTCTACACGCATGCCCTTGTCGTAATAGTCCTGCACTTCCTTATAAATTGCCCAAAGCTGAGGTGTTTCATTGGCTGGTTTCCCGGTTACCCCGGCAATAATTTTCCGCTGATCGTTGATTATGGTTTTTAACAGATCAACGGCCGTTTCCCCGGTCATCGCATCATCCCCGTCGCCACGCATACCTACTGTGATCAATGTCTCGAGGTTACCTACCCGCTCAAATCCGGTGCGCCAGAATTCCAGCAGTTTCTCTTTGTTCGTTTCGTAATTCCATTCTCCTCCCTTATACACTTCCCACTCGTTATGTGCCCGGGTCAAAGGCTCGTGGTGAGATGTTCCCATGACAATCCCGTATTCATCGGCTGTTTGAGCGTTAAGCGTGTCATCCACATAAAACATGGCAGGAATCCACATGGCAGGCCACAAATAATTGGCTTTATTTCTCAAAAGCAGTTCAAAGATCTTTTCATAACATTTATGATTGGCACCGCCGAATTGTTCATTTGCCCAATTCCTGAATGCAGGGGCTTCATCATTGATAAAAATGCCTCTGTATTTCACTGCCGGGCCTTTTGAAAGGTAGTCGCATTTCTGCAGGTATATTTCATCATGCTTTTCAACCGGAACATCGGCCCACCAATACCAGGGAGAAACGCCCATCATTTGCGAAAGAGTAAATACACCGTAGGCAGCACCACGCCGGTCGCTCCCAACAATAACCAAAGCCTTTTTCACCCCCGGAAATGGCTTTTCTATTGTTTTTATAATGAATCGTTCCCACTGACCTCTAAGTTCATCAACGTTTAGTTTTTTTTCTGTTACTAATTTGTTAACCAAAGGATTTTTATCTACTGTGGCTACGATTATTATATTGCTGCCCTGAAAATTTTCAATTGTTGAAACTGTAGGTTTTTTCCCCGAAACCCTTTCAATGTCATCTGAAAGAAATTTTGCAGACTTCTCAACTAAGATATTTTCCGACTTATCATATATAATATTTGCCGCGTCTGTTTTACCTACTATTGTATAATAACTGTTTTTTTTGTCAATCTTAAAATTCACGTTTATTTGTGAGTACGACAGATGTGGCAATAATAACAAGATTAATAATATCTTTCTCATTCTTTAAAATTTAATAGGAACTTCTCATTTCAAATGTTTTTACTCATTATGTGCTCATATAATTATTAGTCAACGTTGAGTGGCGCCGTTGTTATTTTTTTTTTTTTCAAATTCGATCAATTCAATTGGAGCCCCATTATGCTCAATCATAGCAACTCTTGTTCCCTCGCCCGGAGAATTCGGAGGAGTGATAATATTAAATTCTCGTCTGGATAGTTCAAAGTCCAGGTCATCAACTTCAAAGGCTATGTGTGGTACTTTTTTAATCAAGTCGTTAACAGGGCTATCCTTATCGTACCTCATCCATTCTATCCCATAGGGGCTTGTCTCAAATCCTGAAACGTATAACTTAAACTGCGGCAAGTATCTTTCACCGTTAATCGGCTTATCGGTGGGTATTCCTAAGTGATGATAACGCCAGCCCCACTCAGATGTTGCCAATGGGGGCTCGCTTTCGTGTCTTTTTTTACTCATGACTGGGGTGTGTTGTTTTTCTTACAATTGTACATAACGTTTGCGTGTATGAAGCGTTGGGGATTGGCTATACCGATTGTTGTGCACCGGCCTTTTTATATTTTTACAAATTCTCTAAAGTTATTCCTGTCAATTACCTGTTCCTCTGCGTTGTATGTTTTCATGAAGTTTTGAGGAAATTTGGTATTCTTGTTATTCCATTTAAATTCAAATCCTGTAATTTGGCCATTGTTCTCTTCTACAAAATCAATTTCCTGTTGTTGTTTTGTTCTCCAAAAATACATTTTAGCAAATGTGTCTTTATATAGATTTTGCTTCCTTCTTTCCGACACCAAAAAATTCTCCCATAAAGCTCCTTTGTCCATCCTTAAATCCAATTGGGTAAAATTGCCGAGGATCATATTTCTGATGCCATTGTCAGAGAAGTATATTTTTCTGTTCTGCTTTATTTCATTTCTTATGTTCCTGCTAAAACTGTGCAGCCTGAAAACAATATATCCCTTTTCAAGAATTTCGATATATTTCTGAATAGTAATTTTATTAATACCAATCAATTGAGATAATTCATTGTAATTTACCTCCTGCCCCATTTGTAAAGCCAATGCCTGCAATAATTTCTCAAGAACTTCAGATTTCCTGATACCTGAAATTGCTAATATATCCCTATATAAGTAACTGTTTACAAGATTTTTTAAAATTTCTCGTTCTTTGCCCGGATTATTTATGACTTCAGGATAAAATCCATAAAGCAACCTGTTTTCAATTTGTTGCTCAGCTTTTATGAATCCTATTTTATTTTCATACTCTTCCCACGAGATAGGAAATAATTCATATTCCCATTTTCTTCCTGTCAACGGTTCATTAAGTTCGTTCCCTAAATCAAACGATGAAGAACCACTAACAAACAATTGAACTTCATTAAATTGGTCTGTTATGATTTTTAAAGTAAGGCCAATCCCCGGGATTCTCTGCGCCTCGTCCAGGAAAACATATTGATAATCACCCAGAAATGTTCTAATTTGCTCTGTTGTTGGGTTTTGCAAAAGATTTCTAGTGGAAGGGTCGTCAGCATCGAGAAATAAATATTCCTTATCTTTAAGAATTCTCTTCAGAAGGGTTGTTTTTCCTACTTGCCTTGCACCGACCACAACGATAGCTTTCCCACTGTTTATTTTATCTTTTATAGTGTTTTCTATTGTTCTGGTAAACATTTTTTTATTTCAAAGATACAAACAATATTATAATGACCAAAAGTTATGACTTTAAGTCATTAAAATGTCGCTATGTCGTCTATTTATGCCGGTGCAAAAACAGGGAAAGACCATCTTTGAAGTCGGCAGTTTTTAAACTAATCCGGAACCAAGGGCAATTGAAATTAAGAAGAGCATTACCGCAACTATAAGTTGGATCCTTCGCAAGGTTACTTTTTTTAGTAGCCTTTTGCCAAAATACGCCCCTGCAATTGCTGAAAGGGTCGCAGAAATTAAAAGTGTAAGATTTTCATGCAGATTAGCCGATGTGAAACGTGAAGCGTAAACCGAAAGCCTTGTAAAATCAACCAAACAAGCAATAACAACACCAGTGGCGATGTATGCTTCTTTTGAAAGTCCGCTTTTTATAAGAAACGCACTGCGTATTGCTCCCTGAATACCCGATAATCCGCCAAAAAAACCGCTAAGGATTCCACCCCAGACTAATTTGTCTTTACCAAATTGAACCTTTTGAAATGAAGGGGAAATTTCGAGTATTGAAAAGACAATCAGTAATAAGGCGATGATGAGTTTTACGGGTGTAACCTCAAATACCCTGCCCAAAAGTTCGTATTGTAAAAGCGTTGGCAGAACTGTAATCTTTAATAACAACCATGCTCCTGCAAACGAAGCTAAAATAGCAGGGATTCCAAAACGCAGCAAAACCCCTTTGTCGGTGTTTTTGCCGACTAAGGCAATTTTGAAAAGGTTGTTTGAAAAGTGCACCACGCCAGTAAGTGCAATGGCAATATCAATAGGGAAGAATATTGCGAAAACGGGGGTTAAGATTGTGCCAAGCCCAAACCCCGAAAAGAACGTTAAAACGGCTGTGAAAAATGCCGCCAAACAAATGACAGCTATTTCCATACAGGCACATTTTTAAATTTATATTGCAAAAATAGGTTGTGTGGTTGCCTTTGGCGTGGTATGAATGAATGTTCATTTAATTGCCGATTCATTATAAATAATACGATACCCGTTTCCCTCAACTGCAAGTTTTAATCCAAATGTATTATCCGGATTATCATTTCCTTTTATGTTACCAGATAAAACATTTTGACTTAAAGCCAACATATCCTTAATTTTATTTAAAGTCTCCATATTGTTTTCGTTATAATGGCCTGGATATAGATACTTAATTTTATTCCCTTCCATTAAAGAACAAATTTTCTCGCATGAAGCTATAAAAGTAGAGAAATCTACTGTTAACAATAACAATCCTGTTCCAAACGAATCTCCACTAAAACCATAACCAGCATTTTTATCAATAAAAGTGGTTGAACCTTTTGTGTGCCCGGGAGTATATACAACTTCAAGTTGTCTGTTTCCTAAATCGATAATCT
>JBAZMG010000057.1:0-6306 GCA_041649895.1 Minisyncoccota bacterium | reverse complement strand
CAGACGCGCGACACCACCCGGATACCATCACCAAAGATTGCACTTTGCCACGCGAACGTTCCAGGCATTGCGAATAGAGACAAACGATGAACTAAACAATATAGGGGTGGCACTTCCGCAAGCCTGGGAAGCACTTCTGCCCAAAGGACGGCTTGTTGTAATTTCATTTCATTCGCTGGAAGACAGAATAGTTAAAAATTTTTTCAGAGAAAAAGCAAAAAATAAAGAAGGGGAGTTGTTAACGAAAAAACCGATCACTTCGTCTGACAAAGAAATAGAATCAAATCCTCGGACAAGATCATCAAAATTAAGGGCAATAATTAAGACATAGATTATGGCAAAAAAAAGAAAAATCAAAACATCGGCGGTACTGTTCACGTTGCTCGGAATATTGGCCGGTTTTTACATTTTTCAAATTATTCAGTTGACCCAGTCGGGTTACCAAATCGAGATTCAGCAAAAACAAATAACGGCCTTAAAAAAAGAAACGGCCGGATTAAAATTGAGCCTTTCTTCAAACAGAAACCTTGGAAATTTCGAAAACCGTATAAAAGAACAAGGATACAACAAGGTGGACAAGATCGATTACCTGGTAATCCCGAGCGACGCAATCGCTTCAACAAAATAATAAATTATGCCCAAAAACTGGCAAGTTAGTTTTATACTAATTATTATCGTATTAATCGCAGGCGGCATTTTATGCCACCTTTTCGATTTGCAAATAATTCACGGAAAATACTACAAAGCTATGGCGCAGGGCCAGCAAACGTCCATATCGGACGAGGAAGGAGAACGGGGAGATGTCTACTTTAACGGTGGAGAACAACTGGCCTCGACCGAAAAAGAACCCTATTTGTTCATCTCTCCCGAGGAAATAAGCGACAAGGAAAAAGTGGCGGAAGAATTATCAAAACTCCTGAATAAAAACAAGGATGAGATATTGGCGAAGGCGGGCGTAAAAGGAAGCTGGTATGAAATAATCGAAAAACCGATTGACTCCGGCAAAGCGAAAGAAATTGAAGCACTTGGCTTAAAAGGGGTCTATATCGGCAACAACCCAAAAAGATTTTACCCTCAAAAGAACAACGCGTGCCAACTGATCGGATTTATAAATGAGGATGGAGAGGCTCAATACGGAATTGAAAGTTATTATGACGAAAAATTAAGAGGCAAGCAGGTTCTCAAAGAAAACAGTAAAAACCCTTGGAATTTTTTATTTGGCGCGAAGAACGATTCCTCAACCGGAGGCGCTTCTATTTATCTTACTATTGATTACAATATCCAGTATATAGCCGAACAGCTTTTGGCCGAGGGAGTGGAAAAATACGGATACGAATCCGGGCAGATAGTGGTAATGGCGCCCGATACCGGAGAGATAATCGCAATGGCGCAATATCCGGTTTTCGATCCGAACAATTATAAAGGCCAAAAAAATTTCGATGTTTTTCAAAATGCCTCGGTTCAAAAATTATTCGAACCGGGATCGATCTTTAAGGCAATAACTATGGCGGCCGCGCTAAACGAAAAACAGATAACACCGGAAACAATGTATAACGACGATAAGGGATATGAACAATACGGAAGCTATAAAGTAGCCAATTACAATAATCACATTTGGGGAAATGTCTCAATGACCAACGTGCTTGAACACTCCATCAATACCGGTGTGATGTTCGCCGAAAGAAAGGTCGGCCATAAAAAATTCGTTGAATATTTGGACAATTTCGGATTTTTCGAAAAATCAGGAGTCGATCTTACGGGAGAAGTCTCTTCGGAAAACAAAGAGATAAAAAAAGCGCTGGAAAATAACAACAGTGAGGTCAGTTTCGCGAACGCTTCTTTCGGCCAGGGCGTGAATATGACTCCGTTACAGATCACTACCGCTTATTGCGCCATTGCCAATGGCGGCAATTTGGTTAAGCCGTATATCGTGAAAAAAATCGAAAAAGACAATAATATTGAAGAAACAAAGCCGGAAATTGTGAGACGCGTACTCACTGAAGAAACCTCAAACACTTTAAAACAAATGCTCACGAGTGTGGTTGAAAACGGTTACGGTCATTTGGCGAAAGTACCGGGCTACTACATTGCCGGAAAAACCGGAACCGCCCAAGTACCATGGACATCTCTCGGAATAAGCAAGGGCGGCTATTCGGATCATACCTGGCAAACATTTATGGGGTTTGCGCCATCATACAACCCGAAATTTGTCGCCCTGGTAAAACTTGATAATCCGGTCAAAGTAAAGACCTCGGAATACTCGGCTACCCCGATCTTTCATGAGCTGGCGGAATACATCTTGAATTATTGGCAGATCTCCCCGGACTACAGTTTGGACAAATAATAATTTTTATGGTAGTTTTTGAATTGCTTTTCGGTCCCATCGTCTAGAGGCCTAGGACATTAGATTCTCAATCTAAGAACACCGGTTCGAATCCGGTTGGGACCGCCAGCAAATTTTGCTATCGCAAAATATTGCAGTAGTTAGTAATTTGTAATTAGTAGTTAGCGCTAGGAATTTATTAGGATATAAAATTTGCTGCCCAATCCGCCTCCGCCAGCTGGCGGATGGCGGAACAAATTACACCCAAAGTACAAAACTCGGATTCGAAGGCAAACTATAAACCATTCTACCCATTTCGGGTATTTTTTGTTATAATATTATTGTAGTTAAAAATGACCAATAAATTTAAATAAATATGGATACATTAAAAACACTTGGCGCGGTTTTAATCTTCGCCATAATAATCATTATCGCTATTTTTTGGGGATTAAAGAATGTTTCCGCGCCCGCGTCTCCGGCGCAAAACACTCTAACAGAACTTGATCTAAGTAATAAAAACTTAAACGAACTGCCCATCGAAGTGTTAACAGATACGAACTTAAAGATCTTGAATCTTTCCCATAACAGTTTAAAAAGTCTGCCATCGCAAATCGGAGAACTCGCAAATCTGGAAGAATTGAATTTGAGCTATAACGAACTCTCGGGCGCCCTACCCGGAGAGATCCGAAAAATGAGCAAATTAAAAATACTGGATGCCGGCAATAATAACTTAACCGGTATTCCGGCAGAGATTGGCCAGCTGAAAAATCTAACAACCCTAAGTTTTGCCAATAACAACATTGACACGATGCCGAACGAAATAGTGAACATCAAAGACAATCTTAAAACATTCAATCTTTCGGGAAACAAATTTTCCGCGGTACAAATCGAAACACTCAGACAACAACTTCCGAACACGCAAATCATCTATTGATTTACCGGTTTTCCACATAGTAATTTCCAAAAATTACTGATATTATATCAATATACAAAAATAGACATTAAAAATGATTGAAATTTTATTTTATTCCGCTATTTTCATCTTGTCTTGCGCGTCTTTTTATTTTTCCGGTCAACTTGTTGTTTCAAGTTTGGTAAAGATCGCGAAAGCCCTGCACTGGAAAGAATTTGTGGTCTGTTGCGTAATTATGGCCGTGGTCGCGTCTCTACCCAATCTGTTTGTGGGCATCTTCGCCGCGATAAACAATGTGCCCCAGTTGTCTTTTGGAGACGTTCTCGGGGGCAATATAGTTGACGCGACACTGGCTATCGCGCTCGCCGCGTTATTTTCCAAAAAAGGAATACCCGCGAAAAGCCGGACGGTTCAAACAACTCTTTCCTTTACCGCGGTTGCCGCGTTATTGCCCGTACTCTTGGCCTGGGACTCCGTACTCTCGCGAGTCGACGGAATAATCCTTATTATGTTCTATGTGCTTTATTTGGTTTGGCTGTTTTCCAAAAAAGAAAACTTCGCCAAAGCCTGCGATGAAAAAGAGATTAAAAACAAAAAAGGTACAAAACTGCAACGCTCCATTTTGAATTCGTTCAAAATTTTAGGGGGTATCGCTCTTTTTATTATCGCCGCCCAGGGAATTGTTATGTCGGCTCAATATTTCGCCACCACGTTTAATTTGTCCCTAATACTCATCGGTTTGTTTATCGTCGGCATCGGCAATTGCGCTCCGGAAATATTTTTCGCCATCACTTCCGCGAGGAAAAATAATTCCTGGATGGTTCTGGGCGATCTCATGGGCGCGATCATCGGGCCCGCCACTTTTGTCCTGGGAACAGTCGCGATCATCACACCGATTCAGATACAAGATTTTTCTCCTTTCGCCATAGCCAGGATTTTCCTGATCATCGCCATATTCTTTTTCTATCTTTTTGTGAAAAACGACCAGAAAATAAGCAAAAAAGAAGCGGCCTTTTTATTAATGATCTACATCGCTTTTATAATCACCCAAATATTCGTCCGCCTGTAAACGAAAGCTTTCACCCCCTTAAACAAGGCGGCGAAAAGCCGCTATTTGTATTTACGCCACAGGATTCCTTTAATTTATTGACTATTAGACCGGAAAATGATATAAACAAACCTGTATTAATTAACTCGAAAAAATATGTTAGCAGTAATAAAAACCGGCGGAAAACAATACAAAGTTGCTCCCGGCCAAAAAATAAAAATAGAAAAGATAGAAGAGAAAGAGGGTAATGAGATCATTTTTAATGACGTGCTTTTGATCGATAACGAAAAAGACATAATCTTCGGTTCTCCTTTGATTAACGGCGCCAAGGTAACAGGCAAAGTGATCAGACAAGACAGGGCGGACAAAGTGATCATCTTCAAATACAAACCGAAAAAAAGATACCATTTAAAAAAAGGGCACAGACAGCCCTTTACCGAAGTTGAGATCCTAGCGATAAACTCCTAAAAATCTATTTCTCCTTCACCTTGAAAGTTCAGGCCGGTTTCCAAATTGCGGAAACTGGCTCTTTGTTTATCAAAGAAAAGTTCCACCCGGCCAACCGGTCCGTTTCGATGTTTCGCGATAATAATATCGGAAATGCCTTTGCGAGGCGTGTCCTCGCGATACGCGTCCTCGCGATAAATAAGCAAAACCACGTCCGCATCCTGCTCAAGCGAATTATGCACAATTATATCGTTCGCTACAAAATTATGAGTGCCTTCTACCGTGGCATCATAAACATCTTCAATTCCCAACTCCTTGATTGAAATTATTTTATCCCAATAGATTCCCGAATCAGCCAATTGATTTAATTTTTCATTTTCCAAGGCGTTGCATAACCTTACCATTCTTTGCCTTGAAACCCCGCTTTTAAGCAAGGTTGTGCCGCAATAAGAGGTATTCATTCTATTACTAAGCTCTCTCCAGCTTACCAGCGACTCCTCTCGAATGGGATCAATGACCAATTTCCAAACCTCTTTCGGGATAATATCGTTATTCGGATTGGGGATAGCACTTACAAGGCTTTTAACCATTTCGGGAATTATTTTTTGCCTTCTGTCGGCAATCCCGATCAATTTGAGAAACTTCAATTGATTTTCCGATCCCTGCACTCTGACGCCATAGACATTTCTATATCCTTGTTTTTTAAACAAACTTATGGAACTTTGTATGCCAAGCGTCAAAAGCAGATGTTGAATTTGTCCGGCCATTTCTTCGCTTGATGTGGAATAGTAAATATTTCCGGCAGGTATTCTGCCTTTTAATTTTTTCCAGCTCAAATTGCCGTCCGTTGACCACAGATTTCTTAAAAATAAAGCTATTTTTGTTTTATCGCAAGAGAACACGGCTTCCGGTATTTTCTTTTCATACGAGCGTACAAGTCCGATTCCCAATTTTTTAAACCAATCCGTAATGGGATGATGTCTATTTTTTGATAATCTGAACGGACTTGTTAAATATATGTGATACCAATTTTCCTGCTTCACAATCCTGCCCTTAATATCAAAAAGCTTTTCAGCTGATCTTCTTACGGTTTCAATACTTTCTTCGTAAGCATTAGTATAATGGAACGGCTGTTTCGGTAAAATACAGCCGTCGCCCAATAAATGAGCCAATAAAACCAATTCATCGTCTGATAATTCATTTTGCGGAGTTTGTATATCAATAGAACGGGGCAACGCGACAAAATCATCGATCTTTAATTCATCCAAACGTTTCCACCCTTCCAATTTAAAGAAAGGATGATTACCGCTGGCCTTTATCTTTCTGCCGCTTTGGGTTTTCAATTCAAAGACTTTCTTTTTTCCGGAATAAAAAGCTTTTGTCATTAAACTCGGTTTTACTTTAAAGTCTTCTTGTAAAGATAATATATTTAAAGGATTTTGTTCTTGCCTTTCCGCCAATTCTTTGATTGTTTTTCTCTCTCCGGTATCAGCCAAAGTAATCAAAGTGTCTCCGGTCAAACAGCCCGATTCGCGCAAATCGGACAAGCGGGGGATCTTGGGCGTTCTCTGCTCT
>JBAZMG010000056.1:0-6362 GCA_041649895.1 Minisyncoccota bacterium | reverse complement strand
CGATAGAAAAACTGCCTGTTGGAAAAAGATTTATTATTAGTGATAATGAAAATGTAAGAGTAAAAGACTTCATGTTGCATTTGGCAAAAGCATTCGGAGCCAGGAAAATTATAAATATCCCCAACCCTTTACTCAGAGTTGTTACGGGGAAACATATATTTAACACTTTAACAATGAACACTAAAGTTTCGAATGATTTGATAAAAAGAGAGCTTGGCTGGACTCCAAACTATCCATCATATAGAGAAGGTATAAAATCATTATTAGAATAAATAATCCGCGAACGCAATGTGTGAGCAAAATAATATATAAATAGTTGACATGAAAGAACTTGAGCATATTTTTTTTGATAACCGGGAATCATTTCGGAATTGGCTAGAAAAAAACCATAATAAGAGTATGGGCATTTGGATGATTTATTATAAAAAGCAAGCGAATGTCGGGTCCATAAAATATATAGAAGCGTTGGAAGAAGCTCTCTGTTTCGGCTGGATAGACAGTATTATCAAGAAAGTGGACGATGAACAATATCTAAGAAAATTTACACCCAGGACTAACATCTCAAACTGGTCCGAGACGAATAAAAAGATAGTTCTTTCATTGATAGAAAAAGGCAAAATGACCCAGGCCGGACTTGCAAAAATTGACTGGAAATGCACAAAATCCGTGGACGACCCGGACTTCATCCTTAAAGCACTTGCTGAGAATGAACCCGCTTTGACAAACTTCAATAATTTAGCTAAAACATATAGACGGCACTATATTCTTTGGATTACTACTGCAAAAAAAGAAGAAACAAGGGTTGCCAGGCTGAAGGAAGCCATAGAATTGTTGAAAGAAAACAGAAAACTGGGATTAAAATAATTACTCCGGTTTATTTAGGCTCTTTTTATAATTCCGGATCATTTTTCCAAAAGACCTGTCTTTTTCTCTTCTCTCTACCGATGATGTTTCATAGTGAGCTTTCTCCTTTTCCATCTTCAGGTAATTATAGTATGAACTGCTGTCCAGCATCCCTTTTTCAAGAGCTTCAAGAATTGAACAACCTTTTTCATGAGTATGTGTGCAATCTTTAAATCTGCAATTCTTTGACAGTTTTATTATAAAATCAAATGTGGTCTCCAGTCCGTTGGAATCATCTACAATTCCCACTTCTCTCATGCCAGGATTGTCTATCATTATTCCACAATGATCTGTCACTGTTAATTCCCTGTGGCTTGTAACATGCCGGCCTTTACCCGTGCTTTGACTAATCGCATCTGTTTTCATTAAAGAACTTCCGGCGAGATTATTTATCAATGTGGATTTCCCGACGCCGGATGAACCAAGCATACAAAAAGTCTTCCCTTTTTCAAGAATTCTTTTTAACGATTCGTATCCATCCCGTGTTTTGTTGCTAATAGCGAAAACAGGTATTTTCCCTAAACGCCGGTTGATACTTTCCATTATATCCGCTTTTTCCTGTTCAGTAATCAGGTCTGTTTTTGTTAGTACAATCACCGGATTTACCTTAGAAGAAAAACAAATAGTCAGGTACCGTTCAAGTCTGTTGATGTTAAAATCCCGGTCTGCAGCCTGGACCAAAAGGGCATAATCAATATTAGTGGCAATAATTTGAATTTCGCCATATTGATTGACAGACTGTCGGGCAATAACCGAGTATCGGGGCAGGATCTTATGAATTATGGATAACCCGGAATCATAAACCTTCAAAGCGACCCAGTCGCCCACTGCGGGAAAGTCCTCTTTGCTTCTTGCCGAAAAACGTAAATTACCGGTAATCTCGGCTTCATATTCTCCCTTTTCGGTTTTAACAATGTACCTTTCTTTGTGCTCCATTATCACTCTGCCAATCTCATACTCCTCCAGCTTATTCTCGATCCTGAATTGTTCGAAATCATTATTATATCCTAAATCTTCCAGTTTCATTGGCCAACCTCTAATTTTCCGTTTTTGATGGTTTTATCCTGTTCAGCACCCAAACGGGGTCATTCTGCGTTTTTCTTTTTCCCTTTGAAATATAATACGTTTTCTTTGATTCCATAATATGTTTAACTTAAAAAAACAGAAAATGAAAAAGAAAATTATTAGTATGGTATTATTTACGTGCGGCTTACTTTTTATTCCCGGTGTTGCTTTCTGTCAACAGTTTGTTATGACGGCCGAATACATTAATAAAGATATTTACGGGAATCTGCAGGATAAAACAAAAGTAAGCGGAGAATACACCAGGGACCTGAAAGAAGGGCCGGTACGTTGGAATAATGTGTATATTTCGCATTCAGATAATCAGTCGGGAGTGTATAAGGAAAATATTAAACAGGAATATATGGAAGGTTTTAGTTATGTGGTCTCGTCACATATTATGGATGAAACTTTTTTTAATGATTTTCCCAAACAGCCCGACAACGTGCTTGCAAGAAATCTGATCTGGGATATGATGATGATTGAAGGATATGCATGGAATTATACCGATTCTCTGGAGCTGAATAAAACGTTTGTTATTCCCGATATTCAAGGATCATTCGATATGGCAGATATCGGATCGTACGATCATGAAAAAAACGAGTTGAAATGGATTGGAACTTCAATGATGAACAGTACTCTGTGTAATATCATTGAATACAATTCGTTGGGTAACAAATTGGAAATCAACTTAAACGAAATGAAATCCAAAGGGAGCGAACTTTATTGGGGTAATATCTGGATTTCCCAAAAAGACAGGAAGATTGAATATGCCGAGATTTATAGTTTTACAGTGCAGGAACTGGAAATACAAGGGTTCCCTCAAAAAATCCTTCTGACTACCAAACGGGTTGTGACCATAGAAAAGAAAAAATAATACCGGGTTAATAAGATGAAAACACGTGGAATAAAAGATTTGTATATGCCCCGGAGCATTGCGCTTCATATGAAAATAATGCTGTTTTGTGCCCTGTTTACTCCGCTTTGGGGTTTAATAATAAATACCGAACTCAATAATGAATTTCTCCTGGGAACTTTTTTAATTACGTGGGCAGATATTGAGATTCTTTGGTTTATCCAATTAAAGATAAACGGAACAGCTGAAAAATGGTACCGGAAATCCCAGACCAGTCTTTCTCAAAGAAAAATAACCTTAGCCAATCTGGTTGTTTTAGCCATATTCTTAATTATTGCCATGGCAACCATAACTTTTTCAATGATTATATTCTTTGGTGTTTTATATAAGATAAAGGGCTGGGATTTTCCCGGGTTTTTTCAGATCTTGAATGAAATAAAAGGTGCCGTCGGAGTTGCTGCGATCGGACTCTCCCTGAGTATCCCAATTGTTTTTTATACTAAATGGCAGGAAATGTTAAAAAAAACATTTGAATTAAAAGAGCAAAACCTGATTTTTCAAAACGAAACATTAAAAGGCCAGGTAAACCCTCATTTTCTCTTCAATAGCTTAAATACCCTCTCTTCACTTATTAATACGGAAACCGGGATTGCCAACGGTTTTATTAATAAGTTGTCATCTATCTATCGTTATATCATTGATAACAGTTCAAAAGTAAAGGTGCCGTTAATAAATGAACTCGGGTTTGTCAGAGATTATTATTACCTGCATCAAATACGAAATGAAGGCAAAATATTTATGACAATGCATGTTTCAAATGAATCCGATTTCTACATTATGCCGGTATCTTTACAGTTATTGATAGAAAATGCCATAAAGCACAATATGGCAAGTTTTGAAAAGCCTTTACGAATTGAAATTTATGTGGAAGAACATAACATAGTAGTAAAAAACAACATACAAAAAATGGCCACACAAATAAGCTCAACTAAAATAGGCCTTAAAAACCTCGGCGAACGGGCACGGCTTATTACCGGCAAGGAGATAGTTATAGAAGAATCTGCAAGCGACTTTATTGTTAAAGTGCCGTTGTTGTCATGAATGTTTTAATTGTTGAAAATGAGAAGCCGGCCGCTGCCGGACTTAGCAGGCTGATAAAAAAAATTGAACCCGGTATTATTATAGCGGGCATTACGGAAACCGTTGAGTCAACAATAAACTGGCTTCAGACAAATCCTTCTCCCGATTTGATTTTTATGGACATCCAGCTTGACGATGGCCTTTGTTTTGAGCTTTTTGAAACGGTTGATCTGTCTGTCCCGGTTATTTTCACTACAGCGTATGACGATTATATGCTTTCTGCGTTTAAAGTTAACAGCGTGGATTATCTTCTTAAACCGATTGAAGAGTCTGCTTTGAAAAAGGCAATAGATAAATTCAGATCCATACACTATAAAGAAGCTGTGAAGAATGACCTGCTAAAGCAACTATTGAACGAGGTGAACAAAGGGTACAAAAACCGTTTCCTGATACAGGTGGGAGAACATTACATATCTGTTCCGGATAATGAGATATCGTGTTTTCATATTCTGGACCGTGCAGTTTTTATAAGAACATTTTCCAATAAAGACTACCCGGTTGACCATTCACTGGAACAAATACAGAAAATGGTTGATCCCGATAAATTCTTCAGAATCAACAGAAATTATATAGTTAACTTTAATGCAATTAAAGATATTACAGGTTACTCCTCCAGCAGGCTCAATATAAAATTGAATAATCAGCCGGCTGAAGAATTAATTGTTAGTAAAGACAGGGTAAGTGATTTTAAAAAATGGATTGATAAATAGAAACAATAATTTCTTATCTTTATGACAATTGCAAATTTACATATCTATGAACTAAATTTATGATTGTATGAAGACAAGATTATTTATTAATTTACTTTTAACAGGTGTTATTATGTTAGGATTATACTCCTGCGCTACCATTCCTGCCGGGGCAGAAGCGGTTAAGCCTTTCGACAAGGAAAAATATCTGGGAAAATGGTACGAACTGGCCAGACTTGATTTTAAATATGAAAGGGACTTGAATAACACTACAGCCGAATATTCAATCAATGAGAACGGCACCATTAAGGTGGACAATAAAGGATTTAATACCAGGAAAGGGGAATGGGACCAGGCCATTGGAAAAGCAAAATTCATAGGAGATGATAACGTAGCCATGCTTAAGGTATCCTTCTTCGGGCCCTTTTATTCCGGATACAATGTGATAGCTATTGACGAATCGTACACCTATGCACTGGTAGCCGGAAAAAGCCTGAAATATTTATGGATTCTTTCCCGCAAGACAACAATTCCTCAGGATATCAAAGATCAATATCTTACATTAGCCGGAGAGATAGGATACAATACCTCTGACCTTATATGGGTACAACACGACAGTAAATGAAAACTGCAGTTTGTTGCCTCTGCCTTTCCCTCATGCCCGTTATGGTTCACGGACAATCCGTTGCCGGAGGGAATGTGTCCCGTACGCCTCAGACGGTGGGAAGGCTGGTGATTAACGAATTTCTTGCCCGCCCGGGCTTCATGATGTATAATTCAACAGGGGCCCAGGGAATTCATTACGCCGAGGCTTGTGCCGGTTTTGGTGCGGTACGGCTGGCCGGTGCGCTTAAAGACACAGCCCTGCTTGAGAAACTGGCAGCCCGGTATGCTCTTGAAAAGACCCGGGCCGTTCCCAACTCGGCGAATCATGTGGATGTAAATGTCTATGGTATCCTTCCCCTGGAGTTGTACCGGGTCGGAATGGGGCGCGGATTTCTGGAAGAGGGGCTGAAACTGGCTGACGGCCAATGGCAGGATACTTTACCCGGAGGATTAACCAGCCAGGCCCGTTTCTGGATAGATGACATCTGGATGATAGGAAGTCTGCAGATTCAGGCATACCGTGCTACCGGTGACAACAAGTACCTGCAGCGGGCAGCAGAGGTAATTGATACCTACATAAAAAATCTTCAGCAGCCTGACGGTCTTTTTTTTCACGGGAACAACGGCCCGTTTTACTGGGGCAGGGGAAACGGCTGGGTAGCGGCCGGTTTGGCCGAACTGTTGAGCGAAATGCCTGAAAGTGATGCCCGCTATTCTTTTATCCTCGGCCGATACTGTAAGATGATGAAAACGCTGCTCCGTTACCAGGCGGAAGACGGCATGTGGCGACAATTAATAGACAGGGAAGAGTCTTTTAAAGAAACTTCGGCGACCGCTATGTTCGGGTATGCCATGGCTGTTGGCGTGAGGAAAGGTTTGCTGCCTGGGGAAATATACGGCCCGGCTATTGACAGGACCTGGAATGCACTGACCCAATACATAGACGCCCAGGGAATGATCCGGGAGGTTTGTGTGGGCACGGGGCAAAGTACCGATTTAAATTTTTACCTGACCCGTCCGCGCGTTACCGGAGATTTGCACGGACAGGCACCCTTACTTTGGTTTGCATATGAATACCTCTGAGAAATTTTTACTGCTTATCCAGC
>JBAZMG010000055.1:0-6421 GCA_041649895.1 Minisyncoccota bacterium | reverse complement strand
GGAACTAAATATTCTGGAACTGTTATTAAACAAAAATGAGTTGTCCACTGCAGATTTGATGGATGGATTGAATAAAGATCAATTACATCCTACACAAAGAATGAGGATCCTGGCTTCTGTCATAGAGGAAATCAATCTGAAATTGCGCTTTGTAACGGGCAGTGACACCGATTTTATCAAGATCAGAAAAAGGGAGATAGACAAACGAATCAAAGCGTATTACATAGAAAAGAAATGGTTTGACCACATTCCCCGGGACTGATCACTGTCTGACAACTTCCGAGCCGCCTGATGTTTCTATGGAATTGATAATACAGTCTCCTTTGTAATATATTCTACTGGCTCCCGAAGCTTTGATCTTCATAATTCCCTGGCACGTAATATCCATTCGGCTGGCTCCGGAGAGGTCGCAATCCAGTGTTATGGCCGTGAAATCAAAATCCTCAAAACGGGAAGCTCCGCTTAATTCAACCTTGCAGTTAATCGCAGAACCGTAAACATTAAAAAGGGAAGCCCCGCTGGCTTCAAAAACAGCCGCGTTTAAGGTAATGGGGCAATCTGTATCTATACGTGAAGCTCCGGACGCAATGAAGGTGTTTAACTGGGGATTATACGGGATGGTAACTTCAGTAGATACTGATGAATACCCTATCAGGGTTTTTGTGTAACCGATTACCAGCATGTCCTTGTCATCTACATAAATTTCCAAAAAGGGCATGAAAAGCTCATCTGCCCTTACATGGATAGCTGAAACCTGATCCGAGATAGTAACCCGGATGGCTTTTTCAACCGTTATGCCACGGTAAGCCGTATTGACCGTGCGTGTTTCCTCTACGGCTTTGCCGCTGCCAATTAATCCGGAACAAGCACTTGTAAGTGCTGAAAACAAGATAATTACATTGAGGGTTGTTCTTTTCATGAATACAAGACGTTTTCTGTTTAATATAAGTTGCATTAATTTACAATTTTCGTTAAATTTAAGGCAAAATAATGTTATGCGGTGCAGGATCTTTATTGTTTTCTGTGTAGTATTTCTCCATACATCTTTGCTATACGGACAAAAATTTGCAGTGAAAACAAATATTCTTTATAATGCTACCACCAGCATTAATGCGGGAGTGGAGGTTGAAATATTTCCCAACCTTACCTTGGATGTATCCGGAAATTACAATCCCTGGAACTTTTCTGAATACCGACGGATCAAACATTGGATGATTCAGCCCGAGTTCAGGTATTGGACCCGGGCTTCTTTTTCGGGTCATTTTGTAGGTATTCACGGTCTTTTTTCCCAGTTCAATGTAGGTAACATCCCCTGGTTGGGATTGGATGGCATACGTCACCAGGGATTTTTTTACGGGGCAGGAATAGCTTACGGGTACCATTGGCCCATAACTCCCGTTTTTCGTCTGGAATTCTCTCTTGGGGCCGGATATGGTTATTTGGATTACGAAATTATTGAAAACCGCCCCTGCGGACCATCCGTCGGACGCAATACCAGGCATTATTTTGGGCCTACACGGGCCGGCATTACATTGATTTTTATGTTAAAATAAAATCTCAAAATATCTATACACTAAAAACGAAGTCAAACAATTAACAAGAAATGTTATGAAAAAAATCGTGTTTGCAGGTCTTGCCGCGATCCTGATGATCGCCTCCTGCGAAAAAAATGAACCGGTCCCTGATATCGGGGAGGATTGCACACAAAGTCTATACATTAGGCTTGATGACAGCAATTTTGCTCCTACAACAAAAGCCATCACAGATGCAAGGATTGCTGATGGAGCAAAATTTGCCACACCCCAGAAAGTATATATTTTCATTTCTGCTCCAGACGGGACCATGAAACACATTATTCCCGTGGCAACAACGGCCGATGCAGCCAATCCATTGCTGGATATAGATGCCCTGAAGGCAGGTTACCAATTGCAAAACATATACAAATATGCGAACATAGTCCAAATAGTAGGGAACCCTAAAAGCGCAAATTTTGCCGGGGATATGGATGCCGCAATGAAAGCCATAACAACTTATGATGAGGTTATTGCGTTAGTTAATGATATACAATATGATAACGATCCTTCGGAATTGGTTTTGTACGGGGAATCCGAAATCAGCTCTACACAGGACGGGAACGTAACCAGGTTATCGGCAGCCGTGTCTTTAAATCCTTTGGTGTCACGCTTTCAAATAACCCTGAATTATGATGATACTGTAATTAAAGAAGTTACTTTTGAAGGTGTTTACATCAGGAATTTTTACGAAACAACTACTTTCGACAATACCGGCGGCACCCTGAATGCCCAGGGGTCACTGGAGGATTCCTATACCATAGACCGGGAATTGTTCAAGGACACATATTGCCATAATATGTTCGATTACAATGCAGCCGGACTGGATATAACAAAAGTGTTTGCCTATCATTTCTTCCCTTTGGCTTCACCGGTTGCCGGGCCCGAGATTGTGGTAAGGTATACTGCCAAGAATATCAATGACAATTTAATGAAACTGCGGTTTGTCCGGGCTATAGGGTTTACAGATGCCGGGGGAGCTACGTTTTCCAACTGGCAATCCGGAAAACTGTATAATGTGGACATTGTAGTAGGACGTGGTTCAGAAGACCCCGTAGGTGAAAACGTAACATTTGATGTTTCCATTACCGTAGGTGACTGGGTGGCTGTAGATCTTGATCCCGTTTACCAATAGCATTTATGTTTTTCAGGAGAACAGCATTGTTATTGTTTGTGTTGCCTTTTCTGGGGGGATGTATTTTTGACCCCCCGGAAGAGTGTGACAATGTAGGTATTGCCTTCCGTTATTGCCCCGATGGGATAAACTGTCAGTTTAACCAATATATTGGACAGGTTACCTTGTTGGTTTACGGGGATGATAATCGCTTGGTGCAAGAAAAATCAATTATTGGCGAAGCGTGTGACGGAACATGCAAAACCGGATTGAATCTTTCTCCGGGAAGTTACTCTCTTGTGGCTGTTGGCAATGCTTATGAGCATACTGTGCTTTGTTCTCCAGAATCTATGGAAACCCTTACTTTCACAAGTCCTCAATATAAAACAGGTCAAAGAATTATTAGTAATGACAGCCTATACCTGGGAAGAAAAAGATTGAGCATTCCCCCTTATGACTCTGTGGAAGACACTATAGATTTTGAAACTATACATATTAACTTCAGAGTACTTGTAAAGGGTCTGAAAAACATTGCTACTAAAAACAATGAACCTCCCGCTTATTTTACCCTGGAGAACCTTCTGCCAGAATACTTGTTATCAGAAGGCGCGTCCGGTCCGCTGCAAACCTACTATCCGGAAGGAACCTATTACGAATCTTCGGGAATAATAGTCAGTGTATTCAACATATTTCGCGGGAACAATTTGAACAACGTCTTACTGACACTGTACAATAAGAATCATCAGGAAATGGAACAATCAAATCTTGGTGTTTTATTGCAACAGGCAGGTATTGACCCGGGAAATATTGGTGATATTAACATCCCCTTAGAAATAGTTATTACAGGGTTTGATATTACAATAGAAGTAAGTAATTGGGATGAAGAAGAACTGATTCCTTTAATGCATTAAAAAACCAATGAATATTAAGAATGTTGATATTCATTTCCTGATCAAGTGTCTTTGGTCGGTTTTGCTGGTTCTGGCACTTCTTTCGTGCAGAAAGGAAGACCCGGTACTGCCACCTTCCGGTATAGGAAACAAGGTGCCTGTGACCATTAAAGTACATATACCCGCAAACAAAGAAGTGGATTACGGAACAAAATCTGCACAAAATGCTTACGACAGCAAAAACGCTGTTAATTTTCTTTTTTACGATGTTGACGGTAATCTGGATACAGAATCTTCCCGGTTTTTCCCGGAACCTTCTGCTGACGGGGTTTATCGTCTTGTCCCGGAAGAAGGAATGCGCTATGTTTACGTGGTAGTCAATGTGCCATACAACATGCAGGGGGATGTCCCGACTATAACAGATCTGAAAAATTTCACCTTTACTGCGTCTGCACAGGGAATTCCGCAAAATCACATGTTCGGATGGCTGTCTCCTGATGATGCCGGAAGTGAGAGTCCGGTTTATATTGCCAGTGATAAAGAGTTTGATGTATTTGTTAAAAGATTGGTAGCCATGGTTACAGTTGCCTTTGACCGCAACGATGCAGCGATGCCTTTGAATGAATACATCACAGTGAAGCCTGTTAAAATTGCCTTGAAAAATGTACCGGCCACCATGCGCCTGGGGGGAAATAAGGTTACGGATACATCGGGTGCTGTTGCATTAGGCGACTTTGTGGAAGATCCGTCAGGAACCATCATTGATTTGACTACCCATACCAGTGCCAATCCCGCCCTGTTCTTGTATGAAAACAGGCAACCTTTAGGTGAATATGATGCCGACCAGACATTAAAAACACCAGCCGGACATACATCCGAAAACGTGTATACCAATGTTACCTGCTCATACCTGGAAGTAACAGCCGAATATCGTGATGCCAACCCGGATGATCCCAAAGAAGGTGACATCACATACCGCTTTTTCCTGGGAAAGAACGTAACAAATGATTTTGACGTAGAACGTAATACCCATTACAAAGTCACCCTGGTACTAAAAGGGACGGCTCGCAGCGAGGTTACCTGGCGGGTGGAAAAAACATTGCTGGGAAATGTAACAGCAGAGGAAGTATTAATGGGGTATAAAAGCGGTCTGAGCGGTAACGCACATATTAGGATAGGAGACGAAACAACAGAAACGCTTACTTATAACTGGGAAGTAACAAATATATCTAACGGGGGATTCCTTCAAGTTTCCGCCACCAGCGGTACCGTAACGTCCACCTTGTTCAATATTCCTTTGACTACTTATAGCGAATATTCGTCTGTTACCGGACGCAGAACAGCAAATTTTGTTGTAAACGTGACAGGTCCTTACGGGCCTTATGATCCGGTAACAGTAACAGTTTATCAAACACCACGTATTATGAATCCCGTTGCTGTATACGGAAATTATGACAACACAACAGCCAGGGAAATCGTATTGCAAAAAACAACAAATGAAACTTTTCCGCTGTCTTTTGAACCTCTTGTGTCCATGGGAACGTGGCAGGCCGTAGTGGAAGAGGGTGCGGATTTCATCCGCCTGGGAAACACAGCGGGGAACACCGTGCTTAACGGGACTGTCGGCGGAAACGCCGGTTCACAGGTGCGCTTCTTTTACCAGGCCGATAGTCCGACAGCTTCGGCTACAACCAACCGATTTGGCAGTATCCGGGTTACATATGAAGACGGGATGTTGGAACACATTGTCTATGTCCGCCAGGGATACGGCGATGTGCAAATGACGGCCGGCGGCACTTGGTGGTCCACGTTTAATGCCTTGGGAAATGTTGGTGCTGATGCTGGTTTTAAACAGAATCCTTTTGCACCTTCAAAACAATTCGGCACATATCTTACAACCTTTCCCACTCATACCGGCTGGTTCTTTAAATGGGGAAATAACGGCGGCATGCATCCGTCAGTTCCCGGACCGGGTGATGCAAATACCCAAAAATTGGAATTAACCCTTACAGTAGCTGGAAATCCTAATGCAAACCTTTTGACCGGATGGGCTACAGTTACTAAAAATATTTATAACTGGAATGTAACAACAAACAGCAGGGGACCCTGCCCTGACGGGTATGTTGTGGCTACATCCGCTCAATATACGAGTCTTTCTTCTTCCCTGATGCTTCCCGGTTACGTCTTTGATGATATGGGAGTGGCAATTGGAGCATTGATGATCGGTACAGGAAGTGCCAACTTGTTTTTTCCAATGGGTTGGGACGGATATGGCATCCGGGACGGAACAAACAGCGGAGCCTTGGATTATGCGGTTACGGGGGCACCATCTGCCTGGTATTGGGCCCGCGGAGCCTCCGGGTCCACAGCAGTAGCACATGCCGAGTTTGCCATAGGAGACGGATCATTGGGTGTTTTACCAATCCCTAATGTCACAACGGCCGGCATAACACAGGATTCCGGAAAATTTGTCCGGTGCGTTAGACAATAATTTTTTATCCGAACAGCACGGTATAAATTGTGACAAAAACCGTCCAGAAACTGATGCCGTTTATGAAAAAGATCTCGCTAATACCATTGACTCCCTGCCGGATAATATAGACGGCCGTAAGGACCAATGTTCCTCCGATCAGTATCAGTCCGGCAATTCCCAGGAAAGGCATTGATTCAATTATGGCTGATTGAAACAATATAATCAAAGTGGGTAAAGAAAGGAACACAGTAATGGCCAGCAGATTGTGTACCAAACGTTGCAGTGTGGTGCTCAAGCGTTTGAAGCTGTAGGGCTTGATATTATGAGGCACGAAAGCCAGCAATGTAAGAAAGGCAAAGCTGTAGGTTATGTA
>JBAZMG010000054.1:0-6628 GCA_041649895.1 Minisyncoccota bacterium | reverse complement strand
ACCCGTTTGAACAAGAAGATTGTCAGGACCGGTAACGGACATTTTTATAAAGTCACCGGTCGCGACCCAATTTAAAAGGTCTAACGACACCTGCATTATAAATAATGGAACAGATAGAATCATTTGGGCGACGAAACCGAAAATTGCTTTAGGGACATTGGTTACATCGCCGACAAACCCCAATATGTCGTCAACAATTCCCGCGGCAGAAGCCACGGAAGGCAGAACAACTAAAGCTATAGCAAAAATACAAATTACTAAAATAAAAACTTTTTTGGAAAATAATTTAGAAAAATTCATATTTACTCTCTTTCTTGTTGATGATATAATTATTATATCATATTAATTAAAATTGTGCATAGATATGGAATCCCCTCTCGCCTTCCTTTATAAGATAAACTTTAAGAATTTGCGGCCCAACCCGGAAACTATTTTTATAATGTTTATCGCGGTTATGTTTGATCTGATCGGTTATCTTTTATTGTTTATCGGGATGGATGACTTTGGACTTTTGGATATTGTGGGCGGATTTATATTTGGTATGTGGCTTTTATCACGAAATGGAGGGAGTTCAATGCTTGGATCTTTAAAACAAAAGATTTGGGGAAGGTTTTTTGTCACGGAAACAATAGAAATAGTCCCTTATCTTGGAGATATAATGCCAACATGGACTTTGTTGGTGATATCGGTATTAAATGATAGCAGGGAAGCAAACACAGAGGGCGAAGAAGAAGCGGTTTCGGCTCCGGCCGCCGCCAAGGTCAAATCAAGGCCTCGACCGATTGAGTCGGCGCGAGAAAAAGAGTCGGCACCGGAACAATCAAAGAAAACAACAACTTCTACTAACACGAGCCCCGCAGAATCAAACACAAGCAAAAATAGCAATAGTGAAGAACCGGCGAATGAATAAAAAAACGTTCATTTTAATAATCTTTTTTGGCGCATTATTATTTCCGCGTTTTTTTTGCGGTGCGGAAACAACGGAATTGGCTTATCCTGTTTTGCCCGGAGTACCGACCGACCCGACCACCGGAGGCAATAATTTTTTCGCTTACGCTTTTTCTCTAGCCATTCTCGGCGGCATTGTAATAGCCGCGATGTCTGCCGCCTACCAAGGAATTACCATTCTTTTTTCAAGCGGAAATGTCGCGAAGATTACCGACGCGAAAGATGGAATAAGAAGGGCTTTGGTTGGCCTCGTGATTTTGCTTGGTTCGTACGCGATTATCGCGAGCATTAATCCGGAGGTTTTGAAAATAAATCTGCCGTCGCTTCAAAGTTTTAACGCGGGAACCACTCCAACTCCGGGAACGACCGTAAATGGCAAAGTGACTTATATGGAAATACCCTTGGGCTCGGTGATAGAGTCCATATTGGCCGCGAATTCAAGTACAACAACACAGCGCAGCAACTATTCACATCTTTTAAGCAAGGGCGAGGAGAAATGTTATATGTATGATGCCAATGGAGATACCATAGATAGGAATAACGATAATGCAATTGATGATAGAGATCTGTTTGAGGGGCTGGATATGTCTTATTGTATAGATGGGTTGCTTAAAGCGACAGTGATAAAAATAAAGTTATTAAATAGTACAAATTCTGCCGGTGTAGTAACGGCTTGTAATGGAACAGACGGCCCCATTAATGAAATGAAAGAATCGATAAAAAGGGGCTGTAACTGTAATAACTGTAAAAAAACAAACTATACTATATATAAGAAGGGAGAGTGCGCCGGAGCCTGTAGTAAAGTTGGAATGTATCCGGGCACGGGTTGCATTTGTTGCGGCAGTGGAGCAGGGCAATTATGCACCTCGTCTCCGTCCGCATTAACTTATCCTTGCGACAATATGCAAGATATAAGATGCAATGGCCAAGAAATAAGCTACAGATTAACGGGCTCAGGCAATCCCAAACTCAAATGTTCATTAGGGTTTGTACAGGCAGATGGGACAGTTAAAGCGACATTCCTGACTATTCAAGAGGCTCAAGCAAGATTGCAAGGTTTTAATAGTTATTACGCAAATCGTATTACTGATTTGAAAACCATAGAAAATTCAATTTTACTGCAAAAAAGCAATACGGATTATAATTATTTGTATAATTATCTTTCGCTCGCGGAGTTCCAAACCTTGCAAGCGGAAAGCAAAACAGAAATTGAGGTTTCAAGACCCGTTTTCCCAATTAATTACGACATCATTGAATATTGTAAAAGTTTTAATTGTACTGCATGGCGGACGGGAGACCCAACAAAAGACGACAAAACCATTAATAAATGTTCCGAAGGAGAATTGCAAGCATTGGTTAATCCGGGAGATAAATATTTTAGCCCGGGTTATCCCGAGGCAGGATACCTTGATAAACCAAAAGGAGGGGTTACTACAAAAAGGCTGTGCGATTTGTTACCGGATAATAAAACAGAAGCATGGTTTAGAGATGGGGACCCATTAACTTTTTATAGATTGGAAAACCCGGGGACTACGGATCCTAAAAAATATTCGGACGCTGCCAAAGCAGGCATGATTGATTATTCGGAAACAAAAGAAAAATGTACACTGGACACGACAATAGAGAGGGGGTATATGAAGTCACTAATCCCTATTAGCCAGTTAGTAAGCAAGGGCATGGCTTATGCCGAAGAAGTTCAAAAAGCGTTGAACCAGACATCAATAGAAGTACAAGGAGTGATTACCGAAGCCCAACAATTAGTTAATGCCCCAGATGAATGTAATTGCAGTAATTGTAAAAACGGTTTGCCGGCAGACCCTATTACCGGCTACGAAGGAGAAACCACCTGTTATACTACCGAGTGTGGCGGTATCAGCGGAGGGACGACTTATCATTATTGCAGAGATTGTAAAATTAATACTCAACAATCCAAATGTCTTTGTTGCGGCGAAACGGATGCATGCCCGGACATTGCAAAGAAGCCACAAGTTAATATCTATAACCACGTAGTAACAAATGTTGCTTATTGCCATTATGCACTGACGTTGCTCACCGGAATAAACCCAGAAACAGGCAAAGAATATGATGAGTATACATATGCGTCTGCTTGCCCTTGTCCGGGAAATCCCGCAGGGACAATATATAAAAATTATTGTCCCAACTACAAAGAGCATTGCGCATCTAACCCGATAACTCCTTTGCAATTTGATTTTCCTGTCACTTGTACGCAAATCCCAACCGGAGATTATGCGGCTCTTTACCCTGGGTGTGGCACAGGCCCTACGTGCCCCCCAAGCCAAGAGCGAGATTATCCAAGCGGATTCCATTTTCATAGTTATTCAATAGTTACAATTGACCCTGCTTGGGTACAAGCTCATACAGAATTTATCCCGCAGCCAAAAGATGAAGAGGGTCTATGTCTTACATCAGAAGAGTATTATCTCTGCCCATTTAGAAAAATAGCGAAAAGTCAGTGCAAAATTTTCAGGCCCGGAAGTTTTGCCGCGACGGCTACAAACGCGGAGGAGTACGCTGCAATAGCAGGTACAAGTGTTTCAGATAGTTGCAGTGCCGGCGACCCTGGGCATTTGAAGAGGGTGCAAATTTTACAAACAAGACTTCAAGATATTTTTAGCGGAAAAGCTACAGATGTGGAAAACAGATGGGAGGCTTTGGACTTGTTGAATATTGTCCGAGACAGGCTGGAAAAATGCGTCCAAGGATACGGAATGCCCTATAAAGAAGATCTCGCGAAGACAAGGTTGTTTAGCTGTGAAGAAGGTGTGAGCGCGATAAAAATGAATTCTTATGTTGTTCTCCCCTCGTTCCCCTATCCGCAATTGAGCGACAGGTACAATTGTTTTCCCCTAAATGCGGACGATACCATAGCGGCAAAATGTTTCGCTAATAAAGACAGGACGGGCGCGGGCAATTGCCAAGATCTGATCAAGGGATACATAAATGATTATTATTGCTGCCAAGGAACGGAACGTTAATAAAATTATGCCAAAACAAAAACCCATAAAAATATTTATTATCGCAGTTGTATTGTTTTTGGTTTTTGCTCCATATTATACTTTGGCGGCAATGGAAACAAAGTATCCGCCGATACCGATCGGTCCAGCGCAAACTTTAACCATTGATTCCAATAGCGATTTGGCGAATTATGTTGTTTATTTTTACGCGTTGCTGTCAATTATCGGCGTGGTAATCGTATTTTTGGTTCTTGTCTACGCGGGAGTGGAGTTTGTGATCAGTGGTGGCGATCCGGCAAGGGTGAGCGAAGCCAAAGATAGAATAAAAGGAGGTTTAATCGGGGCATTTATATTGGTCGTGTCGTATTTGATCTTAAACACAATTAATCCATCATTAACAAAGCCGGGTTTTTCGGAGCTTGATTGCAATGCTTCCGATGTGTGCGTGGAGATCAAAATCGCTTCAACCGGAGAAACGGAATATCTGGGAGCTTTTGGAGACGACGCTAACTTGGAACTTAATCCGGGAGATATTATTACTATTAAAAAATACAGAGGGCTCCGAGAAATATGGGGATTTGGTAACGCGGACTATCAGGGCGCGTCAACTTTATTATTCAGTGATTATTCCGATATTACCGAAGCGAATTATGATAGTGATATAACCGCGCCGATAACTATTGATTCCACCTACCAATCCGTAAAAGTGTATAAGAAAAGTCCGGGCGTGTATATATACGATGGTGCGGGGCAAAGCATCGCGAGCCTGCCTCCCCTATTTTTAAATTCCGGCACAAACTTGGATGACTGCTCTCCCGCTACGTTGGAAAATAAACTATGCGCTTATAAAAACAATGTACGCTCAATTTCCATAGTAAACGACAAAAGAAACGAAGAAAATTATTACGCGCTTGTTTTTGGCACCGATTTTGATAAAACCGATGGAGCAAAAACAACGATCCTTTTCAATGGAAATGGAGGAGATAATGCTTCGAGTAGTTTTGGCGCCATGACTTTGTTTAAATTAAAAGAGAGAAATCCGTCCGGAAAAAAACTGGGAGATATAACTTTGTATAACGCGCTTGGGTGCGGGCTTTCCACTTCTTCGGAAGTGCAAACTTGCTCCATCAATTTTTATGATACACCAACAAACGAAGAGTCAATCGCGTCCGCCTGCGCTTCGTTTAGCGGGGAAAGGGTTTTGTCGATGAGGGTAAACGGAACAGCCGCCGTAATCTTAAGCTATGCCGGCAAAAAATGGCACACGGACATTGATTTTACAACACAAGGAACATGCGTGCCGTTTAATAATGTTTTGTATCTTAACAGCGTGGATACTTACCAGATCATTCCTTTTGACGAAAAACTATAATATGAAAAAGAAAAGTATTTTTAATTTGATATTTTGTTTGATCTTTGCCGGAATCTTGATTTTTCCGACGGCGTCTTTCGCCTTGGAATCGAAATATCCTGTTATTTTTAACCATACGATAGATAAAGACACCGGGTTGTCCGGATATGTGGTTTATTTTTATATATTCTTCGTCGCCATCGGATCGGTAGTGGCTTTCGCAACTGTATTTTCCGCGGGACTCGAGTTTATGATGTCCGGTGGAGAACCGGCGAAAATTTCGAGCGCTCGTACAAAGTTTTTGGGAGCGTTTGTGGGGCTCTTGGTTTTGTACGGATCGTATTTTATTTTGGACAAAATCAATTCCTCTTTAACCGGATCCAATGATTTGGAAAAACTGACAAGTTGCGACGATCTTGTGAACGGCAAGCCGGCAATGGAAAATATGCTTATTTGCGTGGAAAAAGATGAGATGGTTGATGGGGTAAAAAAAACAAAAGTATATCAGACTATTGAAACAGCAAAAGAGCTTAATCTGCAACCCGGGGAAGAAATAAGAATTAGAAAATATTCGGGAGCGAAAGAGATATGGGCATTCAGCGATCCCAATTTTAAAGGTACGCCGACTATGCTTTATGGGGCATGGCCCAATGACCCAAATAGAGACAACAACCAAAACGAAGTAATAATAGATAAAATCTATCCTATTACTTCTGCTATGAAATCTTTTAAAATATTAAACAGAGAGGCGGGAATGTATTTTTACAGTAAAGAAAATTTTGATATTACCGATGGGCAAAATGAACCGCTATTTTTAAGCCACAATATTGAAAACCTTGCTACAATGAATATGGATGAAAAAATATTATCTATTGATTCCATTAACCCAAATCGATTTGACGCTGATATGAAAAAAGCAACAAATTATATGGCGATTGCTTTTACGGGGATTAAATATACCCAATATTGCTATGATTTTGTGGGATGGTGCCCTGATTTTGACACCAATTGCGATATGAGTGTTCGAGGATCTTCCATAATGAAAAAAGCTTCTTCTCTGCTTGTTTTTAAAACGACTATGTATAAGAAAAAAGTAGATGTTCCCGCTATAGCGAAGACGGGAAAGGTTGTTTTTTATAACACTCCAAATTGTGAAGAATACGTAAACGATTCAAGCAAAAAGAGTTGCGAAGTCCAAAACATAATGGATTACGAAACATTATCGCTGTCTCCTGAAAAGAGCATTGAACGGAAAGTAGTTGATGCGTGTCCTAATTTTGGACCCGGAGATACAATTTTATCTTTGAAAATAACCGGGCCGACAGGAGTGGTTTTGCGGGGAGACAATAATATG
>JBAZMG010000053.1:0-6729 GCA_041649895.1 Minisyncoccota bacterium | reverse complement strand
TGACTTGGTGGTAATAAGAATAACACCGTTACCTGCCTCTATACCATAAATGGCGGCAGAGGCAGCGTCTTTGAGGACTTCGATAGAAGCGATATTGTCCGGATCGAGATAACTCATACTGGCGACCTTCAAGCCGTCAACGATGATTAGGGGAGTTGTAGCGGAGTTTGAAGAATAACCACGGATCTGAATGCTCGCCTCTGAGCCGGGAGCTCCTGATGCATTCACAATCTGAACGCCGGCAGCCTTTCCTTGCAGTGCCTGCACAGCCGAGACGCTTGAACGATTTGAAAGGTCGCTTTCCTTAATAGAAGCGACAGAGCCGGTAAGGTCGGACTTCTTTTGAATACCATAACCAATCACCACCATTTCTTCAAGCTCAACAGCGGCCTCTACAAGGACTACATCTATTACCTGACGTCCCGAAACCGCGATTGACTGGGTTTGAAAACCCATAAAGATAAAATCAAGTGTTGCGTTGTCAGGTACGGAAATAACGTACTTACCATCGAGGTCAGTCACGACACCGTTTGTAGTACTTCCAACCTGGATAACAGTAACTCCAGTAACTGGAACACCATGAACATCCTTAACCGTACCATTTACGGAGATGTTTTGCGCATCTGCGACAAAAGGCATTGCTACTAGTAGCAGGGTACTAAGAATTTTAACAATTTTTTTCATTAAGTTTTATTTGATTAAATATTAATGTCCGGAGAAATTTCTCCGAATTGAGTTTATATATATATTAACAAGTTACAGAGATAAAATATGACAAGATGCTTTCAACTTAGTCATTAAATCATAGAGGAACGCACGGATTTTCCACATATCCAATTCATTTTCAGGCATATTTCGCCATGCATTAATGTGAGCTGTTGGAAGATCCCACATAGCGACCATCTGGGCGCCTTCCAAAAGATTAGCGCAGTATTCAGCTGCTTCAAGTATCTCCCTGACATTTTTAGCTCGTTTCGTTTCCATTGCAAGAGCGGCTTCAGCCTCCGCTAAAGCCAGTTCTACGTGATGTTCAAGGTTAGGGTTCTCTTTGACCATAGTATTTAAATCACGATTCCTCTGCATACCCATAAAAGAAGTTATGATGGAAGGATCCCGGATGGTGCCGTCAGGATAGAAGAAGCCGTGTATAGGAGCAAATCCGCCACGTATCATCAGCTCGAAAGCATAGAAGCCGCAATTATGCTCATAACATTTGCCAATGGCAAGTTCATATGGATTTCCTCGTCCTATGCAACCCGTTTCGCTGTTCATAAGTGGTTTCCCATACTTCTTCGCGACAGACAAGGCTATCTGCCAAGCAGCTTCAATTCTGGAATCAGATTGCTTATAGTCGTGAAAAGTGATAATGTCGACAAGGTCTGCAGAAGCCTCTTCAAGGTTAGCTGAGAACTGAACCCCTACAGTGATAGGGTTCTTTTTGTCCAGCTTCTTTACAAGTTCGCAATAATGGCGGACATGACGGAAAATCTCAGCTCTATGAGCAAGATGCTCCTCTTCAGAAGTGCATTTGTCGTGATATGGATTACAAGTCGGCTCGTTCATTACATCCCAGCAAATAATACCCTCTTCACCTTTCATAAACTCAATGACATTCTTCACGTATGCATCTCCCTCCGATTCCCAGAAGCTTGGTTTTAAGATTTCAGGATTCAGTGAACAACCGTCCCAAAGGATAGGCATAACCGATATGCCCATCCTGTTAGCTATACGTACATAATTTCTGAAAGTGGTAAGATACTGCTCGGGATTAGCCTTGTATCTGCTGTAATACAGACAAATCCTGGTGCTGTTCATCCCTATTTGTTTCCCATATCCGAGTTCACGGCAAATCGTCTGTTCATCCTGATGCCAGCCAAAATAATGATTTCCACGAATGTGGCTGTAATCGTTTAATAATTGGGCATTTACCTGTATAGACAAGAATGCAAATATCAGCAAATTGAAAATAAATGCAATATGTCTCATAAAAATATTAAAGCTTTTTAAATACAGGTATATTCTCAATGGTAACAGGTACAGTCACATACTGCCCTCCATCGTAATGCTCTCCGGAATGGAAACACTCCCAACCATTTTGATTGACAGGCAGGTACACTGTCCATTCCTGAACTTTGGCTTTTGTAATCGGACATACCAGATAATCGGGGCCAAACATATATTCTGTTTTCTGTTTTAGAGCTTCCTCATCAAATGGGAAATCGAAAACTAATGGCCTCATCATAGTGTAGCCATCCTCAGACACCCTCTTTGCGACATCAAGGATATATGGCATGATTTTATAGCGGAGTTTGATATTATCAATATAGATTCTATTCGTCTCCTCGCTGTAATTCCAGGGTTCAGTATGACTATTCGATCCATGAACCCTCATAAACGGAAGGAAGACAGCTGTTTCAATAAACCTGAGCATTAATTCCTGATATTCAGGATTGGTGTACTGATCCCGGGGACGGGAGAATCCGCCTGCATCATATGTCCACCAGGGAAGACCGGTTGCTGACTGTCCGAGACCTCCGACAATCTGACGTTCGAATGCTCCCCAAGTACCGCGAATATCTCCAGACCAGGTAATGACACCATATTTCTGACTTCCTGCAAAAGCACTTCTTGTCAGGACAACGGGCATTTTATCCGGTGCATAGTATTCTTTGAATCCATTGTACATGGTCCGGTTTGCGACAAGAGGATATACGTTCCTGTAGACTTCTCCGGGAATGGTATTGTCAGCTACACGTCTGTCAAGAAGTTCATAATCGTTGTCAGGCTCAGTGGCATCAAACCACCAACCATCAAAACCAAGAACCACCAGACTATCTCTAAAGCTGTTCCAATAGTACTCAGCAGCCACTGGATTGAAATAATCAATCCACTCAGTACCTGGGATGAAATAACCCTTAGCTGCAAGGTCATTACCTAGTGTTGTGCCCAGATGTTTGTTGCGTTCATTCAATGTTCTGCTGCCTACAGTTGCGACTCTTGACCAAACAGAAATCATAATCTTGTAACCAAGGTCGTGAACCTCATCAATCATGGCTTTGGCGTCAGGATATTTTGTTTTGTCAAACTCCATGGAGTTCCAGCCTGTTTCACCCCAATATTGCCAGTCCTGAACAATCATGTCCATTGGGATATTTTTATCCTTGAAACCATGTGCTGCTTCGAGAAGCTCGGCCTGAGTGTCATATCTTTCACGGCACTGAATAAATCCGAATGCCCAATCCTGCATGGCAGGGACCGGCCCGGTAAGTGTTCTATATGCAGCTATCACTTCGTCTGCAGAACCGGCAAATACAGTATAATCCAAGTTCTGAGAAACAGGAGACCTAAAGGTAGTTGTCTCATCGACTTTTCTGACATAGAGTTCTACAGAGTCTTCGGCGGAACCAGTGACTGAAATGGAATGGGTACCTGCAGAAAAATCAACAAAAGAAGAAACCGTAGGAATCCAGGAGTTGTCATCTTCCAAAATGACATTCCCGTCAACAATGATCTTATGTCCGGAACGGATTCCCTGCTTTCCTACGCAAACAAGAAGAGAGTATTTCCCTTCTTCTGATATATCAATATTCCTCTCATACAATTTCCCAGGAGACATCATTCTTCCATTTTGTGGAACAGGTTTGGCAGAGATATCCTCCTTCGGATAAATTGGATAAACCGTTTCACAAGGATTAAAATCGGTTCGTCCGTAATTATGCCAAAGAATTCCATAGCCTTTGCTGGAAATTATTACAGGAGATACAATCTGCGTATTATTCTGGGTAAGCCTTCTGGACAAGCCAAAAATATCAAGTTGGTTATCTTGAAACTGACCAGTGCCAAACTGGTGATCCCCTGGTTGCATAATATAAGATTGTGATGCCTCATACGTTGAGTCTCCCATTACTGTGGACTGCTTAAGGATCCTGCTACCAGGTTTTTCACGAAACAGTTCATGACCTTGTGCATCAAAGAAAATCAAAGACTCGGATGACTTATCATACTGGACCATCATTTTCGAGGTTTGAAGAATAATGGAAGAATCATCCTTCTTGACACTGAATTCAGGTGACTTGAATTCCTCGGTAAATATCAACTCCTCAACATCGTGGGTAGGAGCGCCCAACACCTGGACACGGACTGAGTTCTCCGTCATCGGTGTAAGAAGAAGAGGACCTGCAGATGTTTCAACCTTTACAAATGATTCTTTTGGCGTGCAGCCAAAAATCAAAAGTGACAGGGACAGAAATAAGAAAGTTATTTTCATTGTATTATTTTGGTTATTTGTTCTTTATCCAGACTGACATGTCGCCAGCACCTCTATGATTCCAGGCATAATATGGAATAAGGACAAGATCAGATCCATCAACGATAATCTCATCTATACCATATAGTTTATTTGGATCACGTTTGACAACTAGACTTGGATTCTTGTCAATAACGGCTTCCCGAACTTTAATTCCCTGATTATCTACCCATTCGGCACAATAGACAATAGGACCTTTCTCTATAGCGATTCTTCCTTCATCATCCTTCACCAGTGAATTAGCTTTTACAACTCTGGGTATTATATCCATACTGAGTTCAACCTTGTCTTCTGCATTCCACTTGCGGTCAATGCAGAAATAGCCATCTATCAACATCGAATGGACTTCTACCCCATTGACCTTCACGGAATACCCGGGAGTAACGGTGTCGGCATAAGTATATAAATCTGATGGGACCACTTCATTCCTTACCCAACCCGGAATTCTGAGTTTAAGTTCAAAACCTTTTTTCGGGGCATCCTTTACAACAATAGACACTTCTCCATCCCAGGGATAATTAGTAACCATCGAGAGTTTTACATCTCCATTCTTAACACTTGCCGTAACATTATTGGACATATAGAGATTGACAAATAAATCATTGTCCTTCACTGAATACACATATCCCGCAACTGAAGGAATGAAACGAGCGATATTTGAAGGACAGCAGGCACATCCGAACCACGGTTGACGTTTATGACGACCATCAGACTCTAACGGATTTGGATAAAAAAACGTACCTCCATCAAGAGAAATGCCGGAAAGGACACCATTATAAAGGGTTCTCTCCAAAACATCAATATACTTGGATTCGCCATGTAGGAGAAACATCCGGAAGTTCGTATATACATTACCAATTGCCGCACAAGTCTCACAATATGATGTAAGGTTTGGAAGTTCATACGCATCGCCAAAAGCTTCACCTTCACGTCGGGCACCTACCCCGCCTGTAAGATACAGTTTCTTTGAAACCAGGTTCTCCCAAATCTTGTCGATGGCAGCGATATATGTCTGATCTCCTGTCAGTGCCGCAACATCAGCCATTCCAGAATACATATATTCAGCACGGACGGCATGTCCTACTGGTTCATCTTGCTCAATAACCGGAATATGTGACTGACGATAGGAATCCATTCCCTTTTCTCCGCGACCGCGCATATCAATGAAGAATTTTGCTTCGTCAAGATATTTTTTATCACCAGTTACAGTGTAAAGTTTTGCAAGCGCCATTTCGGCAATCTGATGGCCAGGGACATGGACTTTCTGTCCTTCATTGGGACCAATCTCACGGCATACGCAATCTGCATATCTGATGGCGATATCCAGAAAAGTCCTTTTCCCTGTAGCACGATAATGAGCAATAGCACCTTCAATCATATGTCCGAGGTCATATAACTCATGGCTATCCTCTATCTGAACCCACCTTTCAGCACCTGACCACTTGTGAGGGGCTTTAGGATTCCTTGTTCTCGCTGTATAAAGATATCCATCAGGTTCCTGGGCTGCAGAGATTAACGTTAAGACACTGTCTATATATGCCTCCATCGCGGAATCCGGATAAGTTTGCAAAAGATAGGACGCGCCTTCAATTGTTTTATAGACATCCGTATCGTCGAAGGGCAACCCGCGAACGACAAATCCGAGATCCTCTTCTGATTTCATCTGTTCAGCTGCCTGCACAAAATTCCTGTATCTTCCGGTTTCTTCACACTTGCTGAATGCAAGAGGAATAGTAACTTCCCTTGATGCCTGAAGCCTCTGACCCCAAAAATGGTCAGTTACCTCTACTGATGTAAAAGCTACCGGACTGTACGGATAATCATGTATGTTTTCCTTCTTGCCAGAAGCAAGAAGGAAAACATTTGCAATTAAAAAACCTATTATAACCTTCATAACCTTTTTCATTCTTTTTCAACTGGTGTAAGGCGATATGCAATAACATCATGTGATTTAACAGTAACGTAAACAGTATTAATTACATATTGCTCATTCAAGAATCCTTTTCCCCTTACCAGAGTACTGAAAGGTTCTCCACCATTCCATAAATCTTTGACAGAATAATTTACTGAACTAAAAGAAGTCCTTCTTCCACTGATATCATCACGTACTTCCAGCGTCGACCAGTCAAGCGTAACGACAGTATCTTTTTCACCGATATTCATAACACAGAATGCCCAATCACCATTTACCAATGGTTTGAACCAATACTGGAGACTGTCGACTGATTTCAAACGAAGACCCTGAATCCCGAGAGAGTCCTGATCGATGGCAATAAGATCTTTATTCTTGATAATGGCCAGGGTCTCTTCTGACATATTGGTCAAATCATTGCCAAGGATGAGGGGGGCGGCCATCATACACCACATTGTAAAATGAGCTCTATCTTCACTCTCAGTCATATCATAGAAGACGCCATCGACTG
>JBAZMG010000052.1:0-6801 GCA_041649895.1 Minisyncoccota bacterium | reverse complement strand
CCCCACTAAAAATGTTGCGGTTCCTGGAATTGCACCAGGGTCTCCAGCTTATGAGACTGGCGAGGTACTACTCCTCTAAACCGCTGCGAATATTAGTATTTTAGCAAAAAACCAGATAAAATCAAGGGCAAAGCAAATAATCAAAAAACCGCTTCCTTTATTAACTAAATCCGGGAAAACCTTAAACAGGATTTCCTATTGACATATTTAAATATTTATGCAATAACACTCATCAGTTCAATGATTGGATCAGAGATCCTTGAGAACCAAAAAGAGTTGATGCTAATGAGTAACAGAGGACCTCGTATTTCAGCAGGGGCCGTCCTAATGATCTTGGCCATTTTTGTGGTTATTGTTGTCGTAGGTGGCTGGCTTTCTGCCAAAACTGTACCCGCGGGAAGCGTGGGCGTGGTGGACACATTCGGACAAGTCGAAGACAAAACATATATGCCCGGTTTCTATTGGATTTCTCCATTATCCGGAATGCATGTGATGGAAACCAAAACCCGGCAGTATGAATACGCGGATATACGCCGAACGCTTACTAAAGAAGGTTTGGAGGCCGTCTGCGATGTAAGCGTAACTTGGCATCTTGAACCGGCAAAAGTCAGAGAGATCTATATGACAGTTTCCGGAGAATACTTCGACACCTTGATAACCCCGACATTTATGGGTATCTTACGTGATGAAGTGAAGCGGTGGACCGCTGAAGACATCTACACCGGCCAGGCAACACAGATCCAAAATGATGTCCAGACCCGGCTAACGAAAGAAATGGCTCCAAGGGGAATTGTCATCGAATCAGTCTGGTTGCGTGGAACTAAATTTGACGCGCAAGTCGAAGGATCCATCTCCCGGAAGATTGTTGCCAAACAAGACGCTGAAGGAATGGTATTCGTCATTCAAAAGAAGAAGCAAGAGGCCGAGGTAGCGTTTATCGATGCTGATGGGAAAGCGCGGGCAAATGAAAGAATGAGACCGTCGTTGACGCCCGAAATCCTGACCTTGAACTACATCGACGCAATCAAGAATAACCAGAACGCGATATATGTCCCGATGCCAATGGGGGGCAACGCGGGTAGCGGGCTGAGCATGATAATGCCGGCACCGGCGACAGCTGCAAAAAACTGACACGCGAAGGGTCTCCAAGCCCAACGCCAACCCCAGTGAATATCCCGCCGCCGCCAAAAACAACGGAGACTCCGGGATTCGGATGGCCCTTCGCAGTACTGGCAATCTCTTTGATCGCAACACTCGCTGTGATCAAGAAAAAACGAACATAGTGTGAGGATAAATTATCCTCCACTTTTTTTTATTGACAAATTTATTATTTTACTTTATAATCTCAGCACCATAAATGCTCTTTAAAATTGAGCTGTGGCATGCAAAAAGCAAGCATAATTTGAGGTGTTCTGAAGTGTTTTCCAATGATTTTGAAGAAAAAAGGAAACTGATTGAACGGGGTCTGAAAAACCCCGAATCGTGCGGCAAAATTGCTCGCCGTGAACTGACCACTCCGATAATGGAGCTTTCCGACGTAACAGTATTCACGCCGGGGCAAACAGTCAGAACAAGCGGCCGGGTGTTTATTCTTAGTACCGCTGAACTGGTGAAAAGGATAAAAACTCGGTACGCGACACGGAGCGGAAGAAACGAGTTTCCGGACATTGTAGATGAATATCTTGCGGGAAAAAACGTCTCCTTGAACGGATTGTCAAACGCGGACAGTCGTAATGCCACAGAAGACCTTCGCGGCCTTTCGTATGTCTACCGGAATGGACAAGGGCTCGCGGTCGTGGCGGAAATCGAACCAAATATTGTTCCGGTAAGGGATTATTCCGTTAATGACGGATTTCCGACAACCGTTCCCTTGAAGGAGTTTAATCTGCCGGGCATAATAAACGGCCAAGGATATCTCTACTCAATAGGAAGCTCGTCCGGACCGTATCGGGACAAACTGATGAACTTTGACATTATCGTCAAAGGAGTCAACAACGATATCGCGACAATGCCGCGAGGAAAAAATTATTCAAAGTACGCCGACGCCCTGTCTGTAATTGGAATCATCCTGGTTTTAGTTGGAGCGTGGGGTATGGCTGCCAAAGGAAAACTTTGGGAAATCGGTCTCCCGGCACTTGTCCTCGGAGGTATTCTACTCTACTTGCGCTTTTTAAGCCCGTGGGGAGTGGAAAAATTCTCGGCTCCGCCGGAAGAAATAGAGGGAAATTCATCGCTCATTGTTGACGCAATTGGAGACGATGACTGATTTCACCTCTTTTTTTATACAAAAAATTCGTCTTGAAAAATATTGTATTAGTGATAGAGTGATCACGGAACATTGGTATGGTGTTTGCGATGAAAAATCCGAGATCTTTAAAAGAATTCCAAAAAATGTTTTTTGGGATATACAACGAAAAAAATGAGCGAGACTACAGCGACGCTGAGATCCTGCTTCACGTTGTTGAACAACTGGCTGTGACTGCCGAAGAATTGCGTAAAGAAAATTACCAAAAGGTAATCGCTTCCTTGCCTTATCTGTTTGTCTGGCTTCTCGGCTTTTGCAACCGGATGAACATCTGCCTTGAAGAAGCCGTATGGAGCAAATACCCGGGAATTTGCCCGTATTGTGGCGCGGAAAAGAACTGTGTTTGTATTAGTACCGACACTAAACCAAAAGAATGGATCAAGAACCCGAATGGCGTAATGCCCAAAAACATCACCGAATGGCAGGTAATGTTTTTCGATATTTACGGCCGGATCAACAAAATGATCGGAGTCGAGAAAACTTTTTATCATTTCATTGAAGAATTGGGCGAATCCAGCAAGGAATTCCGCCTGAAAGAGAACAAAAAGCTTCGCGAAGAATTGGCGGATTCTTTCGCCTGGTTTATCGCGGTCTGCAACAATCTCAAGATTGACTTTGAGGATGAATTATTGAAAGCATACCCCGGAGTATGCTCGCATTGTCGAGAAGAAAAGTGCCGATGTTCTAAGAATTAGAACCTCGGCCTTTTTTAATTTCTTTTAAGAATTGAAATAATGTCGGCAAAAAAGAAATAAAAATTATTAAGAAAATTATCAATGTCAGATTTTTTTCAACGCCGGGAAAAAATCGGGGCAAAAGATATCCGGCAAAAGTAATGGAAAATGACCACAAAAATCCGCCGATAATATTAAACAGTAAAAAATTTTTGTATTCCATTTTTCCCACACCCGCCACGATCGGCGCGAATGTTCTCACGATCGGAACGAAACGGGCAGCGACAATGGTAAAGCTGCCGTATTTCTTACAAAAATTCTCAGCCCTGATCAGATGCGCTTTATGAAAAAACAAGGAGTCCTGTTTTTTGAATATTTTCGGCCCGGTTTTTAAACCAAAGGAATATCCCACGCTGTCTCCAACGACCGCCGCGATAAAAACACCGATTGCCAAAAACCAGACGTTTAAAAACCCTAGAGAGGCCAGAAATCCGGCCGTAAATAAAAGGCTGTCTCCGGGCAAAAAGAATCCGACAAACAATCCTGTTTCCGCGAAAACGACGGCAAAGATACCAAGGTATCCACCCGTTTTTACAAGATTTATTAAAGTATCGCTACTAAAAATACTATCAAACATAATAATACGATTTTAACACGCACGCCCGATTATCGCAACAAACCTAGGCCTTACTATCATCCTGAATCACCCCTTTTTATGGTTGCTTTTTGCCTGCTTTTGGTGTAAAATATGATAGTAAATATATACCTAAATGGAGTTTGAAGACCTGAAAAAAATTATTAACGAAGACCTGAAAAAAATCAAAAATTCAAGCCAATTGAAGGATTTTTCCAATACTTATCTCGGCAAAAAAGGAAAGATCCGGGCCCTGTTTAGTGAACTCAAAAATATCTCGATTAATGAGCGAAAGGCTCTCGGGGAAGAATTGAATGAATTCGCCAATATGATCCAATCTGAGGCGGAAAAATTGGAAAAAACATTTAAGGAGCAGGAACGGGAATGGAAGCAAAAACAAGAAAAGATCAACTTGGATCTACCCGGTGAAAAAATAGAGATCGGGCATTTGCACCCACTCACAATCGTGCGCCGCGAAATCGAAAACATTTTTGAACTTATGGGATTTGCCGTAATGGAGGGACCGGAATTGGAAGATGAGTGGCACAACTTTGATTCCTTAAATATTCCCGAAGGACATCCGGCGCGTGACGCGTTGTCGCTCGGGAAAACCTTGTATTTGGAAAATGGCGGATTATTGCGCAGCCATACTTCCGCGGCCCAAACAAGATTTATACAAAAATTAACACCGCCGATCAGAATAGTTATTCCCGGTAGAACATATCGCAGCGACAAAGTGGACGCTTCGCACGAAGTCAATTTTTACCACATCGAAGGATTAATGGTGGACGAATATGTTTCTGTGGCGAATATGAAAGCCGTATTGCAAAGATTTTTGAGGGAATTCTTTAAGCGTGATATGAAAATAAGGCTTCGCCCCAGCTATTTTCCGTTTACCGAACCGAGTTTTGAGATCGATATGAGTTGCGCGGTTTGCGCGGGCAAAGGATGTCCGGCTTGCAAAAGAAGCGGCTGGGTTGAAATATTGGGCGCGGGCATTGTTCATCCGAACGTTATTAAAAACGGTGGACTTGATCCGGAGACATACAAAGGCTTTGCTTTTGGAATGTCCATTGATCGGCTCACAATGATGAAATACAAAATTGATGATATTCGCTGGTTCCACAGCGGCAACCTTAAATTTTTGAAACAATTCTAAAACAATATGAACATTTCTTACAAGTGGTTAAAATCTTTTTTCGCGAATCCATTGCCTCAACCGAAAGAGCTGGCGGAGATTTTGACTATGCATTGTTTTGAAAATGAAAACATTGTTAAAAAGGGCGATGATTATATTTTAAGTCTGGATGTTTTACCCGACAGAGCGGGTGATTGCCTGTGCCATTTGGGTGTGGCGAAAGAATGTGCCGCGGTTTTGAATAAAAAAATTGTTTTTCCAAAGATTGTCGTCAAAGAAGACAAAAAGATAAAAGCAAAAAATCTTTTATCCGTGGAAATTAAAGACAAAAAAGATTGTAAAAGATATATCGCGCGAGTATTGACCGATGTCAAGATCGGTCCGTCGCCGAAATGGATGCAAGAGCGATTGGTTGCTTGCGGAGTCGCGGCAATTAACAATGTTGTTGACGCGACAAACTATGTAATGCTTGAAATGGGCCAACCGATGCACGCATTTGATTATACGAAAATCGGCGGCGCGAAAATAGTTGTAAGAAAAGCAAAGATGGGTGAAAAGATTATGTCGCTGTCCGGACAGACATACAGGCTTGATGAAAAAATATTGGTTATCGCCGATTCGGAGAGACCATTGGCTTTAGCCGGCATCAAAGGCGGGCAGAAAGCGGAAATAACTTGCGACACCAAAACTATTGTTTTGGAATCCGCCAACTTTGACGCCAAGCTCGTCAGCCAAACGGCCCGCAAACTCAATTTGAGAACTGACGCTTCAACGCGGTTTGAACAAAATCTTGATCCGAATTTGGCGGAAGCGGCAATAAACCGGGCGGCAATGCTGATCGAAAAGATTGCCGGCGCGAAAATCGCCGAAGGCGTAATTGACGTATACCCCGAAAAAGTTAAACCAAAAAAAATAAAACTTGATCTGCAAAACCTGAATAACATCCTCGGAATTGATATTCCGGCCACGATCGCCGTTTCCATCTTAAACCACCTGGGAATAAAAATACTTGAAAGATCGTCCGATAGCTTGATCGCGGAGGTTCCCACGGAGAGACAAGATATCGTTATTCCCGAAAATTTGATCGAAGAGATCGGCCGGGTTTATGGTTACGAAAAGATTCGACCGGAATTACCTTGCGATTATTTGGAACCCGTGGAAAAGAATATTAATATATTTTGGCAAGACAAAACCAAGGATATTTTAAAAGAATTCGGATATTCGGAAACCTATAATTATTCTTTCATTGATAAAAGTATTCTCGATATAATCCCGAGCCTCGCCAAAAACGCGATAAAGATCAAAAATCCGGTGAGCATTGATTTTGAATATTTGCGCCCCAGTTTAATCCCGCAACTATTGAACAACGCCAAAGAAAATTTAAAGACCTACCGAGACCTTAAGATCTTTGAGCTTAATAAGGTTTTTATATCCGATGGCGCCAAACTAAAAGAAGAAAGGAAATTAAGCGGCCTTACGATAAGTAGCTCGAACAATACCCAAGAGATATTTTCCAAGTTCCGCGGAGAATTGAATTTACTGCTTGACCATATGGGAATTGAAAAGATTATTTACGAAAAAACAAATGAAACAGGCCTCTGGGACAAGCAGGCCGCGCTTTCCGTAATTGTAAAAACAAAAAAAATTGGGACATTCGGGCAAATATCCGGAGAGGTTTTGGAAAAGATCAATTTGAGCCAAAGGATATTCGCGTTTGATTTTGATTTTGAAGCTTTGCAGAAACTTTGCTCCGAGAAAAAAACATTCGATCCGATATCGTTTCAACCGGCGGCCAGCCGAGATATTTCCGGCTTTGTGAATACGGACATCGAAAATATTCAAATTGAAGAAGCTCTGGCAAAAGCGTTAAAACCGCTTAATACCAAGGTAATGAAAGTAAGCGCGGGAATAACCGATATTTACTTGAATGCCGCCATTATCGGCAAAAAGAGCGTTACCATTAATATCAGGCTGCAACATTCCGAGAAAACATTGGACACGCAAGAAATAAATACGAATATAAACAAAATAACAAAAGATCTTTCCGCGA
>JBAZMG010000051.1:0-7162 GCA_041649895.1 Minisyncoccota bacterium | reverse complement strand
GTTTTTTTAAAAATCCAAAAACGCGTCTCGCTTCCGAGTCTCTTGTTTTATTCTCGCGTCGATCCTCATTTGCGCGATCTTCGCCAGATCTTCGTCGTTTTTAGTCGTGTCCGGATCGGTGTCGGCAATCTGCCCCAGTAGGCCGGTATAATTGCGCGAGATCACGCCGTCGCTCTTCGCTCGCGAAGTTTGATTATTGTTTTGCTTTTCTTCAGCATCCATAATTTAATCGATTTTTTTCCAGCTTCATTATACCTTATTATTTTAAATACTTAAACAATTTTTCTCTTTTTTCATTTAATTTTTCCCCGATTTCCAAACAATAATACTGTCTCCCTCGATATCATACGCCAATCTTTTAAAAATATCGGTTGCTTCGGACAAATCAATAAACTCCGGTTGGGCGTAATTTTGTATGAGCACGGGAGACAACTCTATTTTCTTTACCCCGGATTTTTCGAATGTCGCTTTCATCACTATTCCCTCTCTTGTCGGAACCGACCACATCTGGTCAAAGATAAAATTACCCAAACTGTAGAAAATATATTTGCCATTGTATTTTTCCATTTCCTGAACCACGTGCGGGTGGTGCCCGATCACCATATCCGCTCCGGAATCGATCGCCGCGCGCGCAAATTCGGTTTGTTCTTGAATGGGAGTATAAATATATTCCGTGCCCGCGTGCATTGAAACAATTACAAAATCAACCTGTCTCTTGGCCTCCGCTACCGCTATTTTCATTTTCTCAATGTCCATAAAAGCGATGCCCGCTCTCGTATCAATGGCGCCATAAGACGCGGGGATCATACTGCTGTAGCTGTAAGCCAAAAAGGCGAATTTAAATCCATTCGATTCAATAATCGCGGGCGCGTTGGCTTCGTTAGCGTTATTACCCGCTCCAGCGTATTTTATGCCTTGAGAGTTTAAAAGGTCAAAAGTTTCTTTCAATCCGTTCTCGCCAAAATTCATCGTATGGTTGTTCGCGAGCGAAAGAATTGAGAAATTGCTTTCTTTCAAATTTTTCTCCAATCCCGGTTCGGAACGAAAAGTCAATTCCCCAGGCTTTATTTCTCTGCCGGTCGCGATAGGCGTTTCCAAATTTCCAAAAACAATATCTCCTGTTTTTAAATAATCTTTGACGTTCAAAAACGGATAATCGTTTGAATTATTTTGTTTTATCTTTACCGCGACTCCGCGCGAGAGCATAATATCGCCCACCGCGATCAAGGATGCTTCCGCCGGCCCTTGGGGAACGATCTGATTCACGCTCAGACTTGCAAGCAAGTCTGTTTGCGCAATTGAAGAATGATCGCCGAAAATCGCCCATCTTAGAAAGCCGGCCGAGACAACCAATATCGCCAAAGGAATAATAAAAAAATATTGCTTTTTCATTTCTTTCACATATTATATCCTATTTTCAGCGCTCCGCAAACCGGTTTGCTTTTAATTGTTTTTTTGCTAATATGGGAATAGCCCCGTATTCCGAAGAGCAATGGCGATGAGGTGCCGAATTTAGCAAAATTCGGCGAACATAAATTAGAGCTTACGGCTTGGTTCGACTCTTCGGTACTTTTCTGCTGAAAAGTCCTCAGAGCCGGCTCGGACTCGTCAGTCCTCCGCCCTTGATTTTACCTTTTGAAAATGTGCATACTAAATACAATTACATAAGCCCTCGTAGTTCAATGGATAGAATGCGAGCTTGCGGAGCTTGCGACAGAGGTTCGACTCCTCTCGAGGGCACAAATACACTAGGTAAAATCAAGCCTCTCGGGGACACATTATAAAAACAATAACCTATGAATACGATTTGTATTTTTGGAGACAGCACAGCTTGGGGAGCCTGGGACATGAAAAAAGGAGGATGGGCAAATCGTCTTTGGCTTTATTTTGCCGAAAGCGATATAGATATAAGTTTATACAATTTGAGTATTTCCGGCGAAACCACGAGTGGCATACTCACCCGATTTGAAATGGAAGCAAAAACAAGAAACGCGGATGTTATTATTTTTCAGGTCGGCGGTAATGACGCCGCTAAGAATAATAAAAATAATTTTTGGGTCTCGCCAGGCGACTTTCAAAATAATCTAAACGAAATTTTAGAGAAAGCGAAAAAAATTACTGACAAAATTATATTTATCGGCTTTAATAATGTTAATGAAACAAAAACTCTGCCAGTCGCGTGGATAGATATTTACTACGCCAATGAAAATATAAAAAGATATAATGAAATAACGAAAAGCGTTTGTCAGAAAAACAGTATGCCCTATTTAGAAATTTTCGGAGTTTTGGAAAACAAAGACTTAGAAGACGGACTACACCCCAACAATAGTGGTCATCAAAAAATATTTGAAAAAATCAAAAACTTTTTGGTTGACAATCAAATTATCAATCATTAAAAACCTTCACAAATCAAAAAAATGACCAAAGAAAAAATTGCCGCAACCTATAATGTCGCGATGAAGATTCTGCTCAAAAAGGGCAATAAAGTTTTACTCTTAAAATACTTTTCAGACGGCCTGACTGATCTGCCCGGCGGAAGAATAGACAATAATGAATACGATCTGCCAATTGAAAAAATCATAAAAAGAGAGGTGCAAGAGGAATTAGGCAAAAACCTGAAATACAAATTGGGAAAACCGGCGTTTCAATTTCGCAGGTATTTTAAAAAGACCGGACACCGTATTTTTATCACGGTCTACGAAGCGAAATATATTTCCGGCAATATTAAACTTTCCCGCGAACACAATGACTACGAATGGGTTGATCCGAAGAAAGTAAGGGCTACGCAGAAATCTTTTACCGGAAAAGAAGAATACCTCGCTTTTAAAAATTACTTTAAGACACTTGTCTAATGACTTTTTCAACGCCAATTGAAGAAATTCCAAAAGTGGGGCCGGCTTTCGCCAAGCGGTTTCGACAATTGAAAATAAGGACGCTGGGCGACCTTGTTTTTTATTTCCCGCGCGACTATCAAGACCTTTCCAAAATTTCAAAGATCAAAGACGTAAAACTAAACGAAAATATTTGCGTACACGGAACCGTTCTGGAAATCGGCCAAGAAAGAAGCTGGAGAAAAAAAATGGCAATTACCAGAGCCATCATCCAAGATGACACCGCGTCAATTGAAGCGATCTGGTTTAACCAGCCGTTTATAATTAAAAGCCTAAAAAAGGGGGAAGAAATAATGATCACCGGAAAGACGGCTGTAAAAGACAATCATATATATTTAAGCTCGCCCACCTACGAAAAAATATCACTAAAGGAAACGACGCATATGGGTCGAATTGTTCCGATCTATCCGGAAACTCGGGGCGTTTCTTCACGCTTAATCCGATATATTCTAAAAGCTCCTTTGGCCGCGATAAAAAATAAGATACCGGAAACATTGCCCGAAAAAATAAGGGAAGAATACGATCTGATCGACTTTAAAGAAGCTATTTACCAAATCCATTTCCCTTCTTCAATGGAAGCCGCGGAAAAAGCGAGGGAAAGATTTTCGTTTGAAAATATTTTCTTTATCGTGCTTTTTGGAGCAAAGAGAAAAATTGATTTTCAAAAAGAAAAAGCGCCCGCGATTCCGATCAACGAATCTTTAATTGAACGATTTTTGAGATCCCTACCGTTTAAGCTGACTAAAGGACAGATGGAATCCGGAATGCAAATATTAAAAGATATGGAGCGCGCGTTTCCGATGAACCGCTTACTCCAGGGCGACGTGGGCTCGGGAAAAACCGTCGTGGCTGTTTTGGCCGCCATAAACGCGATAAAAAATAAAAACCAAGTGGTTTTGATGGCTCCCACGGAAATACTTGCAAAACAGCATTTCAAAACTTTTTTTCAATTACTAAAGGATTTTAACATTAACATCGGATTTTTAACCGGAAAGGAAGATAAATACTATTCCAAAAAACTGAAAACCGACACCATTGAGATCTCCAGGGAAAGAATGCTTAAGAAGACAATGGAAGGAGAGATCGATCTATTGATCGGAACCCAGGCATTGATCGCGCCGAAAAGGAAAAAGAAGGCGGCAAAACCGGCCAAAAGAGAAGCAAAAGTATTGTTTAAAAATCTCGGGCTTGTGGTTGTGGACGAACAGCATCGGTTTGGCGTGGCGCAAAGAGCGGCACTTTGCGTAAAGCAAAGCGACAAAATACCTCATCTTCTTTCAATGACCGCCACCCCCATCCCCCGCACCCTCGCTCTAACAATTTGGGGCGACCTTGATCTGTCTATTATAAAAGAAATGCCCGCGGGCAGAAAAAAAATTATCACGCGTATAGTAACAGAAAAAGAAAGACGGGAAACCTATAATTTCATCCGCTCGGAGATCAAAACCGGCAGACAGGCTTTTGTGATCTGCCCAAGAATCGAAGCCGCGGACAAAGAAGACGAAAACTCGCTCGACCTTAAAGCCGTAAAAGAAGAATACGAAAAACTAAGTAAAGAAATATTTCCCGACCTGAAAATAGAAATGCTTCACGGAAAAATGACCCCCAAAGAAAAAGAAAAAACGATGAAAGACTTTAAAAATAAAAAGTTTGATCTGCTTGTTTCCACGTCCGTGATCGAAGTAGGTATTGACGTACCCAATGCCACAGTAATGATGATTGAGGGCGCCGACCGATTCGGTCTCGCGCAACTACACCAATTCCGCGGGCGAGTCGGCCGAGCCGAACACCAATCGTATTGCTTCCTTTTAACAGACTCTGTAGGACTCAACACGAAAGAACGATTGCGGGCAATGACAAAATACGACAGCGGATTTGAATTATCGGAGATGGATTTGAAAATAAGGGGGCCGGGCGATTTTGTGGGCGTGCGGCAATGGGGTTTACCCGATTTCGCGATGTCCGCGCTGAAAGAACCGAAGCTAATCGAAAAAACCAAAAAAACCGCCGAAGCGATTTTGGCTGAAAGCCCGGACCTCAAAGCCTATCCGATATTAAAAACAAGGCTTGAGGCTTTTGAAGAACGGATACACCTGGAATAAATAGAATAAAGAAGTAAGAAGTAAGAATAAAGAATCCCGCGCGCCTCCACAAGGGCGCGGGCAGAGGACCGGCTTCGCCGGTTTTTTTTAAAAAATTTATTGTCCGGTTATGGTGATCAGGCTGATTTGGCTTTGGTTTAAAAACCTGATCGGGAAAAATGTATTACCAAGACCACTATCAATATATAATGTCGCTCGCTCGCTTAATTTGTATATCCCTTTTGTGTATTTCGGAAAAACAAATTGCCCGGGAACAAATATAGCGCCGATTATCGGCAAACGCACCTGCCCGCCGTGAGTATCGCCGGACAAAACCAAATCAACGCCTATGTTTTTGTTTTCAATGGCAAAATCGGGATTATGCGCCAAAAGAACGGAATAAAGCCTCTCATTCGTCGCTGATCTTATAAAATCCAAAGACTTGCTATCATTGTAATAATTCAAACCAAGTAAATTGATATTCTGATTATTCTTCGTGAAAACAATCGATTGCGTATCAAGGACAATTACTCGCCTCTTTAACAATTCGGTGGTAATGGTTTTGATGTCCTTTTGTTCGTGGTCGCCAAAAACAAAATAAATGTTTTTATTCAGCTTTGATATTTCGTCGATAAACGAATAAACATATCTGTAATCGCTGGTACGTTTATCGATAAAATCACCGGTAATAACAATGATATCCGGGTTGGCGTCCTTGATCTGCTGATACAAATATTTATTGTTGTTAAAAAAGATTGTGCTATGCAGATCCGATATTTGCAGAATTTTTATTTCTTCTCCCTTGGCGATCTTTTCGGTTTTTATTTCCACTCGCTCGGTTTTAGGGAAATTAATTTCCCAAAAAATATCCGCGATTAAAACAATTAATAGAATAAGTATTATTACCAGCGTTTTTTTTGAAAATTTCATAAACTGTTTAATTATAAATTATTTTATCTCTCTGGTCTTTGGCGTGACCCAAAAGCCCATATACTTTCCGACAAGCCAGTGCCCCTGGGCGTGCAAGGCCGGTATGGCGCTAAAAAAAAGCATAATAAAAGGTATAAGTATCCATTCAAACGCCAAAAGAACATATCGCCACTTTCCGTAATTTATCGGCTTGGGAGGCAGCAATACCATACTCAAATAAATGGACAGAACCAAGCCCACCATATTCACGGTCAAAAGCATACTTGTAATTTTGGGCAGATTGAAAGAAAGAAGAGTTTGCGCGAACTGATCGCCTCCGAAAAATATTGGCAGCCAGCCCAGGGCGAAAATAAGCAGAGAGGAGACGCCCCAGGAAATATGGCCCTCGATCAAGTCAAAACCCATCGCGAATTTTTTTCCAAAAGGTATATCTTTTATTTTCAGACACGCGAACAGAAAATAAGGTACCTCGCCCACTCCGTACGCCCAGCGTTTTTGCTGGTTATAAATATTCTTTAAAGTAGTGGTTAGTTTCGGGGCGGCGTTAGCGTCCATTGAGATCGGATAGAATAACGGTTCGACCGTATAATCGCCATCGTAATGAAAAAAACATTGCCAGAAAATACGCGAGTCGTCGGAAACAACATTTACTTGTTTCCCGCCCACGTCATTCAATGCCTTAAAGCTCATTGAATGCGACGAAAAAGTAACAAGTTTTTCCGGGCGCTCCTGGTTCATTGTGTGCCAAAAAGTGGAAGCAAAAGCAAACACGCGGGAGATCGCCGACGACTGCCAGATATTGTTAAGATAAAGCGGAACAGGCTGAAAGCTCGTCTTTGTCGGTTTTGGAGTAGTGAGATAATGATATGTTAAGCAACTGAAATATTTTTTATAAACGCAAGAGTCGATATCCAGAGAAGAAACGATCACATTTTCATAAGGCAAACCCAAAGGGTCGATTATCAGTTCTTTGGATCTTTTTGACGCCCACGCGTCGTTGGAGCCGTGTCCCGCGATCTCCCCCACTAGATCCTTCGGATGGCAAGTAATGAGAAGCTTAAAAAATCGATCTCCGAATTTTTCTTTTATTTTTTGAGTAATGGCATTAGCGTTTTCTTTGTCCCTCTCTTCACAGGCCAACACAAGGATCAATCTGTCTTTCGGGTAATCGGTGGCGGCAATGGAAGCAAAGGTTGCTTCCACGATCTCCATCGGTTCTTTGTACATCGGCAAGACCACCAAATGGTAAATGTCTCGCCA
>JBAZMG010000050.1:0-7255 GCA_041649895.1 Minisyncoccota bacterium | reverse complement strand
ACCTTTTTAATGGACCCGAAAAGATGCCTAACATATGTGATCAACCGGTTCAACTGGAGTTTGTTTTTAAATATTAACCGTTCAAAGATTTTCTTTGGACACTAGTGATTGTAATAGTAAAATTACATATTTGCCGTTCATCAATTTCTTCTTATCTTCAATCGGGTTAGATATACATATTCCCATTTGAGTGTTTCTCAGGATCTATTGAAATATATATTTTATTTAACACTCTTCATTAGCCGTCCATGGTTATAATGATGTTCACATTTATAATACTTTACCTAGGCTACACATGTAAATTGGAAACCCTTAACTGCGTAGGTATTTTCCGATTTACTATACAACACAACAGCCTCATATAATACTCTAAACATGTTTGAAACGGCTTAGTTTAAATATGTTTCCATATTGGGGGAGCAAGTATATCGAGGCCTTTTTTTTAAAGTAAAAACAACGCAGACGGCTGGTCCCCGTTAAGCCAACACAGCTTAGAGAGAGACAGGGGGGGGCGGTCTGCGACGGAACCAAAGTTATAAATAATAAAAGCAAAAAGAGAATCTACTACCAAGCATTCTTTTTGAATTTGTATGTTACGACTTTGACGAAGGGAGCATAGAAAAAAAATAAGACACGCGTACTTCCCCCAGGTAACTCAGACAAAAAGCTGCTTGATTTACTGTTCGGAATCAACAAATTCCGGTTTTAATCAAACAGCTTTGGATACAACAAATCCTGAAATACAAAAATCGGGTGAAGTATTTGACTTCAAAGATAGCTGATTAATTTCAATAATATCGTATGAAGAAGAACATTACACTTTATTAAATAAATAATTGGCGAATTTCCCGACTGCCTGCAGAAAAAGTATATTTTATCCAGACATACTCTATCTATCGTGTAAACAGTTATCGTATTAACTGAAACCGTTTCGTATAACTTATGGGCAGCTTAAGAACTTTTTGCATCAACTTGTACAACTTCATACCAACTCCACTGAGGTTCGTCTATCTTTACAAATATCGCACGAATTTGTGTGTGTGATTTTCAAAGTCAATACATTATTCTTAGTTTACTTTAATGTATATTTGCGGTAATTATTACCGCTATGGCAACAAAAATTAAACTAATCCTTCAGAAGATACCACGTAATGCCGTATTGTTTTCTTCCTGGCTTTCAAAAAACGGAATAGACAGGAAGGAGCAAACTTCATATGTGCGCAGTGGCTGGATAGAAAGAATTTCAAAAGGCGTATATAAGGTTGCCGGGGAAACCCCTACTGTATACTCGATTCTTTCGTCCTATAACTCTCAGCTTGATAAAAGGATTCATATTGGTGCTTCGACGGCACTCGATGTGCGCGGATATTCCCATTTTGTGGCAATGGGCAAACCTCTGGCATATATCTTTTCATCGAAAAAGCTATGGATCCCATTCTGGTTTGAAAGAGGGGAGTGGGATATGTCTGTCAGGTATTTCTTATCGTCCGCTTTTGGAGAGACTGAGGTTGGATTGGAGATGATGATGATAGAAGGGAGCGAGGTGCTTTTATCTTCTCCCGAGAGGGCCTTTATGGAATGTCTGCATCTTTCACCGGTTAATTATTCTTTGATGGACCTATATTATGTGATGGAGATGCTGACTACGCTGCGCCCAAAACTGGTACAGGAACTTTTTGAGGCATGTACCTCGGTAAAGGTTAAGAGACTGTTTCTATATATGGCAGAGAAGTCAGGACATTCCTGGTTTAAAGCTATAAACACAGGTGTGATAGCATTGGGAAGCGGCAAACGCGTATGTGCTTCCAATGGGAAATATATAGGTAAATATGACATAACAATACCAAGAGAACTGGCGGACTATGAATAACTACTATGCGCAGAAGGTAGAGCTTCTGCTGAGAATGATTCCAATGATTACCGACGAAGGAGTGTTCGCAGTGCATGGCGGTACTGCCATCAATCTGTTTTTGAAAGATTTGCCCCGGTACTCGTAGATATTGATTTGACCTATATTCCTTTGGAAGACAGGCAGACCAGCCTCTCCAATATTAATACTCATCTAAAAGCAATTTCTGACAGAGCCCAAAAGTCTTTTAAAGGCATACACATTGTACCAAATCCTGCGACCTGTAAACTTTTATGTGAATATCGGGGGAAACAAATCAAGATAGAAGTCAATCAAACCAAGCGCGGCATCATAGGAGGTAATGTACTCAGACTGCCGCTTTGCAGCAAGGCTCAGGAAGAATTCGGTTTATATTGCGAAGCCGATATTGTACCCAAAACATTTCTTTACGGAGGCAAAATGGCTGCCGCATTATCCAGGCAGCATCCCCGTGACCTGTTCGATATAAAATACATGGATATACCAATATTGGAGGCGAAAGAGGGTTTTTTGTTTTGGTTACTGGGCAGTGACCGTCCGATACACGAATCACTTAGTCCTGTTTTGATCGATCAACGCGAGGCACTTCAAAATCAATTTGAAGGTATGACGGATATGCCCTTTACCTACGAAGAGTATGAGGAAACCCGTAACAAACTGATCAAAAGCGTCAACGGGTTACTGAATGACAACGATAAACAATTCTTGATTGGCTTTGAAATGGCAGAACCGGACTGGGAACATTTTGAATACTCATATTTTGAAAAATATCCGTCTGTTCAATGGAAGCTTATCAACCTCATGAAATTAAAAAATACGAATTCGGAGAAGCTAATGAATGAAGCAGACAAGCTGAGAGAGCTGTTTATACAATAAATGCCCAGGCGTCTACCTATTGTTAATAAGGGGATAATTTCAAATTACCCCCTTTGTCGGGAAACAGCGTAAGCCTGCCGGTTCCTCTCATTAGTACTGTCTGAGTCAGTGCTAATTTACACAGTTGAATAACTATTACTACCTTTACAACGGCAACAGACGGATCAGGCACAGCCCCCGTTGATATTAAGCCATTGGAGTTTCAGTATGTCACCACAGAGGTTGTTCTGTTAAGGTTACTACTGGAACTCCTTTTTTGTTACACATAATTCATTTTTAGGATATTTTCCATCAAATCTGCAGTTATCAATAGATTGATTGACAGAGTTTTGCCAACTACCTGAGAGTGCTTTTAAGCACTTTTTTTATAAATAGAAACAAAAATTTCGTTAAATCGTTGATAGACAGCCATGTCGTTTCTATTTTATTCTATTAATAGAAACGAAAAAGAGGTGCCAGGAGGATACAAGCTATTGTTATGAATCGACATATTTGAGAGCTCCTATTGAGCACTTGTCGAGCTGCTGTTCCAATTTTGAGACACAAAATTCAATCCTGTTCATCATAGTTTTCCCCAAGCACTTCTTTCTTGATGCAATAGCTGACAAAGTCTGATCGTACTATGTCCGGGAAAATCTTATCAAGGCACTGTATGGCTTTTTGATCCAGGTAAAAGATCTTACGTTTACGGGGGCCGCTGCAATAGGGCTTGCGGCCTCTTCTATTGAGTTTTTCTTTGTCGTTTTGAGGGTTCATGGCGTGTGGTTTTCCAGGTAAGATTTTCAGGGGCAAAGAGGCTTGAATAATCCGCTATGACCGATGTACAGGATTTGATATCAGGAATACAGGGCAGATCTTTATGGTTGCGTTTATTCTCTTGGATTTCAAAGATAACATCATCAATACATCCTGCTGTCACATAGATGGCCTTACGTAGTTTGGCATGTTCTTCAAGTATATAATGAGGGTTATTCTCATAAGGACCCAATATATCTATTGCAATCAAATAAGCCCGGCCATTGGCTATTACCTGTATTAGATCCACCAATAAACACTCAGGCTCTTTGGGTAGGACAGGATCAATGCATTCTATAGCTGCGATTCTGAGATAAAGCTTGGCGGAATATCCTTGATTCTTCGCCCATTGTTTAACTTCTTTGTGAAACGGAGTGAAATTTACATTTCGGGATTCATTGGAGTTGTTAAAGAATTGAACAGCTGTGTTATACTGCTTCTTTGCTTCTGTTGTAATTACATTGTACTTCATATTTATTTTGTTTAATTGGTTAGTATTCAATTTTTTGAATGGCTTATATCGTTACTTGGAGTGGAATCGCCTCTCCAATATCTTGTAAGGACGATATATGAACATATCGGCCTCCAAATGGTTCAAACAATGCCTTGATCTGGTGATGTGTAGATAGTTGGTAAACTCCATGTGTTTCAATGCCCAAAAAATAGTGTTCATTATTTGCGACAACCTCGATTACATCCACCATACAGTTTACATCATTATCACAATCCGATTGTGTATATACGTTAATAATTGTGTAACGATGGAATTGTACATATTGTTGTACACGGAGATGAAGAGGACACTTTTTAAAAGTATGTTTAAAGTCGTCGTCAGACATTAAGGCTAACTTTTTAAATAGCATTACATCTTCCGCATGTACATAGTTGTCAACTTCTATCATGGCTGGTAGTCTTTTATTTCTGAGAATTGTTTATTGGAAATGAATAATATCGGCCCCGTCGCACCGTCTCTTTGCTTTGCAATATCCAAGAGCCCCAAGCCCGCTGTAGAGACTCCTATTTGTTCTCCGATATCAATGGTCTTGATGCCGTACGCCTCAGGGCGCAATAAGAGCAGCACCAGGTCCGCATCTTGCTCTATGGCTCCTGACTCTCTCAGGTTAGCCAAAGAAGGACGTTTTCCCTGGTTGTTTTCTGCCTCCCGGTTCAATTGACATAAAAGGATGACCGGGACTCCAAGCTCCTTGGCAAGCAGTTTTAATGCCCTTGTCATTATTGCAACTTGTTGTTCTCGGATTTGATGTCTGTCTTCCGGCTCTATCAATTGCAAATAATCAATAATAACCATGTCCAGACGCTGCGTCCTTTTAAGCAGGAGACACTCGGTTCTGATTTTGCGAACAGTCTGCAAAGGCGCATCATTGATGGTGATCGGCATTTGTTGAATATGTGATCCGGCTTGGGTAATCTTATCCCAGGCCGCCTGTGTCAGTTTTCCCGCACGGTAATCTTCTGAAGACACCTTTGACATGCTGATCAAGGCACGATCCATCAAAGCAGTAGATGTCATTTCTAAAGAGAAAAAGATACAGGAAAAACTGTGTGCTGCTGCCGTCAAGGCGAAGTGGATAGCTAATTGTGTTTTACCTTGTCCCGGTCTCGCTGCAAGGACTATGAGTTGATTTCCTTTCCATCCGTTCGTCAACTGATCCAGCTTCGTCAAGCCGGTAGGTATGCCGAGGTGGTCTCCGTTTTTAGCTCTTGCAGTACGAGCTTCCAGTTGCTCCAGGGATTTCATAATAACAGCGGAGGCAGGCAATGATTTGTTTTTATCAATAAGAAGACCACTGATCTCATCGGTGCTGGTATTTATCAGGCCCAGGATATCGTCCAGTGGTTGTTGGTCGGTGCAGGCTCTATGGATGTTTTTGGCCATCTCAAGAGCTTTACGTTTTACGAAACGCTCTTTGAGCACCAAGGCATGCTCGCACAACCGGCCGCCAATGGCTTGGGCCACCTCGGCAAGATATCCTGCTCCCCCTGCTTTCTGGTATATGTCATTTCCTTGCAACGCTGCATTTACAGCGATTAGATCAATCGTTTTTCCCTGGTCGTATAATTTCAAACACGCGGAGAAGATTGCCTGGTGTGCCGGTTTCTCAAACATGGCTGATGTAAGTATATTGGCAGCATCCCCCAAGTCTTCGTATCCGGATATTATTGAGCCTAATATATTCTGTTCCAAATTCATAGTATGGGAATTATTTTTAACGTTTCTTCTTTTTGTTCTTTTACGTACAGTTCATCTTCCCATGCTCTGTTTCGCAAGTAAGTCTCAGGATTTTTGCGGTATTGCCTATCTGGTGTGCTCTGGATATAAGTTGGGAGGGTTTCAAAGATTTTGTTCCAGTCGTTCTCAGATAAATTATTGAAGAGCTTTTTGCATTTTACCCGTCCGGCTTTTTTGTCGTAGAGATTCCAGAAACGATCAAAAGCCAAATGATCTTCATCTAGTGCTTGGAGCTCCTGTTGTCTTTTATCGGAATTATAGGTGATATTATCTTTTACTTTATTTTCCTTTCCTTTCCTTTGTGCACTTTCTTCCAGAGGAAATTGAGTAAACTCCGTGACTAAATGAATAAACTCCGGAGTTAATAAACATAAATCACTTCTCATGCTTATGTTTTTACGTTTTGATGATAAACAAGCCGTGACATAGCGCTTTTGAATGCCAGAGCTTGTGAGTACTTTATACTTCTCAAACATCGATTTGTTGAATAAATTGCGTAAAAGACAGCTATTTATTACATTATTAATTAGAGTTACTTCCGTATTTATTCTACGTGCAAAGAGTAGTGCCATATCCTTATTCCAGTCAAGATGATATCCGTTTTTATATATTTTTTGCCAAAGTTTTATGACAATGCTAAACCCGGCAAGCCCATATTCAGCCTCAATTAACTCAACGCAATCGTCCATCTCTACGTCCAAGGGGAAGTAGTCTAGTCCGGTTTTAGTTGGTCTGCCCATATTCAAAAATTTATTATGTTGTTACAAAAATATAGTGGTGTTACACAAAAAATACTCCCGCGGGAGTATCGCGGGAGTAGTGTCATTATTTTGTAAGGTTTAGTATATTAAGAACTTAATCGCAGGTAATATTTTGCAAAAATTTCACCTTTTACCTTAAAGAACAGTGCCACATTTATCAAGATTTTTATTTATGCGCGGATCCTGAGACGATGAATTACTTTTGGTTTATACTATTCTTCCTCGGGGTCAATGAATAGCTTGGTATTTATCGCAGCTCTTTTCTTGGGAGAGATCTTGCCTTGGTATCCGCGAAGGACATTATTGCCGCTTGTATGTCCAACCATGGCATCTATGAATACATCTGATACTGCGTGCCAGGTTAGTGTAGTTATGTATGAATTGCGGGCGTAAGCGGGTGTGGCCGGTCGTATACCCAGCTCTTTACATACGGCTTTCATTCCTTCCCCAATCTTCATGTTAAAACCGTGTACGCGTTCTGTTATTTGCGCTTCAGAGTGCGCGTTGGAAAGTATTTGTGGAAAGACCCGTTGTCCGTCTGCCGGTGGGGTTGCGTACCTGACTTCGACACATTTATTTTCTCAATTTCATAATCAGCTAATATTCAACATTATATGATTTTTGCGTCACCATTTTGGGTGACGCAAGCCTGAAAAAGGCGTATCTTTGTATATGTTTATACGC
>JBAZMG010000049.1:0-7528 GCA_041649895.1 Minisyncoccota bacterium | reverse complement strand
AGATCGCGAACTTTATCGGCGAAGCATACGTGAACAACAGCAAAAAATGCGAAGTAAGATTTACTGTGGCTGTAATCGATAAAGATGAACTTAAAAAAAAGGCGGAAGAAATAAAAAATAAAACCGGCGAAAACGCAATCGACAAAGAAGAAAGCACGAATAAAATTTTTAAACTGCCAACGCTGAAAATAGGAAAGATTTTCGCCAGATTGCCGATCATCCAAGGCGGTATGGCGGTGCGAGTATCTCTTCATAAATTGGCCGGCGCCGTGGCAAAAGAAGGCGCCATCGGTATTATCGCTATTTCCGGAATGAGCGATCCCGCGGAGGTGAAAAAAGAAATACGAAAAGCGAGGGAAATCGCGGGAAAGGACAGCGTGATCGGAATTAATATTATGGGCGTGGTCGGGCATTTCCGCGAACTCGTGAACGCGGCCGCGGAAGAGGGAATAGACCTCATTATCCAGGGTGCCGGTTTCCGACAAGATATTTTTGAAATAGCCGGGCAAAAGAACATTCCCGTATTCGCCATCGCTTCGTCCGCCAAAGTGGCAAAAAAAGCGGAAGAGGCCGGAGCCTCGGGAGTAATAATAGAAGGCTGCGAGGCCGGAGGCCACCTTGGTTTCCCAAAGGGGCATCCCTTTAGAAAAACCATCGATATCATTAAAGAAGCGGTCGCGGATGTAAAAATACCGGTGATCGCGGCGGGAGGAATTTTCAATGGCAGAGACATTGTGGAAATGCTGCGGGCCGGAGCCAAGGGTGTGCAAATGGCGACAAGATTTGTCGCCACGGAAGAGTGCGACGCCGATATAAAATTCAAAGAGGCATACATCAACGCCAAGGAAGAAGATCTTGTTATTGTCCATTCTCCCGTGGGTCTTCCGGGCCGCGCCATTAAAACCGCGTTCGTTGAAAAAGTTTTAAATAATGCCGCGCCGAAAGTTAGCATAAACGAATGCCAGGGATGCATCGGTCCGGTTTGCGATAAAAGCTATTGCATCTTGAAAGCGCTCGAAAACGCGCGAAAGGGAGACCTGGAAAACGGTTTGGTTTTCGCGGGAGCTAACGCCTGGAGGATAAAAAAAATAATTACCGTCAAGGAATTATTAAAAGAACTCGTTGATGAAGCAAATGAAATTCTAATTAAAAATCCCTTAATCCAACACTCCTAATTATAATAAAAATATGTTTGAAAACAATAAACTTACCAAAGCTTTAAACATTAAATACCCGATAATACAGGGTGGTATGGCGGGTGTTTCCGAATCAATCCTTGTTTCCGCGGTTTCAAACTCGGGAGGATTGGGAGTGATCGGATCGGGCTTTGCCTCACCCGATTGGCTGGAAGGCGAAATCAAGAAAACGAAAGAACTGACCGATAAACCTTTTGGCATAAATCTATTGATGCAAAATCCCAATGTGGGAGATCTGATAAAAGTAATAATAAAACATAGAGTACCCATTGTCTTTACCGGAGGCGGCAATCCTTTGCCCGTGCTTCCTTACTTAAAACGCGCCAAGATAAAGGTCATACCCGTTGTTCCGACCGTCCGATTGGCCCAAAAGATGGAAGAGAACGATGTTGACGCGGTAGTGGTGGAAGGAATGGAATCCGGCGGACATATCGGAGAAAATTCCACTTTTTGCCTGGTCCCGCAGGCGCGCAATGTGATCAAAAAAATTCCATTGATCGCGGCCGGAGGTATTTTTAACGGCGCCACTTTCGCGTCCGCGCTTGTATTGGGAGCCGATGGAGCGCAAATCGGGACAAGATTTATGGCATCAACAGAGTGCCAAATACACGATAATTACAAGCGCGCGATCCTTGAAGCGACCGACGAAGACATTACTGTTGTGGCGAGATTCACCGGACACCCGATTCGCGCCATAAAAAACAAACTATCGGAAAACATTAAAAAAATGGAAGAAAAAAATCCTTTTCCCGAAGAAATAGACGCGGGCCGATTTGCCGGAGCGAAAGTGGGCGGTAGCGGGAACATTGATATTGTTCCGCTTCTGTGCGGATTTTGCGCCGGAGGAATTATGGAAGTAAAGACCTGCGAAGAAATTATGGAAGAAATAGTTAACGACGCCGAAGATATTTTAAGCAACGGCGGAGAACTTTTGCGATAAAATTTATGAATAAATTTTTTTCAATTTTTTCCAAAATTTTTCTGGCACCGATCGTTGGCATGATTTTCATTAAAAAAATAACGGGTAGAAATAATTTACCCGCAAGAAATTTTATTTTGGCTTCAAACCACCAAAGCTATCTTGATATCGTTCTCTCGGGATACGTGTGTGTTCCGAAAAGATTCACTTATATCGGCCAGGTGGACCGAGAAAACAAAGGATGGACCTTTTTCAGGAATTTTATTTATTCCGTGGCGGAGGTGATACCGGTAAACAGAAACGATAATGAATCAAAAAGCAAAGCGTTTGACTCCGCGATTAGATTTCTTAAAAAGGGCTATTCGCTCGTAATTTATCCAGAGGGGACGCGAACGAGAACCGGAGAGATACAAGAAGGAAAATGGGGCGCGGCAAAGATATATTTGGCGACAAACGTTCCGATCGTGCCGATGGGTATCAGGGGAGCGTATGAACTATATCCGGCCGGGCAAAAACCCAAACTGAAAAAGATCGTGGAACTTAATGTCGGAAAACCGATTTACTTTGAAGAATATTTTGAACAGGCAAAAAACTTATCGCCCGATTCCGAAGAATATAAAAATATTTGCGTCGCGATTACAAATAAGGTGATGGAAGAAATAAAAAATTTAACCTATGAAAATTAAAAAAATATTAATCGCGAATAGGGGAGAGATTGCCCTGCGCATCATTAGGACCTGCAAAGAGATGGGCATTAAAACCGTCACTTTGTGCCCGATGCCCGGACAGGAAAAAAATTTCTTGGAAACCCAAATGTCCGATGAATATTATTTTTTGGACAAAGAGGGATCGCAAGGGTATCTGGACAAACAAAAAATAATCGAGATCGCGAAAAAAGCGGGGGTTGACGCCATTCATCCCGGTTACGGATTTCTCGCGGAAAACTGGAGATTCGCGCACTTTTATAAAAAGAAAAAAATAAAATTCATCGGACCGGATTTTAACACTCTTCGAAAATTCGAGGACAAGGTGGAAGCGAAAAAGATAGCGAAAAAAGTGGGCATTCCCACTCTACCCTCAAGCGAACACCCGATCAAAACAAAAAAAGACCTGTTCAAATCAGCGGAAAAAATAAAGCCACCCTTTATGTTTAAAGCCCAAAGAGGCGGCGGGGGAATGGGCATCCGGGTAATCGACGAACAAGTCGCTTCGGGCGACCTTCTCGCGATCACGCTCGGAATCCAAAAACAAATGGCTTCCGGATTTGATGATCTTGAGTTCTTTTTGGAAAGATATCTTCCCGAGGCGAGGCATATCGAATTTCAAGTTTTGGGCGATGGTAAAAAAGCTGTGCACTTGGGCGAAAGGGATTGCTCGATACAGAGAAGATTTCAAAAGCTTTTGGAGGAAAGCCCGTCTTCCTACATCAATGAAAAACAAAGGGAGGAAATGGGTTATTGGGCGGTAAAAATTTGCCAGGATTTGAAATACCAGGGCGTGGCCACGGTTGAATTTTTAATGGATCCGGAAAAAAATTACTATTTTATGGAAGTGAACCCGCGCATACAAGTGGAGCACCCGGTTACGGAAGCGATAACCGGAGTTGACTTGGTGGAACAACAAATAAGAATTGCCCGGGGAGAGCAGATAGCTTTTTCGCAAAAAGACGTGCACCCGAACGGCTACGCCATTGAAGTGAGGATCAACGCGGAAGATCCGAAAAGAAATTTTATGCCCACGCCGGGAAAGATCACGAAATACGTTCCCTCGGGCGGCCAGGGAATATTTTTGCACAGCTTCCTGCACGAGGGCCAAGAGATCTATCCGTTCTTTGATTCGCTTTTGGCGAAAATAGTGGCTCACGGAAGAAACCGGGAAGACGCGATAAACAAATTAAAACGGGCACTGGACGAAATAGTGATCGAGGGAGTTTCGACGACCATTCCGTTCTTTAAGATTCTTTTGAATAACCGCGACTTTTTAAAAGGCGACTTTTACACCAATTTTATTGAAAAAAGCGAAATATTGAAAGCGTTGACCTGCGACCACCCATCGCACAAAAATTTTGATACGGGAGCGCGAGAATTGAGCGAAGAAGAATTGGCCGGAATAGTTTTTCAAATATACAAGGGAGTAAAAGATGAGCCCGCGAATAATTCCCGCAATTCCAAATGGATGACTTTTGGCAGATTAAAAATGATGGAATAATCGTATGAACCTAAGAATAAAAATCAAAGACAAGGAATATGATGTCGAAGTCGCCGAAAACGACCACGAGGTAAGGATTAGTATCCAAGGAAAAGAATTTATTTTCGATTTGGATAAGCGTAAGGTAAAATACGCCAATGATCCGGAAAACAAGACTGAATGCGCGCAAAGAAATATCCCCGAGGGCTCTCAGCGAAGTCGGGGCGAAGGAGGGGCGAAGGAGGGACTATCCTGCGTTGTTCTACCGAAAGGAGGAAAAGAGGTAAAGGCACCCTTGGCGGGAGTGATATCGGATATTTTTGTAAAAGAAGGGGATACGATAACAATGGGGCAAAAACTCGTTTCTTTGTCCGCTATGAAAATGGAAAACGAAATTGTGGCGGAAGCTGACGCGAAGATCAAAAAAATATTGGTCAATAAGGATGAAAAAGTTAAAGAATCGGAAACATTAATAATTTTTGATTAATTATATGCAAATCGATTTTAAAAAATTTGAAGCCGTTGCGTCCACTAGCGACGAAGCGAAAAAATTAGCACTCTCGGGCGCCGAACCCTGGACTGTGGTTGTCGCGAACGAACAAACCGGAGGGCACGGGCGAAAAGGGGACGAGTGGTTTTCTCCCACGGGCGGATTATATTTTTCCATAATCCTTCCCAAAAGCAATATCGAAGACCTGCAAACACTGACGATACTCGCCGCCTTCATAATTGCGAAAACAATTAAGGAAATTTACGGATTAGAGCCTTTGATAAAACTGCCGAATGATGTTTTGCTTAACGGAAAAAAGATCTGCGGCATCTTGACTGAAAATATTATTGATAAAGAAATAAAGACCTCAGTTATGGGTATCGGATTGAACACAAATATTAAAGAACTACCTGCTGAATTAAAGGGTATTGCCACCTCGCTTGAAATTGAACTAAAAAAAGAGGTGGATAATGAAAAAATTATAAATCAAATAATAGAGGGATTAAGAGCCCAATTAGAAATATTAAACTAATTCACTCCCATCTTTCCACCCCCATCTTTTTAGAATCACTAAAAGGTGGGGGTAAAAAAAGATGGTGGTAAAAATAAAATTCGTTATAACTAAGGCAAAAGCGGTTAAATTCCATCTTCTCTTGATGGTGGACACACCCGCCTTCGCCAAGGCTACGGCGCGGCACAGTATGAGCTTTGAAAAAGAAATCGAAAAATTAAACGAAAAAAACGCAAATTTAGAAAACTCGGAATTGGCGGAAAAACAACACCAAAAAGGCAAATTAACCGCGAGAGAACGAATTGATTTGCTTTTGGACGCGGAAAGTTTTATTGAACTCGGCGCGTTTATGGAAAGCCGGTTCAATGGATTTGATTTGGATAAAAAGAAATCAGCCGGTGACGCGGTTGTTGCCGGATTTGGAAAAATCGCCAATCGGCCTGTTTATATTTACAGCCAGGATTTTTCAAGAATGGGAGGATCCTTGGGTGAAATGCACGGGCAAAAAATAGCGGAAGCGATCGAACTTGCGCGAAAAAACGGCTGTCCCGTTATCGGAATAATAGACTCGGGCGGAGCGAGAATTCAAGAGGGAATCGCGAGTTTGGACGGCTACGCGAGTATTTTCAAGAATATGGTAAAGGCATCGGGAGTAATTCCACAAATAAGCATTATGGTCGGACCGTCGGCCGGCGGAGCATCATACGCTCCCGGCCTGTCGGATTTTATCTTTATGGTGGATGGAATCTCGCAAATGTACATAACCGGACCGGAGGTGATCAAAAAGGTTACCGGTGAAGACGTTCAATTCGAGGAATTGGGCGGAGCAACAATACATTGCGCGAAGAGCGGATGCGGCCACTTCTTTTTCCAAAACGAAAAGGATTGTTTTTCGGGAGTAAAAAAACTGCTAACGTATTTGCCCCAAAATAATCTTGAAGAACCCGACACGCAAAAAAACTTTGAAAAAGATGAAAGGGAGAAACTCTTGGAAATAGTTCCGGAAGAACCGGAAAAAAGCTACGACATCAAAGCGGTTATTGGCGAAATTTTTGACGAAAATTCTTTTTTGGAAATACAGCAAAATTTCGCCCCGAACGCGGTTGTCGGATTCGCGAGACTAGCAGGAAACACGATTGGTATTGTCGGAAATCAAACAAAATCATCTGCCGGAGTTTTGGATATTGATTCCTCGGACAAAATAGCCAGGTTTGTCAGGTTTTGCGATGCTTTTAATGTTCCGATCATCAATCTGGTAGACACACCGGGCTACCTACCGGGCGTAAATCAAGAGCACCAAGGCATAATCCGCCACGGAGCAAAAATTTTGTACGCTTACGCGGAAGCCAGTGTTCCGAAGATAAGCCTGATCTTAAGAAAGGCGTTTGGCGGAGCATATATCGCGCTCGCGTCAAAACAGCTTGGCTACGATAAAGTGATTGCTTGGCCTTGCGCGCAAATCTCGGTAATGGGCCCTGAACAGGCCGTGAAAATAATTTTCAAAAAACAACTGGCGGAAAGCGCGGAACCGGATAAATTGGAAAAAGAAAAGATAGAAGAATTGACGAAAACCTTTCTTGATCCGTTTGAAGCCGCGAAAATGGGACAAATTGATATTATAGTTCAGCCACAAGAAACAAGAAAAATACTGATAAAATGTTTGGATTCCATCTCATCAAAGAGGGAAGACAAAATAATGCGAAAACATGGCGCAATGCCGCTATAAAAACTAAAAAATCAGCCCTGTAGCGTGCTTCGTTCCGCTACGGGGCTGTGTCCTGTACCGTGTTTCGACTTTGTCGAAACTCTGGTACGGGGCATTTTTATTTTACGCTTTTTTTGGTATAATAAATTTAATGAAACGAAACTTATTTCATAAGGCCCTAAACCAGAGCCCTATGGGCACGGTTCGGGGCAAAGCTTTTACATTGATAGAGCTATTAGTCGTAATAGCGATTATTGGGATTCTATCCGCATTGATCATTGTTGGCATGAACTCAACAACTCAGAAGGCTACGATCGCCAAAGCTCAGGCTTTTTCGCATTCAGTGGACAGCGCTTTGATGTCGTCCAAAGTATCAGAATGGAATTTTAATAATCTTTCGGGAACCGTAGATCAAGATATATCTTCCGCTGCTAATTTTGTGACAGACACTTGGGGAAGTAATTACGGCACCGCGGTAGGAACACCTGTTCTTAAAGATGGGACCAATTGTATTACGGGG
>JBAZMG010000048.1:0-7545 GCA_041649895.1 Minisyncoccota bacterium | reverse complement strand
TTTAGGAGGGTTAACGATGTAAACTCCTTTCGTTTCTTTATTGACCAAAACACTGTTTACATCCGCTCCTCGGGCCATATCGAGAATTACGTCCACATCGTCAAGCTTCACATAACCTTTGCTTTCCGAAACCGAGGAATTTGCCATTGCTTTCACGGAGGCTAGAACGTACATTTCTTGGGTGGCTTTTTCGAATAGAATATCATTGATCGCCTCACTGCGCGCCATATTCAAAATTATATCAACAGTTTCCCCGCTTTTTATCTCGCGTAAAGTTTTTAACTCAACCTGAAAACCACGCTTTCTGAGTTCATCTGCGGTTAGATCCAAAATCCGGTTATCCGACCCTGGTTTTCGGGCTATATTTTGTTCACGGTATATACCAATTACTTTTACCATAATGAAAAAGGTGCGTTTTGTTTAATAAACTTATGTTAATAAAATAATAACAGGAATGTAATAAATTCGTCAAGAGAGATTAAGGAAAAACTTGTTTTAAAACCATAACAGTATATAATTAAGAAAACATTATTTATGAAAATAGATCTGCATTGCCACACTTATTACAGTAAAGACAGTATTTGCTCGCCGAAAAGTTTGGTTGATTCGGCTATTGGGCGTGGGCTTGATGGAATCGCGATCACGGACCATAACTCCGCCCGGGCTTGGCCGGAATTAATCGAATATTGCGCGCGAAAAAAAATGTTATTGATTTTGGGCGAAGAAATAAAAGTAAAAGAAAACGGTAAAACCATTGGAGAAATTTTGGCTTACTTTATAGTGAAAGAGATCGATCCGAAAAATAAAACGATTGAAGAAATAATAAAAGAGATCAGGGATCAGGGCGGAATAGCGGTTATGGCCCATCCTTTTCATCGAAGCAAACCTTTTAAAGATCAGGAAAGATACGCCGAGCTTTTTGACGCGATCGAATGCTTTAATTCACGGAGCCAAACCACGGCCGGCAACGCAGCGTCTCAAAAGATCGTCGGACAGTATTCCCTTCCTTTTGTCGCGGGTAGCGACGCCCACACCCCCTGGGAAGTGGGCAATGCCTTCATTGAAGCTGAACAAAGCTCCACGGAAGAACTGAAAACAAAAATTCTCAACAGACAGATTAAATTTCAAGGAAAACAAACTCCGCTAATGATCCAAATTTTCGCGCCCATAAGCAAATTCGCGCGCTTGTTTTGGAAACCTTAGTTCGCGCTCAGTATTTTGTAATTCTTCGCGAATCTTTGGCTAGCAGTAAAAAGAGAGGCCACGGCAATGATCCAGAGTACAATATGAACATATTTGATAAAAAACAGGCCGAGAACGATCAAGATGATCCTTTCTTTTCTCTCCAACAATCCGCCTTGGCTTTTTCCGCCACTGGCTTTAGCGTGTTTACTGATATAGCTCGAAAGCATAAAAAACGAGATAGCGAGAGAAGCAGGCAGCCATAATTGAGGATTATACAACCCGAGGGCAATATAAATTAAAATCTCAGTCAACTTGTCGGTGGTAGAATCAAACAGTCCGCCGAATTTTGTTTCTTTTTTCATCGCCTTGGCTACCGCGCCATCAAGCCCGTCCAGGATGCCGGAAACCAAAACGAATATTATAGCCAAATAAAACACGCCCATATAAATATAGTAGGCCGCGATAATGCCGGTAATTAAAACTAAAAACGTCACGAAATTGGCACTAATCCCCAGACTGCCGATAAATTTGCCGGCCCCGGTGGTTATATTTGAAAATAATTTTCTCAGTTCGTCTGAAAACATAATTTTTATTTATTATTTTTATTTTATTGTTTGCCCTCCGCCCTAACCGCTGAAAAAATTCGCTGTAGCGCGGTAAAATTGGTTATAATCACTAAAAAGATCAAAAGATAAGTTGTCCAAACGAAACTCGCGTCAATCGTTCCCAAAAACAAGGCGATCGATATCAATAAGATCCTTTCCGCTCGCGTTATAAGTCCGCCCTTTAATTCTTTTATTACCAATTCTTTTTCCTTGGCGGCCGCCTTTACGAATGCCGTGGTGAGTGAGCCGAACAAAAGCAAAAAAATCCAGACATAGCCCGGAAATAAAATATTCGGAAGCGGCAAAAAAAGCATTCCGAATAAAACGATCCCGTCAACATACCGGTCGGACACCGTGTCAAAGTATCGAAACAATTTTGTGTAAACATCCCGGTGCCGAGCGATTATGCCGTTTAGATAATCCGCGAATCCCGAAATTAGAAAAAAAACTATAGCAAATATAAAATATTGCTTTACGATAAAATAAAGAGAGATCAATCCGGCCAAAACCGAGATCAAAGTCCATTGATTCGGGCTAATCCCAAGGTGATTAAAAATTCGACCGATCTTTTTTTCTTCTTCTTTAAAAGATTCTCTTTTTTTATCCAGCATAAAGTGGAGTTTTTAGCGAGAAATGCGGAAGACTTTTTTGATTAATTATTTTTTTTGTGTTTCTCAAATTCGTCGAATATCAAATTCGCGATCTCCGCTCCCGCTTCCTCTTGCGAAAACTCACCGATCACGCTAAAGGTCGGCCAATCGTTTATGTCCACGCAATATACTTTGTAGTCGTCTTTCGGATCAACAACGAAATCGCCGCCCAATATCTTCAGTCCGGTTGCCTTTTCAATATCCAAGACGTTTTTTTCTATTTCCTTTATTGTTTTTTCCGGAAAATTCTCTTTGGCCGATTTGGGGATGATAACCCTGTCGCCGATCGCGTAAAATTTTACGTCTTCACCTTTTATAAATCTCTGCACCATAACTTCGTCGATGCCCTTTTGTTTATAAGTCTCCATCGCGGCATTAAAGTGAAATTCCTTTTCGACCACAAACCAATACTCGTGGCGATTTGCCGGTTTTATAATAGCTTTGCCTTCAAGGTCGGAGAAAACAATATCGTCTATGCCGTAAACCCTGGCTTCGGGAACCCTAACGTCAAAATCGCCGATCTTTTCATAAGTTAAAAACCTGTTAAAAGAAACTCTGATAGCGGCCGGAGAATTTATGATAAAAATCGGGCTGTTATCCTTGATCAGTGACAAATAATCGTTAATACCCGCGTCTCTCGCCATTGTAAAGATCAAGTCCGAATCTCTGTCTCCAGTTCTTTCTTTAATGAATTGCGAGGGAAAGATTGTGACCATATCGAATCCTTTTTTTTCCAATTCTTTGGCGGTAAAATCAAGGATCTTTCGATCTCCTTCCACCTTCAAACCGAGTTTCGCTTCTCTATATATTCCTATTGCTTTTGGCATATTTTTAGATTGTTTATTTTTTTAATCTTAATGACATTATTAATAGCATAATATTTAAAAACAAGTCCGTCAAGAAATTTCTTCCGCGCCTATGTATGCTTTTTATCGCTGATGGCCGAACAGATCCTTTGAACGGCCGTTATATTGACCAAAAACACCATCAAAATCAAGAGATAGCTTGTCGATAAAAATGTTCTGTCGAATATTGCCATAAATAGCATCAACGACATTGTGATCAGTCTTTCGCCTCGCGAGAATAATCCCCCCTTAAGCTCAACATTGACAAGATCCTTTTCTTTGGCCGCGGCTTTGCTGTATGTCGTGACAACGGAACCGAAAAGAGCCAAAAATATCCAGACATAGGGTTCTAAAAATATTTTCGGCAAAGGAAGAAATAGCATTGAAAAAAGAGTGATTCCCTCCACGTACCGGTCGATTATCGTGTCCAAGTAGGCTCCCTTTTTTGTTTCTATGTTTTTTTTCCTGGCAACAGCGCCGTCAATTGAATCCAAACAGGCGGCGATAACAAAAAATATCAAAGCAAATAAAAAGCTTTGTTTTATGATAAAAAAAGCGGCGAGCAAACTGAAAATTATACTAACAAAAGTATATTGATCTGGAGAAAAAGGAAAACGGGAAAATAAATTCCCGATTTCTTTTAATATATCCTTGAATAAATGGCGTTTTTTATCAAGCATCCTGTTATATCTTCTGTAATAATGTCTGGCAAACGCCTTTCGCGGCATCCAATTCTTTTAATCCTTTTTCCGTGGCTTTGTACGCTTTCTCGCTCTTTAATCTTTCTTTTGTGGCATAACCGTCCTTTTTCAAACGAAACAAAACCGTTTTAACCATCAAGTCGTTTGGCAAAAATCCGAATTTCTCGAAGATCAATTTTGTGACTTCCCGCTCCTGAACTTCTTCTTCTTTGGCAAGAGACAAAACATATATCCACAAATTACCTTCCGCTACCGAGTTATTAAATCTTTTTATTGGTTCCATATATTTTTACCCGGCAAAATCACTTAACCGGATGAATTATTAATTTTTCGTTATTCTTAATTCTTTATTCTTGATTCCAATATACTATCTTTCTCGTTTGTTAGCAATAAATTCCTGTACCATCTCGTACGCTTTTTCGTCAACAAACTGAACGGGCGGATGTTTCATCAGATAAGCGGAGGGCGATAATAGCGAGCCACTGATACCCCGATCCAATCCAAGCTTGGCCATCCTCACCGCGTCGATCACGCAGCCAGCCGAATTGGGAGAATCTTCAACCGATAATCTGATCTCAATATGAGTGGGAACATTTCCGAATTTTCTTCCTTCAATTCTGATAAATCCGATCTTATTATCTTTTAAGAACGGAACATAATCGGATGGTCCGATGTGCAAATTGTCATAGCTCAATCGTTTGGCAAGTTGAGATTCGACCGCTTCGGTTTTGGATAATTTTTTTGATTTTAATCGGGATCTTTCGCCATACATATTCAAGAAATCTGTATTGCCCCCGACATTCAATTGATAAGATCTCTCTATTTTTACACCCCTTTGTCCGTATAAGTGTGCCAAAGTTCGGTGCACGATTGTTGAGCCGACCTGTGCCTTAATATCGTCACCCACGCAAGGCAGACCGGCTTTCTTGAATTTTTCTTCCCATTCCGGTTCGGATGCGATAAAAATAGGCATACAGTTTACGAAAGCGCACCCCGCGTCAATGGCGGCTTGAGCGTAATATTCCACCGCTTTTTGAGAACCCACGGGCATATAATTTACCAAAATTTGCGCTCCTGATTTTTTCAATTCTTCGGTAACGTTTACCGGTTTTTCGTCGGATACGATAAAGGTTTGTTCTTCCGGATAATCTTTCATATGCGGAGCAACACCGTCCAAAACCGGACCCATTTGCACTTTTACACCAATGTCTTTCGGGACATCGTGGCAAAAAGTAATGGTACAATTCGGTTTTTCAAAGATCGCTTCACCGATATCTTTTCCAACTTTTCTGGCGTCAATATCAAAAGCGGCTACGATCTTTATGTCTGAGATCTTATAGCCTCCGATGATGTTGTGCATCAATCCGGGAACCAATTCATCATCGTCCTTGATGTCTTTGTAATAATAGATACCCTGAACCAAGGAGCTGCAACAATTGCCGATTCCGGCAATCGCGATTTTGATTTCTTTGTCGTCTGCCATATTATTAGATAATTTTATAATTATGTTTATTTATCTTGTATTCTATTTTACAGCTGTAAAATAGTTTGTCAATACGCAAAATAAAAACTCACTTAAAAAACAGTGAGCTTATTAGATTGACCCTTTAATTAAAATGATGAGCTTTCTTGGCATTGCCGGCGTTCGTCCATAAATTTTCGATACGCGCGTTCGGACATTCCGCCCGTGAGATACAGTTGTAAATTTATCGTTCGACAGATATCGAATTTCTGGACGAGTCTAGTTTGTCCTTGATCGTCGTAGATAAATCGACCGGTCGAGTCAAAGTTGTCCCATTTATTCGGAAAAAGATCGTTGTTCTTTAAGTCAGCCTCGTGTTTGCGTAAAACACATTCCTCGTTAAGCGAAACTGTTGCTACAACCTCGCTAAATCTGAAAAGAATGTATTTGTGTTCAAAGTTGATGTCAACCGATGGTTCGAATTTCGAAAACACGGCTTCAAACTCTTTACAAATATCTTTGAGGTCTACTTTCGAGAGCAGATTAGCGAAAAAACTCCGATTGAGGCCTACATACACGGTATAATCTTCCGGTCCCCAATAGGCCATCATTTGAAAGCTCTTTATGTCTGCTATCCTGGATTTCTCCGATGACCAAGATGTGGGTCTGTGCCTCCAAGAATCGGTACCTGCGCTTTCAACCCATGAAGATGGGTCGATTTTGCGCTCAACTTCCAAACTTTGAAGTTTTTTATACAAGTCAATCAACTTACTCATACTACTTCACCTAGTAATGTAAGAATAAATTCAAGCCGGATAAACTACTAGACTACGTTCATCCTTGCTAATTATAGTTATACAATGATATAGTATTAATGTCAATACAATATTACTTACCATTCTCTATAAAAACTGTTTATGAGAAAAATTTAATTTCATGCATTATTTCCAGATTAAAATAACTTTTCCCAAAAAAAATAAGAGGCTTTGCTTCAAGTTTTTGCTGCATCACCTCTACGGATGGATAACCTCTTTTATCCTCCCAAAAATTGTTTTACTTGCCGATTCGTTATCATTTCGAACCCCGAGAGCGTAAGCGTCGAGCCTTCTTTGCCTTTCATTTTCCAAAGCTTCTCCCTGGTCCTTGAGCTCTGTATATTCTTCGTGACTAATCGCTGTTGTGAACGACACGTACTCCTCCGATCTTCTATCCCATGTCGTCAACTTATCGTCACGTTCTGGCAGAACTTCTGCGTCGTGAGGCTTTGCGTAGAAAAACTCCACCGCGCAGCTTCCGAAGCAATCCCTGAATCCGCTTGAATTCACAGCAATCCCCGAGGAGGAAATAGTGCTTAATCCAGGAAATACAACTTCTTTTATCGTTCCCGCAACCGGGTAAATTCTTACGCGGTAAGTGTAGCGTTCATGGATTTCGATCGAGCCGTCTCGATTTATTGTCTTGTGCAGATAGGGATACTGCTTTCCGACAATTTCGATGGTGAGTGGATCGCCCTCATCCGCAACAATTGCGAACGGAATATATTTTTCATAATCGCTGTACATTGTGCCATCGTATGCTCTTCGCATGTCATGACCCTTCCGAATAATTCCACCTTCGATTTTCATTTCAATTCCTCGTGTATGAGTAATCGTGAATATTATTAAGCCGGATAGACTACGCCCATCCTTGCTAATTATAATTATACAATGATAGCGTATTGTTGTCAATGTTTACTATCCCCTGCTTATCCTCTAAAATGAAAACATATGACGCCTTTTGAACGATTAGAAAAATCAAATACAAAAGAAAATCTTTGGATATATATTTTGGCTGTTTTAAAAAACGGGTCAAATTACGCTTGGGATCTGCCAACGGTCATTGAGCGGGAATTTGGTTTTCGGCCTGGAAATATAACCCCTTATCGCGTACTCTATCGCCTGGAAGATCAGGGCTTGGTAAAAAGCGCTGTTGCCGAACGCAGGCGCGTATATCATATTACCGATAAAGGCAAGAAGGAATTGGAAAAAGCAAAGGGGTATTACGAATCAATTTTACTTAAAATTGATTAGAATTATGAATCAAGAATCAGAAATAAAG
>JBAZMG010000047.1:0-7808 GCA_041649895.1 Minisyncoccota bacterium | reverse complement strand
CGGTTATCATACACGGTCAGGGTGCAAGTATAGGTTTCATTATATGTCGCGTACGGACCATAGAATGTGGGATTCAAAATATTATAACTTGATAGGTTTCCGGATCGTGTACAAGACCAGGAATAAGTCAAGGAGTCGCCATCCGCGTCAGACGCAGTGGCGTTCAGTCTTATTGAACTGCCGGCGTTGATCTCTTTGTTCGATCCGGCGTCAACTGTCGGCACCCGGTTGGAATTATAATTATGATTGTAATTGTAATCATAATCGTAGTTATGATTATAATCGTAATCGTAGTCGTAGTCGTAATCATAGTTGTGATCGTCCGTATAATCGTTTGTCGCGTAAGCTGTGCAATAGTCATCAGAGCTTTCGCCCGGACCCCAGCAAGTCCAGGTCCAAGGACCGGAACCGGAAACACTTGAGGCTTCGCCACGCTCACACAGATTTGAACCGGGTCGTAAAGTTAGGTAATCACCATCGGCCGAACCGCAAAGACCACCCTGAGATTCCCCGCCAGAGTAATAGTGTGCCGCGTTAGAAATATTAACAACCGATAAGAAAAGAACGATCAATAAGCCGACAAAAAGAGCTGAAGAAATAAGGGGAAAGCCGTTTGAATTCTTTGGATTTCGCCCGATATTTTCTTGCATATTTTTTTATTTTATTAATAATCTTTTGCTCAATTATAATAATTTTCGATGCCCTTAAGCACGAAAATGATTACAAGGTTTTAAAGTTGTTATAATATAACAATTATAACCCTTGCAGTCAATAAGGTTGTCCCCAACCAAAAAAACGGTCGTTTGCCTCCCGTTTTAGCTTATTTTCCTTAAAATTAAGTGAAGTTTATTTAACAACCGCCTGATTTCCGAACCTGAGATCCATATATTCGTAATTCCCCAAATTGGCGGAGTATTTATCCTGCGCGAGAACTATATTCAGCTTTTCCAACTGCCACGTGAGATCATCCGCCGGGTTAAATAATATCTGACAACCAACTTCCAAATTCAATGCCAGCTTGTCGTCCGAATATAGCGAAAGGCCGGTAAAGGCCAAATTTCGCTCATTTGAGCTTTTGACTATCTTCGCGATCGCGTCGATTATGGCTTTTCGCAATTCTTTGTTCTCACCGCACACGCGGGACTCCTCCGAAACGGCTATCAAATTATCATCCAACACGCATTCTTTTATAAAGCTGCCTTTCGCGTCCAACCAATAACAATAGTTGTTATTGAATTTTTCCGTCCACGCGACAAACGGTTTCTTTTCGACAACATTAATATACAAACTTCCTTTCGCGAAATTCTTATCCACGTTGATACTGTCTATTTGCGGAAAATCCTTCAAAACATCTTTGGTTCCGTTTCCCAGGGGCAGAAAAATATTTTCAATTGTCCCGGATTTGCCGAATAAAGAATATGATATCGTAAATTTGTCTTTGATTGCCCGGCTTAATTCTTCCTCGGAAGCACTGCTTAAACCGCTCACCTTCAATTCCTTGATCTCAAACTGCGGAGAAAAATAAAAAAACGCGTAAACAATAATTCCCGAAAACAAGACCACTCCCAAGACGGGAAAATAAAACTTGGAAAGAAACGATTTCCGTTTTCGCCTTCCGGTCTTTAATTTTTTACCGCGGCGGTATTTCATTATAAGTTGCGTTTTCGTTTTCTTATTTGTTCAAAAACATAAGTTAACCAATACAAGGGAGACAACGGATAATCCTGGGTCAGAATGTATTCGTATGCTTGCCCGCCATAACCCATTTTGAAGAGCGTGGGTCCGGCCCAAGGATGATTCGGGTTTGCCTTTGGATCAACATATCCCCAAAAATCATAAAAATCACATCCTCTTTTTTTCGCTTCCCGAATCGCTTCCCATTGTAAAAGATAAGGAATCGACAATTTGGCGTATTTGGATAATGAGGCGGCTTGATGGTAATATCCCACGCCCTGCCAAAAAATAACCAAAGCGCCCGCTACAATCTCATTTTTATACTTTCCGAAGAAAAACAACGCCTGATCGTCCTTTTTGAAAACTTCAAACTCCCGCTTTATGTAATCATCAGAGAAAGGCACAAATTGCTGGCGAAGAGCCACCTCCTTGTTTAATTTTTGGTAAACCCCCAGGTCGCCCAAGCTATCGCTTTTTTCCACGACGATTTCATCGATTTTTTCCACATTCTTGATAATATAGCGCGTTGTCTTTCGCAACGCACGGAACAAATCGTCTTCGGACGGAGAAATATCCAATTTCCAGGTAGCTTCATACGCGCTCGCGTGCATTGGCGCCCTCCTCAGCCCGAGATTCCTCAATATCTCGTTGTTTGCCGACGTTCTTTCCCATAAAGGATTCATCCGGATAAAAGACGCTCCCTCTTTTTTGCCGATCTTTGCCAGTTCTTTTAAGAAATATTTTAAAATCGAGGAGCGAACTTGAGATTCCGAACTTGCCACCACCGGACCGTGCTGAACCAGCAAATAAGTTCCTCTCCTTGCTTTTATTTTCACCACGAGCGCGACCGCTAACAATTCAGAACCATCAACTACGGCCAAGCGCCAAATCTTCGAACCCTCCGCGATATGAAACTCTCCCCAATCCCACGACTGTAAAAAAGTCTTTTCCTTTCGCGCGCGAAAAAAATCTTCCCAAGTTTTTTTATCATTTATTTCTTTAATGAGCATTTTTAAAAACCCATACTTTTAATAAAATCGTCCCGGTTTTTGATCAACTCGTTGATGTAGTCGATCGCTATCAATTGGTCGGAAATCTTATTTTCTAATTCCATAGCGCAAAAATCAGAAAAATATTCCAGCGGATATCTTTTTAAATAATCAAGCTCGCTTTGTTTTTTTAGCATATGAGAATCGTAATGTAATTTTTCGTTCTCGTCCAGGCTGAATTTCGTTTTAATGGCGCTGATATGATTACAGCGGACGGGAAAACTTGCCAAACATTTCGTGTCAGCCGCGAATTTGTCCTTATCAACCAGTCGGTCGTTTTCCAAGTGGGAAAAATCAAGGCAGATTCCTCCGAAGTTTTTGATCTCTTCCGGATCAAGCGGCGATCTTTGCGTGTTCTCAATACAGATTATTTGCTTATATTTCAGCCAATCCTTATTTATCGGATACTCGCGCGCGGAATGAACGTTAAAGATCTGGGTATCGTATTTTTTCACGAAATGATCCAGTTCCCAAAGCTCCATATCGCTTCGGAGATGTATGAATGGCACGTGCTTTATGGAAGTATGTTCGATCGCGGTGTAAAGATCTTTTCTCTGCTCCGCGTTTAAACACGTGGGAAAAAGAGCGACCTCTTCCAAGCCAAGCCTGTCCACCTCGTCAACTTTATCGCGCCAATTGGCTTTTGTAATTGTGGTGATTGCCGGAAAAAATTTCATAATTTTAAAAGCCAATTCCCGATATTTCGGCCGCTTTCTTCGCCATTGCCATCTTAGCCTCCCGACAAACATCGTTTATGGCGTCAACCAAAACCTGCTCTTGTTTTTCTTTGCCCAAATCGGGATTAAGAGCGATACTTATTATTTCTCCCCGTCCATTGATTATAATTTTTATTCCTTCTTTTTCCGTCTCAAATTGCTCTTTCGCGAGCGCGCAATCCAAGTCTCTTAACTTTTTCAAGTCTTTTAGCTTGTCAAACATACTCATATTATTTCTTATTATTTTTATATATCTTATTTTCTCTCAAATTGACAAAAGAGTCAACTATACGGAAAATATCAAAAACGCCCCCAAGATTATCAAAATGATCGCGATTATTTTTTGGATCGAAACTCTCATTCTAAAGTCTTCTTTTATTATTTTTGGTAAAAACGTGCTGAATAACAGCGAGAAGACAAAAACAAGCAACAGCTTTAACGACGAAAAAGCACTAACCAGACTTACGGGACCGTAAGAAATAGCAATAATGCCAAGAAATACCCCGGCTACACCTAATGTTTCGCTTAACAAAATAGCGAATAATACCTTTTTTCCTTTTGCCTTTACTGATTCCATTAATCCCTTGTAGTTTTTAAGAGCTATCGGCAGAGTACCTATGAAAACACCGATTGCCGCGTAAAAATAGACGGTAAAATAATTAATTGAGCTTAATAAATATTTTTGAAAAATGGAACTCAGCGCGGTGATTACCACGTAGATAGCCATATACTTCAGTCCCTTGGACCACGTAAGTTTTTGCCCGAATTTTAGAGAGATCAATATTGATCCCAAAATCAAGGAAAATACTCCAAGATACTGGCAAGGATTTAATCTTTCTTTTAAAAGCACTATCGCTAAAAACAAGATCAAAACATTGGCCAGTGAAGCAAATGGGATAAACCGCGACACCTCTTCCGATTGCATTGATTTGAAATAAAAAACAAATAAAAAAACCGTTAAAATTCCAAGCAATAAGCAATAAAAACCGGTTAATAACGGTAAATAATTCACCAAACCGAGCGCGTATATAACCAAGGCGGGTATTAAGCCAAAAAAGCCGGTAATCACCAACGGCTGAAGAGGATTCTTTACGAACTTGGTCACAACTATTTTATCAACAAAATAAAGGCTGGCCAGCGTGAACGACTGAATTAAAGAAAATATGATCCAGGTTGTCATAATAGATTTATTATTTTTTGCGCGTCGCCAATGGATATTTTAATGCTCGTTGGCAAGTCAATTATATTTCGCGCAATCTCTTCCGCTCTAAAACAAGCGCCAGGAGAATAACACATTTTTTCGAGCGAAGTTTTCGCGGGCACGATCACTGAATCGCACCATCCGTCGTTCAAATAGATATTGTTCTTTTTCATTTTCATTAAAACCGCTTTCGGATCTTTAACGATCAAGGGAAACCGCATATAAACGGGTTCATCTCCGCCCGCGTTTTGAAACGGAAAAGAATAACCCCTGTCTGTCAATTTTACAGCATAAAATTCGGCGATCTCTTTCCGATGGGCGTTATACCTTTCAAGCTTGCGCAATTGGTTTATCGCGAGCAAGGCCAAAGCATTGGGCATTCTTTTTGGAAAGTAATCTGGCAACACTCCCCGGTTTTCCCCGGCGGTGACGGATTGAGAAAGTATTTTCGAATTGATCGCTCCGGCTAAAAATATTTTTCCAAGGCCCAGGCTGTAAAAAGGCAAAACAAATATTTCCATAATAATCGGGTGAAGCAGTTGCTGTAATATCCATAAATTATTGGGATATTTTATTCCTTCGCGAAACCGTTTTATTCCATCCGCCAAAGCCAGATCATTCGCGGTCGCGATCCCTCCGTACACGGAAGAAACAACCTTGTCCCGACCGAAGCTGAAGAACGCCGCGTCGCCAAACGAACCGCAATATGATCCGTTCGATTTCGCTCCGAGCGAATGAGCGCAATCTTCGATAAGATAAATATTATTTTCTTCGCAGATCTCTTGTATCTCCCGTATCCGTGCCGGCCACCCGAAAGTATGCTGGACGACAATCGCCCTTGTTTTCGGTCCGATCTTTTCCTTCAGACTCACGACATCGATATTCAGATCTTTGCCGATGTCCGCGAACACGGGGAATGCTCCTGACCTTAAGATCGGATTTACAACCGCGTTACAAGTAAAAGCCTGGACAATTACTTCGTCTCCCTTTTTTAAATTAATCGCCGAGAGAATCGCCAAAAAACAAGACCGGCCGCTGTTGAAAGCAAAGCAAGATCCCAGACCGAATTTTTCTTCGAATGTTTTTTCGAGCTCTTCCGCTACCGCGCCCTCCTTCCATCGCCAAGGCTGAAAAACAAGACCGGCCGCGAGCGCGACATCATCTTTTTCCGTATTCGGTGACAATGATATGGAGATGGTTTTCGTCATTTGTATTCCTCAATCCCTCAAACAAGTTTACTTAATAAATCCTCGGAAACCCGCCCTTCGACAAAAACAACATCACCCTCTTTGGCGATCGACATTATTTTTTTGTATTGTTTCGCGGGATTCGTCAATAAAAATATATTTTCTTTTTTCATTCCGGCCTCGATCGCTCCCTTTCTCAGTTGATTGAAATAATCCGCGGTGGCGACAATCAGAACATCGCAAACTCCACCGATCTTTTTGCCAAGATCGTAATGGGATTGTTTGGCGCTCTTACCCAATTCAATAAGGCACGGCATTACGAAGATCTTTTTTGAATCTTTCCAATTTTTCAAATAATCCAGATGCGCCAGGGCTCCGGCCACATTCGCGGAATAACTCGCGTCAATGATATTTATTCCTTTGGTGTTTCGTTTGAGCTCAATATTACCCTGTTTCGGATCGATTTTCGCGATTCCCATTAAAATTTCCGAATTTTCCATTCCCAGGCGCTTCGCGATGGCGATCGCTGGTAAAAGATTGATAATGTTTTGAGCTCCGATAACATTCACCCGCGCGTCCAAATGTTCGCCCGTTTTAAAGATCGCGCGGAAGGAAACCCATTCTTTTTCTTCCTTGATATCCTCCGACCAAATATCCTCTTTTTCCAAAATGGAATATTTTATGGAACTAATATTGCTTTTAAAATTATTTCTGATCAATTCCGAATCCCAATTCAGGACAGCCAATCCTTCTTCGGGCAATGAATTAATAAGCTCGAATTTGGCCTTAACGATATTTTGTAAAGACCCGAAAGTGGCCTCGTGCTGATTGCCGATATTCGTTAAGATTCCAATCTTCGGCTTCGCGATATCGCAAAGCAGTTTAATTCCGCCGATATTATAAGCACCCATCTCGCAGATAAAGATCTCGTGCTTATCCGTGAGATTGTTCAAAATATATTCGGAAATTCCCATTTCCGAGTTTTTATTCTCTTCCGTGGCGGCAACATTAAAAGATACCGACAGGATGGATCTCAAAAATTCTTTAACCGATGATTTTCCGAAACTGCCGGTGATTCCGATCACGGAAAGATTTTCCATTTTCGCTCGTTTTTCCGTGGCGGCTCGAAGAACCCTGTTTCGCAATACCACGGTTATCGGCTGAAGCAAAAGAATAATCAAAGAAACGATAAACGGGGTTAATAGATCAAACAATAAGATCGCGAAAGCGAAAGCGGCGAGAAGAAATTCAAGCGCGTCCAACTGATCGATAAAAGTATAACCGAACACCAATGTGAATACTCCGAGCGGAATAAACACAATCGGCAAAAGAAACAACATCTTTGAGGTCAATTCCGGAGCCTTAACTCTTTTACTGATAAACTGAATGAGACTAATCAAGCCCTCGAGCAGATAAAGGCAAAATACCAAAACAACGATCCAGAAAAAATATTTAAGCACTAGCGCGGGAGCGTTGAAAAACAAACAGTATGTTGTCGCCACAAATAAAATTATCTTAATGATCATTAGCGGATTTAAAAATATCTTTCTTCCGGCCGAGGTGCTGAAATGGGCAAGAAATCTGCCAATGTGATAGTTTTTCAATTGCCACAGATAGGGCCAGAATAAAAACGCTTTAATCTCACGCAAAAGCCAAAATAATAACACGATGATTCCTGTTGCGGACACCACAATGGGAGTAAAATAAAGTTGCATAATCTATTTTAATTTAGTTTATTATTTTTTAATAAATTCGAGAACCGACGCGAAAAATTCTTCCGGTTTCTTGCGATACGGGTTATGCCCCACCCCCTCAATCACTTTCAACTCCGAGCCCTCAATCCCGTCACGCAATAAAAACGCGTCTTCGATTGGAGTCGCCTTATCATTTTCACCCCAAATTATAAGACACGGATTTTTAATTCTCGGCATAAGGTCCGTCAGATCTTCGGTAACAACTTTTTTAAAGACCTCGCGCATTA
>JBAZMG010000046.1:0-7896 GCA_041649895.1 Minisyncoccota bacterium | reverse complement strand
TGATTCTCTTATTCATTTCCGGTGATACCGGAGAAACGTCCAGACCCACACACAAACAGCTCTTTTTGTCGTGGATTTCCCTGTTAAGCGTTTGACGAGTCATCTTTTAATCTTTCCGTATTTTCAGCGACCTGTAAAAGCTCTATCACTTCCTGTATCTCACCGTCCATAAAAACCGGCAAATTATGCATTGTATAATTGATCCGGTGGTCGGTTACCCGGCTTTGGGGATAATTATACGTCCGGATCTTGGCCGACCGGTCACCGGTAGACACCATGGTTTTGCGTTTTGCCGATATATCATTCAAATACTTTTCGTATTCCATGTTGTAGAGCCTGGTCCTTAATTCTGCCAACGCTTTGTCGTAATTTTTCAACTGGGATTTTTCATCCTGGCATTGAACCACGATCCCCGACGGAATGTGGGTAAGGCGAATGGCCGAGTAGGTGGTGTTGACGCTTTGTCCGCCCGGGCCGGAGGAACAAAACGTGTCCTTTCGAATGTCTTTCTCGTTCAGCTCCACATCGAATTCATCCGCCTCCGGAAGCACTGCCACCGAGGCCGCCGAGGTGTGCACCCGGCCCTGGGTTTCTGTTTGGGGAACGCGCTGGACCCGGTGTACTCCGCTTTCGTATTTGAGAACTCCGTAAACACCCGTTCCTGTTATTTTGAAAATAATTTCCTTAAATCCTCCGGATGTGCCTTCGGATATACCTGTAATCTCCAGTTTCCATCCTTTTTTCTCGGCATATTTGGTATACATCCGGAAGAGATCCCCGGCAAAGATGGAGGCTTCATCCCCCCCGGTACCGGCCCGAATCTCCATAATGGCATTTTTGCTGTCCTGGGGATCTGCCGGGATCAGCAGAAATTTGATCTTCTGTTCCATTTCCGGGATCTGCTCCTCCAGTTGCGCAATCTCTTCCTTGGCATAATCCCGCATTTCCTCGTCTTTTTCTGTTAGCAGAAGCTCTTTGGCACTGGCCAGGTTTCCAATCGCATTCTTATATTTCTCCCCGGCCTGGATGATCGGGCCAATCTCTGCATATTCCTTGTTAAGAGTTATATAACGTTTCATATCCTGAACCAGGGAAGGATCGGACAACTGCTGCTGAAGCGTTTCGTACTTCCGGCGGATACCATCGAGTTTTGTCAATAATGAATTTTCGGGCATACTTTTTCTTTAACGCGCAAAGATACTTTTTTTCGAGGAAACAAAAAGGGAGTGTCCCTCAACGGCACACTCCCGGGTCTTTAAAAATACTACGGATTATTCGTATTTTTTAAGAATATCCTTAATCATAGCGGGTTCCAGGCGACCGTGCACTTCATCTCCTATCATGATAACGGGAGCCAGTCCGCAGGCACCAATACACCTCAGGCAATCCAATGAATATTTTCCGTCCTGTGTTACTTCACCCACTTTGATCTTCAACTCTTTTTCAAGAGCTTCCACAATCTTCTCGGCACCCCTGACATAACAGGCCGTCCCCATACATATGGAAATGGGGTACTTGCCTTTGGGGGTCATTGTAAAGAAAGAATAGAAAGATACAACACCATAAATCTTGGCCAGGGGCATATTTATATTCAGTGCTATTTCCAATTGAACCGGTTCGGGTAAATAACCGAAATGTTCCTGGCTCCTGTGGAGGATGTTGATCAGTTCACTTCTCTTGTTCCCGAAAGATTCACATATCTCTTTTATTGTCTTTTTGTGACAATCGTTTATTTCAAACTTGGTCATAAGAATAGAAGTTAATGGTTATTTTTTCGGGTGACTGAAATAATGGGTATGCAACAACTTGTGTGATTTCTCACTTAGCGGTTTGCCCAGGAAGTCTTCGTAAAGCTTAATGATCTCCGGATTTTCGTGTGATTTTCGGATGGGCTTGTTGAAGTCTTCCTTGTAAATAGAATCCATACGGGCTTTCAAAACAATGGAATTGCCCCTGTGCAAAGGTTGTCCTCCACCGCCTATACATCCTCCGGGACATGCCATGATCTCAATGGCATGGAAATTATACATTCCCTTACGGATCCCGTCAAGCAATTTCCTGGCATTACCCAAAGTATGGGCAATCCCTATGTGAATGTAAGTTCCATCAAAATTGACAGAAGCGGTACGGATTCCTTCCATTCCTCTGAGTTCGTGAAAATCAACTTTTTCCAGTTTTTTCCCGGTAAACAGTTCATAAGCGGTACGGGTTGCGGCTTCAATAACACCTCCCGTTACTCCAAAGATCAGACCCGCACCGGTAGATTCACCCATTGGACGGTCAAAATCTTCTTCTTTCAAGGTTTTGAAATCAATGTTCCCTATCTTGATCAGGTGAGCCAGTTCGCGGGTTGTAATGGCGTAATCCACATCGGGATTCCCATCCACTTTAAATTCATCCCTTTGACATTCGTACTTTTTGGCCAAACAGGGCATCACGGAAACCACCACCATATCTTCTCTCTTCACTCCCAATTTTTCCGCCATATACGTCTTGGCAATCGCACCGAACATCTGCTGGGGAGAACGTGCCGTCGAAGGGACGTCCAGCATATCGGGATAATTTGTTTCAAAGAAATTAACCCAGGCAGGACAGCAGGATGTCAGGATGGGCAGGCGGACGCTTTTATCTCCGTCCAGATAACGGGTGATCCTGTCCAGCAACTCGGTTCCTTCTTCCATAATGGTGAGGTCTGCTGCAAAATCGGTGTCAAACACTTTATCAAAACCTAAAGATCTTAATGCAGCTGTCATCTTGCCTGTAACTGAAGTTCCGGGAGGATATCCAAATTCTTCTCCCAACGCCGCACGTACTGCCGGTGCAGTCTGCACAACAACAAATTTATTGGGATCCGCCAGGGCCCTGATCACATGAAATGTATTATCCACAGCGGTAAGTGCCCCTGTGGGACAAACGGCAACACACTGTCCGCAGAATGTACAGGGGGAATCCGTTAATTCTTGTTCAAAGGCAGGTGCCACAACGGACATAAAACCACGGTTTACGGCACTAAGTGCCCCAACGGTTTGTATTTCGTTGCAAACTGTTTCACAACTACGGCACATCACACACTTGTCCATATTACGGTTCAATGCGGGAGAAGCATCCTTGCGGTAAGTAGACATAGCCGCATTTTCAACTGAATTGATCTCGCGGATCCCCATGGTAATGGATAATTTCTGCAACTCACAATTCCCTGAAGAAGGACAGATCAAACAATCCTTGGGATGGTCAGAGAGCAGCAATTCAACAACTGTCCTGCGGGCATTGATAGCGCGCAAAGAATGTGACAACACGGTCATTCCGTCGGCACACTCAGTTGCGCAGGCAGGAACCAGATTTTTTCTTCCCGGGATCTCTACCACACAGACCCGGCAACTTCCGGGTTTGTGTTCCTGGGCCAGGTGAGGCAGGTTCATATAACACAGGGAAGGGATATTAATCCCTGCCTGATGCGCCGCCTGGAGGATGGTCGTTCCCTTGGGAACTTCTACTTGTCTGTTATCTATAGTTAATTTTATAGTTTCCATATTCTCGCTTATTCAACATTGATTGCATTAAACTTACACTTCTGGTAACATACACCACAGTGGATACAAATTTCCTGGTGGATGAAATGTGGTTCGCGCTTTTCTCCGGTAATAGCCTCAACGGGACAATTCCGGGCACAGATTGTACATCCGGTACAAACATCGGGATCAATGGTGTAGCGTGCCAATGCTTTACATTTTTTGGCAAAACATCTCTTATCCTTAACGTGAGCCACGTATTCATCATAGAAGTTTTCCAGTGTGGAAAGCACCGGATTGGGAGAAGATTGTCCCAGTCCGCATAAAGAAGTGTCTTTTATCACATAAGCGAGATTGCGAAGGTGATCCAGATCTTCCATGTTGCCTTTGCCCTGGGTGATTTTTTCCAGGATCTCAAGCATTCGCTTGTTACCAATGCGGCATGGCGTACATTTTCCGCACGATTCTTCTACAATGAATTCCAGGTAAAATTTCGCGATGGAAACCATACAGTCATCTTCGTCCATAACGATCATGCCGCCGGATCCCATCATAGAACCGGCAGCTACCAGGCTGTCAAAGTCAATGGGGGTGTCCAGGTGTGCCTCTGTCAGGCAGCCTCCTGAAGGACCTCCGGTCTGAACGGCTTTGAATTTTTTTCCATTCTTGATCCCACCGCCGATCTCATAAATGATTTCACGAAGGGTAATGCCCATAGGTACTTCAATAAGTCCTACGTTATTTATCTTCCCGGCCAATGCAAATACTTTGGTTCCTTTTGATTTTTCTGTTCCAATAGAAGAGTACCATTCCGGTCCTTTTAAAAATATAACGGGAACATTAGCGAAAGTTTCAACGTTATTCACGTTGGTGGGCTTCTGCATATAACCGCTTTCTGCAGGGAAAGGAGGTTTTACTCTGGGTTCCCCGCGCTTCCCTTCCATGGAAGCGATCAATGCCGTTTCTTCACCACAGACAAAGGCTCCTGCGCCGTAACGCAGTTCCATGTCAAATGAGAATTTGGATCCGAAAATGTTATCTCCCAATAAACCGTATTCACGAGCCTGTGCTATCGCGATCTCAAGACGTTTGATAGCCAGAGGATATTCGGCGCGAATGTATACCAGGCCTTTTGTGGCACCAATACAATACCCGCAAATAGCCATGGCTTCAATAATTGAGTTGGGATCTCCTTCCAGAATGGAACGGTCCATGAAAGCTCCCGGGTCTCCTTCATCGGCGTTGCAGACAACGTATTTTTGATCCGATGAAAATTTGCTGGTAATCTCCCATTTCAAACCCGTAGGGAATCCGGCTCCGCCCCTTCCCCGCAATCCGCTTTGTTTAACCATAGCTATGGCCTGTTCAGGAGTAAGATCGGTAACCACCTGTGCCAAGGCTGAATATCCGTCCCGGCCGATATATTCATCAATATTTTCCGGATCAATCACTCCACAATTTCTGAGAGCAATACGCATTTGTTTCTGATAAAAACCCATGTGCCTTGAATCGGCTATGTGTTCCTGGTTTTCAGGGTTTTCATAAAGCAGACGGCTTACTTTTCTTCCTTTCAGGATGTGTTCGGCAACGATTTCTTCTGCATCTTCCGGTTTGACCTGTGTGTAGAATGTGTTGTCCGGAATCACTTTCACAATAGGACCCTTCTCACAAAAGCCAAAACAACCGGTTGTAACAACCTGTGCTTCTTCTGTCAGCTGATGAGCCTTAAGTGATTCATTCAGTTTTTCTACAATTGTTGCGCTTGCGGAGGCCCGACATCCGGTCCCGCCACAAACAAGTAATTGCATTTTATACATTATGATTCTTTATTTTGGAATGAATTAAATAGTCTGATAATTCGCAGGCAGGATACCGTCAATCAATTCGTTATTGAGAATGTATTTATCTACGATCTCTTCTGCTTTCTTGACATCGACATAAGAAAACACGACGGGATCAAATCCCGGTTTTGTGACTTCAACAGTTGGTTCGGCATAACAATAGCCCATACAACCGGTTTGTGTGACAACAGCGGGGATGTTTTCTTTTTTGATTTTTTCTACCAGTGCATTCATCACTGTGCGGGCTCCGGAGGCAATACCGCACGTAGCCATCGCGACCTTGATTTGTACAAGGTTTTCAGGATGGTCGCTTTTCTCCCTGATGTCCATACTTTGTTCGAGTTGCTGTTTTTTTTGCCGCAAATCGTCCAATGATTTAATCTTTGTCATATCAATTAATTATTTTATTAAAGGTCCAAAAAAAGGAATCCGCAAAGAAAGCCCAAATTATTCAATTTGGCAAACTTTCAGATCATTTTGATTCTCCTTAATCATTTCTTCAATCATCTCCATGATATACAAATCATTAAGAGGCGTGTCACCCAGAGCATCCTTCAATTGAAGAGTGGAAATTTCGTATGATTTTCCATTGTATGTATACCTGTATGCGAAATCTACGCCAGTATTTGCCGAGATCATCAGGACCATCGCATTGGCTACGTCACCAAGCGGAGGCCTATCCAGGTGATCGTATTGAAAGCAGGCCTTTAAACAGGTTCCTTTACCGGGTTGGGACACTACCTCCAGGTTGCCCCCGCTCTGTTCTGCCGTCTGTCGTAAAAGAGGCACTCCCAACCCCACGCGCCGAGTAGTGCGGGATGTGAAAAAAGGGTCACTGAGTTTTTGCAATTGTTCTTCATTCATACCGCACCCATTATCTTCCACAGACATGGACAAGGTATTATTACGGGGATTCTCATCTATGTGGACCGCTATGAAAGTGGCCCCGGCCCCCAGTGAATTCTGTACAATATCTAAAAGATGCAATGCCAGATCGTTCATCTGATTTATTTTAGAGCTGTTCTCAAACCCTCAAAGCCCGGCTTATCCATCGTAAAAATAGTATGAATGGCTCCAAGATCTTCAATGTAATGGGCATCTGAAGATTGAATGATTTTGTATTTTTTCAGTTGTAGATGGTGCTCCAAAAATGTATCCGGGTGGCTGCGGCGGGAAAGTTCCAGCGCATCTGCATTCAATTCCGGTGGCACAAAACCCAACTGGCTGAGCAGGGAATTCCTGGATCGTTCAATGTGTGCCGGAACAAAAAGACCTCCTATGGAGTGAACGAAAGCTTCCACCTGATCAATAGTCTGATCCAGGGCCGAGATCAACAGGTAAGGTGCTTCCCCCATCACTTTTTCATATTCATCTACCCAAAGCTGGTATCCGAAAATTTCCGGATCATTGGGTATATGGGGCAAATGCTTTTCCAGGTATTCTTGCAATTTCAACCGTTGTGTTTCTGTCCCTACATAAGCCAGGCAATGCACTTCTTCCCGGGTGGTTATCTCGGCACCGCATATGACCGATACCCCTTCCCGTTGTCCAAGTCTGAACACCTCGGGACTTTGGAGTGTGGAGTTATGATCTGTAACGGCAATAAGATCCAGTTCCTTTTCCCTGGCCTTCCTGACTATATTCAGGGGGGTCATCCCTATATCCCCACAGGGAGATAAAAAAGTGTGAATATGCAGATCGGCTTTGACTAACATGATCAGGGATTGAGCAGCCCGTACAAACGTCCCGAGATCTCAAATGCCTGTTCTGTGGTGCCAAGGATTGGGATACCTTCTTTTTCAGCAAGTGCCTTTGTGTCCTGGTCGGGTTCAAATCCTTTGACTAGCAAAACTGCCGCCAGTTCTTTAAGGGAAGCGATCGCCATAATATTTTTGTGCGTCTGAAGGGTGATCCAAACCCTGCCGGCATCGGCATACCCCATTACATCGCTTAACAGATCGGATGTATAGCCGCCTTCCACCGGATTGTCCAATCCTTGTTCACCGGTGAAAACTTTTAAATTTAATGATTCAACAATTTCTCTTACAGTCATTTCTTTACCTGTTTCTTAATAAAACGTTCTTTCCCCCATATTTTTTCCATCATATCCGGATCCACTTCGTGTGCGTGCATCAGTACACAGTGTTCCAGGGTAGCCCGGTCGCACACAATGTCATCTGCCAGGGCTTCGCAGGATGGCGCACCGCAGGCACCGCAATCAATATCAGGAAGAATTTTTCTCAATTTACGGGCTTCTTCCATTCTTTCCAGGGCAATGGTCAGGTCTGCATGGTATTTGACCATGGCTTTGGGTTCTACCCGTTCCATAGGAATGTAGCCGGAACAGACTTGACGGAACGATTCGTCCAGTGCGTGCCTGGCAGGCAATTCTTCCGCTCTTTTATCTATCCGCTCTTTTACCAGGAACCGGTTGTCCTGAACCAGTATGCCTCCGCAACAAGACATATCACAAGCTCTGAGTTCCAAAAAATCAACCCCTTTTATTTCTTCATTTTCCAATCGTTCCAGGAAATCTATCACATTGG
>JBAZMG010000045.1:0-7954 GCA_041649895.1 Minisyncoccota bacterium | reverse complement strand
CTTTACAAGGCCGGAAAATGTTTTTTCCACAGAGGTTTTATCCCTTGTGGTGATGGTGGTCGACAGATCAAAAAAGGGCAGGTAAGCCTTGGTGTAATCATCCTTGCGCAAAGACTTAAGGATCTCGGCCAGGTAGTCCACGATAAATCCAAAATCCGTACTGAACATCTCGTTGCGAAGCTTCTGTGTTTCCCATCCGGGCAGGTAGGCATGCACCCTGTCCAGGAAGGCCGTATCGTAATAATCCCTGGGCAAAGCATCGAACAAATCTGTGTGTTTGAGCATGTGGGGCACAGAGTGGTCCGTATTGCCGATCATGACCATGGACGCTTCGGCCTGCATGATATTCGCACCCCGGGAGAAAGACTTGTTGGCCATGTAGTTTTTCATGATATCTACCAGCCCCAGGTCTGACTTTTTGCTCTTTCCGGCAAACTCGTCCAGCGTTACCACATCCCAATATCCCACCAGGCCGATCTCTCCGGTGCTGTTGTTGACAAACAGCTTGGCCTTGGATACTTCGCCTCCCGAGATCAATATCCCGTGGGGTGAGAATTCCGAGAAAACATGGGATTTACCGGTTCCCTTCGGGCCCAGTTCAATGATGTTGTAGTTGTTCTCCACAAACGGGATGAGGCGTGCAATCTGTAGCAATTTGGAACGGTTGGTGAATTCGTCGGGGTTCAAACCCAGGGTCTGCATCAAAAGATCTATCCACTCCTCCTTACTGAAATTCTTACGCAGGGTTTTGTACTCATCAATATCTACAGAGGATATCTGTATTGGTTTAAGATTCTCGATGATCCATGGCGAGGAATCCTTGCCTTCAGCCGGGGTATATCCCATGGTGATGATGGACCAGACACCTTCGGAAAGCAACTTGGGATGCGTCTTGATAAAAGTAGTCAGAATAGGGATCCTTTTCAACCCCAGGTTGGCAAAGGTTGCCTCGTAGCGGTCCAGCTTGTCGTTGAGCTTGACCGAGACCTTGTCAATGATTCTGTGGGAGCCCTGCTCCCGTATGGTGGATTTTACCACCTGCGATTCGTCGCGATGTACAAAATGCCTGGCGATGATTTCCTTTACCATCTCCACACCTTCTTCTATGGTCTGTGGATCATCCGTAGCGCAATACTGACCCAGCAGGTACTCCAGCACATAGGTCGGAACACTGGCGTTGCCTTTGATACGGTTGGTAAGGTCCTTGCGTACCACACGACCGGCAAACAAATCATTGATCTTTTTATTGGAGACTTTCATACGGCCTTATATTAAAATTCATCAAAATCGTTATCTATTGCCAAAGACAAGTTATAGGGAAATTGGGAAATGGTGATCCATTTGTTCGTTTTTTCCACCTTCTCTTCCAGAACCAGGTATACTCCGGTACTGCGCCGGACCCCCGAAGAGATGGTGAATTTCTTCTGCACTTCCCTATCCTGTGTTCTTTCGCTGGTCAGATCAAAAGTATAGGTAAAGACATCCGAGATGACCTGCTTTTGATCCTGTTCTTCGCTGAAGATGGCAAAATAGGCTTTCACCGATCGTGCAATATACTGTGCCCCTACCGGCTGCATCTGGTAAAAACGTACTGTGTGAATGTTGGTAGTGATCTTGTTGCTTGTTTTGTTCAAGATATCAATTTCCACCCTGGCGATCTTGTCTTCCCTTTGCTTGGCAACAAACAGCACAGGGACCACTGTTTCCTGCAAAGACATGCCTCCGTGCACGTAACGGCTCCCTGAACCTTGTTTGCGCAAACGTGCTATGCCCTTTGGCAGGAGTACCTCCCTGTCGGACTGGAGATTGAGTTCCCGGGCCGTATAACGTACCACATTTTTGTTATGGATAAGGTTTCTTCCAATGACATAACGGCGGCTATCGTGTATCACCTCTCCCTGGATCTGCGCATCGGTAAAATCGCTTTCCAAAAGGTCCTCATGCTGGTATATAAACCCGTGATCCGAGGTGATGATCATGTACGTGCCATTCATGTTGGCAATCTTCTTGAGCACTTCCATCAGAAATTCGATCTCATCGCGGGAGGCTTCAAACACTTTGTCTTCGGTGGTCCTATCGTCACCCAGCTTGTCTATGCGGTTGTGGTAAACATATACCAAATCGTGCTGCTGTATAAGTTCCTGGGCTTCGGGACCTCGTGCATTCATTTTCATCAGGTTTTCAGCCGGGATGGCTGTGGCACGGACACCGGAGTGTTGCTGCAGAATCTTTAGCCTGTTTTGAAGTCCCTGGGTGCTTTTTCCATCAGCCAGAATGGTATCGCCTTCCCCAAAACAAAGTTCCTTATGGGGCAGCAAAGAGGCCATTCCCAGCTGGGTGTAGGAAGGCAGGTTGGTGACCTGGTATTTCAGGGTGGAGCTAAAGCGGGTCTGCTGGTTCAGCATATCGTTAAGCTCCCGGCCACACTCGTAACGAAACCCGTCAGAGATAACGACAAACACCTTGATGGATTTCTCCAAAAAACGGCTTTTCACATCACGATCAAAGAATCGGCTCTGACTTAGAGAGCCCCGGTACCACTCGCCACTGTTGTCCGTAACCTGCTGCCACGCCTGTGATAGTTGCGGTAGCCAGCTGTTGGAGTAGATCTTGTGAACACGTTCAAAAAGCTGTGACAGGACTGCATTTTGATTGATAAGCCGGTAATAATCAATGAACCTACGGTAGTACTGATCTATCATACACCAGGAAGAGGTATACTTGGCAAAGCCTTCCCGGTAGTCGGCAATGGTGACCTTGCCCTGCTCCTGTACTTCATCGCTCAGCCATAGGGCATATTCCAGGGCTTTGTAGAACGGGCGGTATGTTGGCCACCAGAAGGTCATTTCCCTTCCCTTGATGATCTGTTCGATGGTACTTGTGTTCTGAACCTGGTGCAGTATCATGTGGACCAGTTCCCGAATGATCCGGCGGTCTACACATTCAAAAACATCTTCGAGTGCAAGCTCGTCCAAAGGTAATGATGATATCGCCTGTTCTATGTTCAGATCCTCGGCAGCACGGGCGGAAAGCTCTCGCAGGGACCCTTCAAAGGATTTGAGGTCTTTCCATTTGGAAAGCAGGATGGCGGCATTGTGATTCACCTTGGCTTTCACGGTAGTGGAACTGAATCCTTTTTGGAAGACATCCAGCAAAAAATCATAGATGCCTGGGGCTGCACTGCTATAGGCGTAGTATGTCTCAACCTCCTGCCAGAAGAAAGCAGTAAGGTTGTATTTGTCAAGCTCCTTGTCCACGGTCTCTGAGCTCCCCCTGGCAAAATGAATGGCATAGCTTGTTATCAGCTCTTCCAGATCGTGCGATGTGGCTCCCAATACAACCTGGACCATTTTTTGGGATAAGACAGACTCGGTGTCAATGGCCTTTATGTATTCCTTAAATTTTGAGGTTCTTTGATTGGAACGGAAGAAATCCAGGTGCGGGCCGATCCACTGTCGCAAGGTGATGGGCAGTTCAAGCTCCTGCAGCACCATAGCTTCTTTGTCGGTATGATACAGATAGTTGGACAGTTCCACATCCAGCAGCCAGTTGTCATCATTGTGCGGCCTTTGGCAAGGAAGGTAAAGCAAAAACCTGTATGCCGGCTTTTGCCTGTATATAAGGTGCTTCACCTCAAACTCGTTGTTCTGAACGGTGATTTTTTCCACTCCCGGCAGGGACAGGGCTTCAAATTCCTCGATCAACGATCGGGACTCATCGTACCACAGTATGATGCGGTGTTTCTGAAATAAATTACTTAAGCTTTCTTCAATTTTACTCATATGGCTTTTTCCTAATCCCTTATCTGTTGTACGTCAATCCAGTCGAACCCACGTACTTTCTTTTTGGTCTTCTTGTCGTTCAATCCCGCTACCTTGGCTACGGCACTTCCCAGCTTGTTGTAGTTCACCAATACTCCGTCGTCCAGGTCCAGAGCGATCCTTTCGGTTGCCAGGGGGTAGAGGATCTCCGTCTCATACTGCATGCAATCCTCCAGCATCACGTTGATGCGGTCGATCTCCTTGCGGGCCTTGTTCTGTTCAATGACCGAACCCTCCACCTCGATGTGCTCCTGCTGAGTGCGGTACATCTTCAGCTTCTCGATGTACTCTTTCAGGTAGGAGTTCAGGATGCGGTTGATGGTGTCGGGGGTGTAGCGGTGCAGGTATACCAGTACATTGAAGTACCCCTTGGGTGAGGAGAACATCCAGTAGATGGGGCGCTTCTTGTATCGCCTGATGTGATCCTTGTAGAAATCCCGGGTGAAGTATTTGCGGATATCCTTGCCCAGGCACTCTTCCACGAAGTCCAGGTTCTTCCGGAAGTTCTGTTCACCAAAGCTCGCTTTCAGGAAGGTGTGGAACCGCTCCACGATATCATCACGGAACCACTCGTCGTCCAATACCGGGATGATATTGTCCCTGTCCGGCACGAAAGTCAGTTCCTCTTCTCCCCTGCCCACCTTCTCCAAGTAGTCCTGCAGCGTCTCTCCCTCGTTGGCCAATATCAGACCTTCCTTGTCCAGCGAGTAGCGGCCGAACATGCAACCTACGGCATAGCTTACAAACTGGGCAAACACCTCATCGGCATGGAACACCAGCTCGCCATTCTCAATGGAAGTCTCCTCCTGTAGTATGGTGATCTCCTCCAGCGGCACATCGGGTGTCAGCTCATCCTGAAGTCCGTAAATCTCAATGAACTGCCGGTTGAGCTCGACTTCGTTTTGGCGAAGTTGGTTAAATTGTTCCTCCCAATAATATATATACTCCTCAAAAGTTGTTTCAAGGATGTCTTTTTTTAATCGAATCAATTCATTTATTTGAAAGTTCCATGAGTTTTCATGGGAATCCCAATCAAGTTTTGATAAACGAATACAATTTTTTACAATATCAACATCAACATTAGTGAAATTTATTTTTGGTAACTTTTTAATGTGTTCAATTTCATAATTTAATGTTGGAGATAAATATTCTAATAATTTAGATACAACATTCGAATTCAAATATCCTAATATACTTGTTGTATCTTTTTTTGGAAAATAACAACAACCAGCTACATCAAAAATAAATCCTTTAGGAAAATATCTTGTAGAAAATTTACTTGATGTTATTTTCGACCAACTAATAGTTTCTTTAAAATAATAATCTCGACTTTTTAAACGTGCAGTCCATCCTTGATTTAATTTACTTTGAAAAATTTTAATTTCTTTTCCGTCATCGGCAAAATTAATCACATACTCCTGATTACCATACCACTTTCTAAAACCACCACCTTTATTGTAGGGGAACCATTTAAATAATGATTTACATGCTGATTCATTTGAATTGATCTCAAAACCAATTTTATTCAAATTATTTTCACTCCATATTCGTAAAAACCGCTCGTTAGCGGATGTGGAAACTCCTTGTCTAACAAGTCCTACGTCTTCTAAATTTGTAGAATTACTAAAAAGATGAAATGTTTTCTCACTTGCCCAATACCCAATCGGACTTCCCGGAATTTTCTCGAAATCTTTTTGGTTGGCAGTATAGAACCATCCGCACTGGGGATTCTGAATGGCTTCGAGGGTTTTATTTCGTTTCAACTCAGAGTTTTCATAATCCACCAAACGGATGTACGATCCCTTATAAGTTGGTTTAGCATTTAGAAATGTGAAAGATGCATTCTGAACTACTTCTCCACCAATCTCCGGGAATGTACGCGGACCTAAATGTAAAAGTATGTCGAACTGAATGCTCTTAATTAACTTATCTCTCAGTTTTTCATAGCTGCTCAGAAACATCCAGCTATGCTGATTGATCATACCCAGAAAACCTTTGGGATTCAATGAGGCTAGACCTGCCTCCATAAAACATGCCATCAAATCAGCCTTGCTCTCTGGGTAATTCTTCTTGACAAAAGTGGAGAGCTCCTTGTTCATATTTCCTCCTCCCATATAGGGTGGATTGTCTACTACACAGTGATAGTTCTTACTCAATGGAATAAGTTGTGAAATAACTCTCTGCAGTTCCTGAATATTTGACCGGATAAACAGATCGGATGATTCTATTGCACTCGTAAGTTTGTCATGGATGGCTTCAAGCGTTTCAAGTGGAGTTTGTGGTTGAATCAATGATCCCAGGTTGGTTGCCTGCCTGCAGAGATCGAGATCTTCTTCCAGACTTTTGGGGATTGAGATGTGTAGCTCATCAAATATTGCTTTAACCTCATCTACACCCAACATCAGGTCGGTGAAACAAGTAATATTAGGTTTTACCTCTTTCCGGAAGAAACGGCGATGATAGCTCCGGGCTTTCATCATCAGGGCAAAGCCTGCAAGCTGGGCAGCCCGCTCGTCAATCTCCAGACCATAGAGGTTCTTTTCGATGATCAACTGTGGTATTTCCGAGGGACTATATCCCTCTTCCTCGTAAATCTTGTGAAGCAGTTCAAATCCGTACACCAGGATATGTCCGCTTCCACAGGCCTGATCCAGGAGCTTGAGCTCTTCAATGGATTCCAGCTTCAGGTAATCCTCTGAATTGCCAGAAAATGATTCTATGTAGTAAGGCATATGTTCCCTAATACGGGAACCGGGTCTGTTCTGCAACCATAGTTTGCCCACCGTGTTCTGCACCATGTACTCCACTATCCAGCGAGGCGTGAAGAGCTGCGTGGCAGCAGGGATATCCTCTTTCTTCACCGCACTCTTGGATGCGAACACCTCATCCTTTTTCTCGGAAATATAGAACTGATACAGCCAACCGATGATCTCTACTTCACGGCAATCTTCTTCAGCCATGCCGTTAACCACATCGGTCACGATGCTGAACGGTGAGGTCAGGTCGTCGGGCAACAACAGCTCGGTGTAATCTTCAATCCGCTCGAAAAGGAAGGGAAAGAGGTGGCTGAGGTGGTTGCATGCAGCTACCAGCAACATGCGGTAGACCTCGTTGTCGGGGTTGTTGGAGGGCTGGCGACCATCCAGGATATCAAAAAGCTGTGTCTTGTTCACTTTCAGCTCTCCGGGGATGTTGCCCGAGTGGGCTTCGGTGAGGATCTGTGGGCTTACATGATCGGGGGTGGCCGGCGAGACAACCGACATGCCGATGGGCTGGTAACCGTTGACATCCATGAAACGAAGGGCGACCAGGCGGTTGAACCAGGTGTAGCCGACCTTGTCGATGACGGCTTCCTTGCCGTGACGGTGGATCTCCTCGTTCAGCTTCTGCAGGGTTTCAACTCTACCTCTCAATTCTGAAGTGTCTTGATTTAATACATAGTTCATCTTTGCACCCACCTGCTGGAGCAGCTTGACGCGTGCCTCCTGTGCGAATCGTTTCAGTTGATTGGTGTTCATTCTTAGTTCAGTGTAATGCGGTAGTTCTCTTTGATCTTTTTTTCGATTGCTTCTCTCAGTTTTGAAATATAGGTCTCCACATCTTCCATGGTCTCCAGCTGTGATTTGGAGAGCCTGACCTCTTTTTCCACCTTGGCAATGGATGTGAACCTTATTGTGGGTTGGGTAGGTGGATCTTCGACGCCGGATGGAGTTTGAGGTTTGGGTTTGTTCTCAACCATGTAATTCAACTGCTTGGTATATAGTTCGCTCAGGTAGTTCCGATCGCTCTTCAGGTTACCGATATATGGCTGTTTGCCGGCTTTTGTGATAATCTCTTCAAACGGGCGGACAGCTATGTCCTGAATATCCTTGGATGCATCCAGGTACTCATAACTGACCTTAAGCTGGTTGATTTTCTCCTGCGCCTTTTCAATCAATAGTTGTCTTTCCCGGGTTATCTGATCACGGATCTTTTCTGCCAGACAGTCCATTGCCTGTTTTCCCTCTCTTATCCGATCCCCTTTGTAGGGTGTGCTTTCCTTGAGGAGCTGAGATAGTGTTTCCCTTTCCGGTGCTTCTATATGATCGAAATTGGCCTGGTTGTCGTTGTGAAAACGAAAAATCTGGTCGAAT
>JBAZMG010000044.1:0-8047 GCA_041649895.1 Minisyncoccota bacterium | reverse complement strand
CCACTGCCTCCATTCTCACCCGGGGCAGGTTGGGATTTTTAGAGTAAGCCATATCCATAATTGTACAACGGGGTGGTCATAAGGTATTGAACCACGACACGCGTTTGACATATTAAATAAAGTGTGCTAAAATTATCGGTAGAAAATACAGTAATTCAAGGGAGGTATAATAGTGGCTGAACAGAAAAAAAGAGTTCCTTTCAACACTTCTAGAGAAGCGCGGGAGAGTCCAATAATTCCTCTTTTAGAAGGCATGATTTTTGGAGCTGGTGGTTCGATCAATCACCAAGAAGCACAGGGCCAAAAATCATTCGTCAACAGTGAGACTTTGCCAACCGACATGGCTCGTCATGGCGACTACGACACGAAGGCAATCCTCGAAGCCGCTGGCGTAAAGTTCCTTGGCGAGGTGGAAGGCGATCCGATGTTCCAATATGTCGAACTGCCGGCCGGATGGAAGAAAGCTCCGACCGACCATTCAATGTGGTCAAAGCTTCTGGACGACAAGGGTCGTGAACGTGCCAGCATCTTTTACAAGGCCGCCTTCTATGACCGCAGCGCTCGTCTTAGCCTGACAACCAGGTTTGGTTTCCGCCGCGACTATGACAAAGAAGAAAAAGAAGGCTTAGCGGTTACTTACGTCACCGATGGAGGCAATGTGATTCACACCACCAAGCCAATTAAACTACCCGACGATCGCCAAAAGCGGCGCGAAGTCGGCCACAAGACTGACAACGCCGCGAGTGCCTGGATCAATAAACACTATCCGGATTGGCAAAATCCCGGAGCATACTGGGACCTAGAATTGGTTCCTTAGTAATAAACCCGAAAAAGGGCAGATTAGAAACAAATCTCTAAGCTGCTCTTTTTGTTTTTTAAAATAATATTTATTGGACACCCGATGTTCAATAAATTATGCATGCATTTTATTGGCAAGTTGATATAATGTAATAATATGAACGAAGTTAAAACAGAATATGTTTTATCGCGCGGGCCGGGCGGGCAAAGGCGCGATAAAAAGAAAACCGGCATAAGACTGCGTCATGCGCCTTCGGGCATCGTAGTTCAGGTTGACGATCAAAGATCGCAGTCCCAAAATAAGAAAATCGCTTTTCAGATTTTAGCCGGGAAGCTGAAGAAAATTCGTCAGCGCAAAAAGAAGAGAATTCCCACGAAAGCGCCCCGTTGGGCGAAAGAAACGAGATTAGAAAATAAAAAACAGCGCTCTGTTAAAAAAGAGTTGCGCAGACAAATATGAAAATCGGTTTGATTTTTTTTCACTCCTTTTCTTCGCCGGGAGGAGTTAAAAGGCACGTTTTGGGATTACAAAAGGAGTTTATAAAAAGAGGGATTTCCGTAAAAATTATAGCTCCCCGAAGAAGAAAGGCGGAAGATTACGGAGAGGATGTCATTCTTTTGGGGACATCTTTCCCGGTAAATTTCAGCGGCAGCCAGGCAGACTTCTGCGTCAACATTAATCCGCTGGCCGTCAGGAGGGTTCTTCAAAAAGAAAAATTTGATATTTTGCATTTCCATAATTTCGGCTTTCCTTCCATCTCGCAGATTTTAAACAAGTCGGAATCTTTGAATATTATGACCTGCCACGCCGATCTCAGCGGGAGCAGGTTTTTGAAAATCATGCCGTATCTTGTCCGTCTCTTGAATCGGGCGGTCCAGCGGAAAATAAATGGGATCATCGGCGTAGCCTATTCGAACATAAAATTTCTTGATAAGTATTCCGGGCCTAAAATTGTTATTCCTAACGGCGTAGACCTCGACGAGTTTAACCCCGGCGTTCCAAAGATTAAAAAATTTCTTGACGGAAAGATCAATATTCTTTTTGTCGGCAGGATTGAAAAAAGAAAAGGCCTGATTTATTTGCTCAAAGCTTACCGGATTTTGACTCAAAAATTTTCCAACCTGAGGCTAATTATTGTCGGGGAAGGGGAGTTGAGAGAATCTTGCGAGGGATGGGTTAAAAGGCACCATCTTAAAGAAGTTTATTTCGAAGGTCAGGCAGCCGACGAAAAAATTCCTTCCTACTTTGCCACCGCCGACATTTTTGTCAGCCCGGCCATTTTTGGAGAAAGCTTCGGGTTGGTTTTATTGGAAGCGATGGCTTGCGGGGTGCCGATGGTGGTTTTCGCTAATCAGGGCTACGGGGAGCTGCTCAAGGGCAAGAGGGGGGAAGAGTTTCTTGTTCCGCCTAAGGACTATAAGGCTCTGGCCGAAAAAATAGCGCTCTTGGTGAAAAATGATTCTCTAAGAAAAGAAATCTCCCGGAAGGTGATAATTGAAGCCCAAGAATATTCCTGGTCCAATGTCGCCGATCGGGTTCTGGATTTTTATCAATTCTGCAAAAAACAAAAAAGCTAGGTGGATAAAAAACACACTTAGCTTTTTTGTTTACATTTTCTCTTCTTGACAAAAATATCGAACAGTGTATTATATTAATCGAAACGGTCAGAAAAAAAGGAGGGAATCATGAAAGCGAAAACAGGGTTGGGGTTTGTGTTCGCGATCTGTATTATCATGTTCGTTGTATCCATCGTAGTGGTTGTGATTAACACGATTCATTTGGACAACACCGTGACTGCGGCGAAATATCGCGCCCAGACCTGCGCGAGCGCGGAAGAGATGCATACGCGTCTTATTGAGTTGGATGCTGTTATGGAAAAAGAGGGCATGAACGCGGGATACTGTTCTTTATTGAACCACAACGTTTGGACGGACATGAAAGAAATCCGCAAAAACATACAAGCTCTAATCATCCGAACCGATGAAGTGAGGCAATTAGACCACAAGACAGATGCTTATCAGAGCGGATTGGACGACATCCGCGGGAACATCAGAGAGCTGGAAACATCCGTTTTTGGCTGGTGGACATATAACGGTGGCGGTTGGATCTGGTTTTTGCTGTTAGGACCATTATTTACGATTTTGGGAATAATCTTTGGCATAGCCTTTTTTGTGAATGATGACTATTAGTTATTAGTACGCTCAAAACAAAGGCTCGGTTGTTCGACAACGAACGATCGAGCCTTTTCCTTTATAATTGCTTTAATTTCGAGCCATCTTTGGTGTCTTCCACCTGCCAGCCCAGTGCTGTGATTTTTTTTCTAAGTTCGTCTGCTTTTTGCCAATTACCGTTTTTTCTTTGTTTCTCTCTTTCTTCTACGAGAGTGTTAATTTCTTGAGGAGTTTTTCCTTTGGGTTGGGGCCAGAAAATGAAGCCTAAAACCCGATCGATTTTCTTTAAAAATTTCAGGGTTTCTTGAGCATCTATCTTTTGTTCTTTCATTAAGTTAAAGATACAGGCAATGGCTTTGGGGGTGTTGAAATCATCATCCATGGCTTGTTCAAAATCGGTTTCATATTTTCGGATATTAGTTTTGGAGGAGGTCCGATCTCCAGACACAAATTCATCAATCCTGGCCAATTCTTTTTTGGCCTGGACTACTGACGATTCCGTATAATCCATAGGGGAGCGGTAATGACTTTTGGCGAAGAGAAATCTTAAAACTCTGGCCGAGTACTTTTTTGAAAAGTCTTGGATAGTAATAAAATTGCCCAATGACTTAGACATTTTTTGTCCATTAACTGTCAGAAATCCGGTGTGGATCCAATATTTAACCATGGGCGATTTGCCGGAGATCGCTTCCATTTGCGCGATTTCAGCTTCGTGGTGGGGGAAAATTAGATCTTTCGCTCCGCCGTGCATGTCATATTGCGGACCGAAATATTTTTCAGTGATGGCCGTGTCTTCAATATGCCAGCCGGGCCTGTCCGGTTTGCCGAACTTCCATATGCAAAAATCGCCTTTATTCCTTTTCTCTTTGCTTTCATCAATGCGGGAAACCGCGTCTTCTGCCTGCAGGGCGGTTCTGCCTGAAAGCTTGCCGTAATTTTTGAATTTGCTGATATCGTAATAAATACCGTCCGAGGTTTCGTAAGCAAAGCCCTTGTTTTTTAACCGTTTGACCTGGCTTAAAATTTCTTTGTAATGATCAGTGGCCCGGGCATATTTGGTGACGCTGTTGACCTTGAGCGTTTTCATGTCTTTCAAATACTCTTTTTCGAAAAACTTAGCTAATTCTTTGACGGTCGTATTCTTTTCTTTAGCCCTTTGGATGATTTTATCGTCAATGTCGGTGATGTTTTGCAGATAGAAAACCTTATGGCCTTTTTCTTTCAAATACTTCGCAATAATATCAAAAGCGACATAAGTCCGCGCGTGTCCCAGGTGGGCATAATCATAAACCGTGGGCCCGCAGACGAATAATTTTACGGGCTTGCCCCGAGTCGCATTAAGAGGTTTGAAAGTTTCTTTTTTTCCTGTTAGAGTGTTATAAAGCTTCATGATTTTATTATGTCAAATTTAGTATTATACCGCAAATACCGGCCTAAATTGTTTGCTGAAATTACGGGACAAGAACACGTTGTCCAGACTTTGACGAACGCCTTGTCTTCGGGCACGACTTCCCACGCTTATTTATTTTGCGGGCCGAGGGGTTCGGGCAAAACGACTATTGCGCGGCTTTTGGCCAAAGCTTTGAATTGCGAAGGGAAAAAACCCGATGAGTTCGAGCCGTGCAACAAGTGTTCTTCCTGTTTGGAAATTAATGAAGGCAGGAGTATTGATTTGACCGAGATTGACGCAGCCTCCAATCGAGGCGTTGATGAAATCAGGGAATTGCGGGACGGCATCAAGTTCCGCCCCGTCAAGTCCAAATACAAGGTTTTTATCGTTGACGAATCCCACCAGTTGACCAAAGAGGCGGCAAACGCCTTATTAAAAACTCTGGAAGAGCCGCCGGCTCACGCTGTTTTTATTTTGGCCACCACAGAAATCCACAAAATGATTCCCACGATTATTTCCCGCTGTCAAAGGTTTGATTTTCGGAAACTGACTTTGCCCGAAATTATTTCAAGGCTGGAGATGGTTTCCAAAAAAGAAGGGGTCCATATCGATCGAGATGCCTTAGAGCTGATTGCCTTGAATTCCGGAGGCGCTGTCAGGGACGCTGAAGGGCTGCTTGATCAGGCTTTGACGTTTTCCGGTACTCTGGGACGCACCGGCGTGATTAAAGCAGAAGATTTAAAAGAGCTTTTGGGCATGGTGGACGTTAAAATTGTCAGCGACTTTGTTGGTTTTCTGTGCGAGAAGAAAGCGGGGGAAGCTATTAAATTTTTGAACGAGATTTTGGAAAAAGGCAAGGATACCCAGGAATTCGCCAAAGCCATCATTAATTATTTGCGGCAAGGCCTTATTTTAAAGATAGGGGTTGAGCCGTCAAATCCTATTATCATCGGTTTGACCCAGGAAGAAACGGCAAAACTCCAAGCGCAGATCGCCGTTGTTGAAGAAGCTGATTTAAGGAATGCCCTAAAGCTTTTTATGGAAGCGGAAAATAAGATGAAGTATTCCTCGATTCCCCAGCTGCCCCTGGAGTTGGCCGTCATCGAAAGCTTGAAAATAGGGGAGAAATAAAGTACAATAAACAATTGTTTAAATGTTGAAGGTCCGACCTAAATGTTGAAGGTCCGACCTCCAACATCTATTGCGAGGTCGTCTAATGGTAGGACAGTGGCCTTTGAAGCCGCTTATCCTGGTCCGAATCCAGGCCTCGCAGCCAATAAAGATATGGAAGATTGTATATTTTGCAAAATTATAAAAGGGGAAATTGATTCAGCTAAAATTTGGGAAGATAAAGAATTCGCCGCAATTTTAGACGTTAGCCCAAATACTAAAGGGATGATTTTAGTATTAACAAAGCAACATTATGATTCTTATGCTTTTGATATGCCTGAAGATATTTACAAAAGATTTACCGAGGCCACCAGGAAAGTTGCTAAAATTTTAGAGAAGGGTTTAGGTGTTAAAAGAGTTGCGATGGTCATGGAGGGTATGGGTATAAATCACGCCCATATTAAACTTTACCCCTTACACGGTATAACCGAGAAATTCAAAGAGATGTGGGGTAAAGAAAAAGTATTCTTTGATAAATATGAGGGATATATTTCTACTCAATTAGGTCCTCGAGTTGATATTTCTACTTTAAAAAAGTTAGCAGAAGAAATAAAAGCTAAGATTTAAGTTTTACCTAAGAAGGTTCCAATATCGTCCCATAGCCCCAGCAGTCTAGTGCTCGGTATCGAGCGACCGAGACGCATAAATTAGAATATGATTACCAAAAAAGTTACCCAAAAAGATTTACCTCATATACTAGAATTATTAAGAAGCGTAAGGGGCGATGGTAGGAAAATTTCTGCAAGTCAATTTTTAACAGCGAAGGAGAAAAATAAGATTATTGGTTGTGTCAGGGTTAAGGAACTAAAAGATTGTTTAGAATTGGGTAGTTTGGTTGTATCACCAGAATATAGGAATAAGGGCATCGGGAGTAAATTAGTTAGAAGTATTCTTCTTAAAGAAAAAAGAAGGCCGGTTTACCTATTGTGTTTTGACAAGACAGCCTGTTTTTATTCAAAAGTAGGTTTTAGTAAAATTAAAACTAACCTCGTCCCTAAGACATTAAGAGATGAATATTTATTGGTAAAAGGTAGGCTTAAAAAAAATAATAGAAAAATTGTTGCAATGGTCATAAAATAAAATATTTGATTAAAACCCAAACACAAGACCCCAACCGAGACGGGTCAGAAGTCGTCCAAAGATAACTTTTATGGTCATAGATATAGAACTAACTTTAAATAGGTTTGGAATTGGTAAAATCGCTGAAAATAAATTCCAATTGTTTTGTTTTAGGTTTTCTAAATGGCAAATTCCAAATAAACAATCTATATCTTTTGAAATTAATTGGCAGAAGAAAGATAAAGTGAGCCCGACCGAGACGGGTCGCTGAGACACTCTAAAAACGACTCGAATTTCTCCTTAAAGATCCAGTTCTAGACCGGGGCTCGCAGCCAACAGAAAAGCCCTTTGATTTTTTCAGGGCTTTTTATGTTTTTTGAGTTACTTTGACTCCGACATTTTTCTTATTTCCGACACTAAATCGTCAATCGCAGATTGGAGTTTAATTTTGCCTTCTTCCAAGTCTTGAAGGATCTGCCAGCAGCGCCTCCGCCAATCTAATGATTTTTCTATTTCCACTACAAGATCTTTTGCGTTCTTTCCAGAATAGGAAAAATTTGGCACAAAAGAACCATCCGGAGCGTGCTCAGGTTTAGGAAGGGATTGCCAAATATTTGCCTGTCGCGCACAAACAGCCTCCCATTCCAAAAAAGTAAACGATGCCACTTCTTTACAACTGACACATTTCGCAGTAACGCCTTTTTCTATTTTATAGCCACGGTTGCATTCTTCCCATGGATGACTTTTTTCCCACAAATGAGCGTGACTCAATATTCACCTCCCTTGTACATATTTAAAATTGCTGATAATTTTTTACCATACGGCTCAAAAAAATCAAGTTCCAAATTGTTTAACATTTAACGTTAAACATACGTTAAACATATTGACGAAACCATCATCTTATTGACAATATCGCAGAAATGCGATATTTTGGTTTATTGAACCTTTAATAAGAATTTGGCAAGATTTGGAGAAAGGAGGAGATTGAGATGAAAATATTGGGAGTGCTTTTAATCGTGGTGGGGTTGGTTTTGGCGGTTTGGTTGGCGATCTTTGTGATGCTGTACGGCGGCATTATGCAGGCCATCAACAATTGGGACACGAACACTGCTGCGGCGGTGTGGGGCGTTATTAGAGCTTTTTTCTTCGAATTTGGTTTTGTGCCCGGTGCAATCTTGGTAGTAGTTGGGACGGCAGTAGTATCGCACGAACCAGTAAGGCGTTTTCACTTTCGTAGATACAGAAGATAAGAACATTTTTAAAAGCCCCTGGGAATCAATCTCAAGGGCTTTTTACTTTCTCAACATGTTTAACCTTTAACGTTAAACATATGTCTTCTAATCAATAGCTTCTGACCACCTGCATAGGCGTTTGGTAATCTAAGGCCATGTGCGGCCGTTCATTGTTGTAGTACCGGATGAACTCCGGTATTTCTTTTTGCCAAGACTTCATTGATTT
>JBAZMG010000043.1:0-8740 GCA_041649895.1 Minisyncoccota bacterium | reverse complement strand
CTGAACCGATCCCAATCTTTGACTCAATGGAAAACCTGGCGCCCGAAGAGAGTGAAGAAAATATCCTGGCTGAAGAATTTGTGATCCCTCCGCAAAATCTGCCGATCGAAAACGCGGAAGAAGAAATAAAATTACCGCCTGAACGCAAAGAAAAAAAACAAAGCGGTGGAATTTCTTTTGACTCTCTTGTTCCGGAAGAAGAAGGGGAAGAAGCGGAAGTGTCGGCGGAAGACGCCGAAGAGGCAAGGAAGCAAAGAGAGATGGAAAGGCTTCTCGGATTTATCACGCCTCCGCCCAAGCTATCGAAAAAAGCCGTGAAACCCGTAAGAAAAGAGTCGCTCCCGGCATTCAAAGAAGAAATTAAAAAAGAAGAACCCGTAAAGATCCTTAACAAAACCGAAGAAAAGAAAAAAGAAGAAAAGAAAGAAGAAGAAAAAAAAGAAGAAAGCGCGGAGATCCAGAAAATAATGGAGGCCGCGAAAAACGAAACCCCGGAAGAAAAACTGCGAAAGATAACCGATTTGGTGATCGAGATAGAACAAAATCTTGTCCAAACAAGCGAGGACAAAGCTCCTTTTGAAAAAAGAAAGAAAGAGATCGAGGAAGAGATCGAAAAAGTCAAAAAAAGGCTTGAGCTTGTTGTGGAAAGAAAGAAAAGGATAGATGAAATAAAACAAAAAGCGGAAGAAAAGGAAGAAAGCGCCGAAGACCGGGAAGAAAAAAGGAAGATGGAAAAAGAGAGATGGAAAGTTGAGGACGAAAGATACACTGTTGAACAGGAAAAAAACCAAAAAGAGGACGAGTTGAAATCGCTAAGGCTTCAGTTGAAAGAGATTGACTTGAATTTGGATAAAGTTCTTTCTCGTGAAAAAGAACTTAATATGGAACTTGACCTTTTGAAAAAAGACAGGCAAAAAATAATAATAGGGGAGCAAAAGAAGGGCGATCTGACGGAATTGGAAAAGATAGAGAACGAAGCCATTGAAATAAAGGACCAGATGAACGAAAACACGGCCAAAAAAGAGGAGATCACGAAAAAACTTGACGATATTGTCGCCAAAGAAAGATCGATTGAGGAAGAAATAAAGGTCCTGGAAAAACGAAGCGGAATGACGATTCTCGATGATGAAGCGAAAAGAATAGAGGAAACAAGAAAATCTTCCGAAGAAAAAAGAAGGCAAAAAGAAGAAGAAAGATGGCAGATCGAAGACGAGCTTAAAAAAGTGGAGCAAAACCGAGGCGAACTCCGGGAAAAATACCAAGTCTTGATGGCGGAGATAAGGACTATCAAAGAAAAACTCGCGACCTTGAATAAAAAACTAGACGAACAAAATGAATAAAGCCCCCGGAACGTTCACAAAAATATTAGTAAGAGTGTTTATTTTGATCCTGCTCGCCGTGATAATCATCATTATATTTAAGCTCAGCGCTGTTAAATAATTTTACGGAATAAATCTTATGAACAAAGAACTGTTGGAACAATTTAAAAAAGACTTGGAGATCAGAAAATTGGAAACGGAAAAAGAACTCGAAGAATTCGCGGAAAAAAGCGAAAAAAATAAAGGCCACTGGGAAACAAAATTTCCAAACTCGGCGGAAAATACCGAAGTGGAAGACGAGGCCGATGAAGTGGAAGAATACGAGAATCTTTTACCCGTAGAATATGTTTTGGAAGAAAAATTAAAAAACATTAATTTGGCGCTCCAAAAAATAGAGAACGGAACGTACGGCATCTGCGAAGATTGCCGTAAAGAAATTTCGGAAGAAAGATTGAGAATACTTCCGGAAGCAAGAACTTGCAACGATTGCAGTGCCAGCAAATAGAGGAATGTCCTCAAAAATATTTTCATCGTCGATCCTGGGCCTTAGCGCCCAAACGATAGAAGTGGAGGTGGAATGCGGCCGCGGCCTCCGCTCTTTTAATATCGTAGGGTTGGCGGGAAAATCGGTGGACGAATCAAAAGAAAGGGTGGATCTGGCGATAAGGAACACGGGCGCGAAGTCCCCCTCGGAACAAACAATGAAAATACTCGTTAATTTGGCGCCCGCTGACGTTAAAAAAGAAGGGGCGCTTTTTGATCTGCCGATCGCCCTAGGATATCTTCTCGCGTCAAAGCAAACACGATTCGATCCTAATAAAAAGATATTCGTGGGAGAACTTTCGCTCAACGGAGACCTAAAGCCAATAAAAGGGGCTCTCATCATCGCGCTCGAAGCCATTAAAAACGGATTTGAAGAAATAATATTGCCCCTTGAAAACGCTCCCGAAGCAAACCTGGCCAAAGGATTAAAAGTGTTTGGCGCCAAAAACTTGAAACAAGTGATCTGCCACCTGGAAAACCGAAAACCCCTCAACTTTGAGGTTGAAAGCGAAAGGCAAAATGAGCTTGTTGAAGACGATGGCCCGAACATCGCCTGGGTTCAAGGCCAAGAATACGCCAAACGAGCGCTGATGATCGCGGCCGCGGGCGGACACAATCTGCTTATGGAAGGGCCTCCGGGCACGGGCAAAACAATGCTTGCCAAATCTTTCGCGAAACTTTTACCCGCTTTAAGTTTTGACGATTCGTTGGAGGTCACAAAAATTTACAGCTTAACCGGCCTATTAAAACGAAACCAACCATTGATAACCGCCGTACCTTTTCGTTCTCCGCATCATACTTCTTCCGAAGCTTCGCTTCTGGGCGGAGGAAATCCGCCTCAACCGGGAGAAATAACCTTGGCACACAAAGGAGTTTTATTTTTAGACGAACTGCCGGAATTCCACAGAGATGTTTTGGAATCGTTAAGGCAGCCATTGGAAGAAGGGGAGATAAGCATATTGCGGGCGCAAACCAGGATCAAATTGCCCGCCCAATTCGTTCTTTTGGCCACAGCCAATCCGTGCCCTTGCGGTTATTACGGCGACCCGGAACGAAATTGCGTTTGTTCCGCCTCGCAAATACAAATGTACCGCAGAAAATTATCCGGGCCTCTGATGGACAGAATCGATATGTTTATAAATGTCCCCAGGATAAAATTTGAAAAGCTTAACTCTGAAAACAACGGATCAATAGGGGATGATATGAAAGCGCGCGTCAACGAAGCGAGATTACTGCAGGTCCAAAGATTTGAAAGTTATAAGATCGACAGAAATTCGGAAATGCAAATTCCCGAAATAAAGCAATTTTGCCGATTTGAAGAAGACTCAAAAAAGCTTTTAAGCAACGCCGTAGACTCAGGAAAACTTTCCCCTCGCTCTTATCACAGAGTATTAAAAGTAGCCCGCACCATCGCGGACTTGGACCATTCCGACAAAATCCTTTTCCCTCACATCTCCGAAGCCCTTATGTACCGCCGCAAAGAAGCCTAGCTTCGCGTGGTTTTTGTAAAAAACAACAGCTTTTTTAAATTGTGTCCCTTGTTCACCGCGTCGACCGCCGACCAGCCGTCGGCAGTCGCGCTCGGTCTCGATAAATTCTCTACTGAGAATTTCTCTGCGAATGTGTCCAATTGACACAATTTAAAACGCCTCAAAAATAACGTTGTTTGGAGTAGCGTTGAGGGTGTGTCTTTTTCAGAATTTGCGGAGCCCGGCGGGGCGAGCCGAAGGAATTTTTTAGCAAAAAAATATCCGTGTCGGAAAAAGACACACCCGAAAAAGCTAATACGTTAGAAACTGATCAAACGAAAAAAACAATGTTTGCGGCTATTCTGCTTGTGACAAGAAAACAAAAAACCCTTTTAAATGGGCTTCTTTTTTTATTCTTTATTCTTTATTCCTTATTCTTAATTCTTCCCTAATATGCCACCTTTGTCCCAAGCAAATATTTCGCGAGCGGATTCGTCGTTCCTCTGGTCTCAAAATGCAAGTGCGAGCCAGAGCCGCCAAGCGATATGCATTTGCCCGTGTTTCCCATATAGCCGATGACCTGTCCTTGCGTAACCGACACACCGGAAGAAATACCCTTGGCAAAGGCGCTCATATGGGCGTAAAGCGTTACAACGCCGTTCGGATGGGCGATAGTGATATAATTACCATAAGGCCACGCGCTCTTAACGATCTGCACCGTACCTCCGGCCGCGGCCACTATCGGCGTACCAATGGCATTGGCAATATCCACGGAATTATAATAGCTTTTGCCGGCAGAAGTATAAGAGAAGTGCGCTCTTTGAGTGATGCTACCGACTGTAGGAATAATAAAGTAAGAGCCGGGCAAGGAAACCTGTCCTGTTGGCTGAGTGTTCGGAGTATCCGCCGCGACATCATTAACTTCTTTCGCCGGAGCGGGCTTTTTCGGGGTCTTTCCTCCGGGAACGATCAAAATGTCTCCGACGTAAATGTTACCTCCGGCCGGCAAATTGTTATAGTTTAAAATATCTTCTTCCGTTGATCCGTATTTATTGGCAATGTATTTTACGCTTTCTCCTTTTTCCACCATATGCATAATGCCGTTAACAGGCAAGATCATCAGCTCCTGTCCTTCTTTCAATTTACTGCTGGTAAGCTCGTTTGCCAATAAGATCGTTTCCACGGAAATACCAAACTTGTCGGCAATGCTTGATATGGTGTCTCCCTTTCCAACAGTGTAACTCGTTAATGAGGTTTGTCCCGAGGAACCGGTTTGGTCATCAGCTAGAATCGATCCAAGGCTTTGGTCGCAAATAAAAAGAGGGGACGCGACGGCACTGACTACGCTGTCTTCCCCTATGATCAAATTGCTCGCGGGTTGTAAGTTTGGCTCAATATTGATAAAATTACTCTGTACTATCGCGAAAACATTGTTTTGGCTTTTGTTAAAAGGCGATATCGTAAACAATGCCCAAATTGAAAGTGCCGTTAAGGCCAAACAAAAAAACTTGCCTTTTGGGCTTTTCCAGTAGTCTTTCAGGCTCGATTTGGCCACTCTTTCCAATAATAACGCTAAAATTGTGGGTTTCTTTATAATAAGCCTTGAAGTTTAATAGAGTCTTTTCCTTATCGCGAAAACGCCTTTTTTCAGTCTGATAACTAACATTTTACCCCTTATACAGCATATGTCAAGCCGATTTTCCACTAAAAATCCACACCCCGAAAGCCCCCCAAAAAGGCCTGTTTTCGCCAAAAGATCCCTGGGGCAAAACTTTTTGATGGACCAAAATATTGTCCGGAAAATTATCAACTCTTCGGGGTTAAAAGCCGGGGAAATTGTCTTGGAGATCGGTCCGGGTACGGGCGCGTTAACGATCCCAATGGCCAAGATCTGCAAAAAAGTGGTTGCCATAGAAAAGGATGAAAGTCTGGCCAAAGAGCTCAGGGCTATCCTAAAAAAAGAGGGTATTAAAAACGTTGAAATAATCGAGGCCGACGCCTTGGAAGAGCTGAAAAAGGGCCCAACGGGCACAGTCTTTAAAAAACTCGGATCTTCTTACAAAGCGATCGCGAACATCCCTTATTATCTGACCTCGCCCTTGATTCGGGCGCTCTTGGAAGCAAGAAAACAACCCGAAGAAATAACTTTGATGGTGCAAAAAGAAGTGGCCGAAAGAATAATCGCCCGGCCGGGCAAAATGAACCTGCTCGCGGTTTCGGTACAATATTACGCGGATCCGAAAAAATTATTCATTGTGTCTAAAAATTGTTTTTGGCCGAAACCGAAGATCGACAGCGCCATAATATCGCTGAAACCGAAAAGAAAATATTCGGCCGAAAGCGATAACTTCTTTGCTGTGGTTAAGGCCGGATTTTCTTCTCCACGAAAACAACTGATCAACAACTTATCAACGGAACTTAAATTAACAAAAGACGAAATTAAAAACCTGCTTCTGAAAGCAGGATTGAAACCAAGCGAACGCGCGGAAGCGCTAACAATAGGGGACTGGGAAAAACTAACGATCATTTCGCGCTCTGAATCGTATCAAAAGGGAACAAAGTAAAAGAAAATGGCCTTAAGTCAACAACATCCGGTTTGTACGCGTATCCGTATTTTACCGTACTGATACAGCTGGTTGCTCCTGATTTTTGGAAAAGCTGGCATTGCCCGTTTTTCTTGTCCCTTAAAAGAACAAGGCTTTTCTCTCCCATGTTTATAGATAAAATCGACGACATATTCCCGCAATTTTTGCTTAAATCGCCGTTCTGGAAAAAGTCGGCGTAATCGCATTTCCCGGGCATTAATTCATTTTTAACCGGATTCCATTGAGCACCTCTTTCCGTGCAAATAGCCGCGTTATAAAACGTAACCGCCTGTTCCGGCTCGCCCACGACCGGTTGCCCATCCTTTGTTCTGTATCTAAAAACGAATACCGAGGAAACTTTGTCATTGCCGATGCCCTTGTTTTTATCCGCCGGATTTAAATTTTGCTGTCCATTCGGATCTTTTAAATCCGAGACATAATCTATAACCCAAGTGCATTGCCCCCGATAATCAGACTCGGTGAAAAGTATTGCCCCATAACCCAGAGGCTCATCCGGATCTCCCGCGAATTTTTGAGGTTGCATAACTTTTACTGACTTAATAACATCACTAAAACCGGCACTGCCAAGAGAGGGGGAACTCGCGGTCAATATTAAAGGTTTTGTCCGGCGCTGCATTAAAAAATTTGTTTGATCATATAGATATACTCCTCCGCGATTCCACTCAAACACAATCGATTTTCCCGCCCCAATGCCACTTGTACTGCCGTTTACTATCACCGTTGGCACCCCTTTAAAATCAGGCTCGGGGTAAACCAAAATTCTCGGCAATTCATCGCTCTTTGATATCCATTGCTTAATGCTCGTAACTTCCGGGTCCACCAGGCTAATGTCTTGCCCCCACCAGATTTCGTCATCCGTTCCTCCTTCCGCGTTCTTTTGAAGAACCACTATGCCGTTCACGTGATCCGCGGCGCTTGTCCCTATGTTTCCCCCCGTTTGGCCGTTAATGAATGATAAAATGGAAATCGCGCCCAACAGCACCACCAATCCGGCGAGTGACCTTACAATTATCCGTTTGGAACTTTCCACTTTTCCAATCTCCCCTCGGGAGAAGAAAAACTGGAATCCTCCAAATATCAACACAAATACACCCAAAAGCACACCGATATTCAGACACAGATTAAAAATATAAATTATGTATTGAGACAGGCTTGGATTTGGGGGGAGTGTGATGTTGTTAATAGTGGGGTAGTCTTTTATCTCCAACGCCAAAACCGGGCTAAAATACATCAGGCTTATAAACACTAATCCGGCTATTAATAAAACTTTTTTATATTTCATATTGTTATTCGTTGGTAACTGGAAAAACCATAATTAAATCAGGCCTTACTCCTTCAACATCAGGATTATAAACATCCGATTGGGTTATATCTGAAACGCAACTGCCACCGCTTTTAATGCTATTCAAATCCCAATACTGACACCTATAGCTTGATGACGCCCTTAAAACCACGCCTGCCTGACCGTCGATCTTGAATGATTTTATGTCAAATCCATTTCCGCATATATTTTTAACAACCGTCTCCGGATTGCGGTTTTTTCCGATTTCTATTTCGCAGGGGTGGTCATTTTCGTACCGTCCGCAATTCAGCACATCATAAAAAATAACTTTTCCTTTGTAATTATTGTTTTCTATATAATTAAAAACAATTAAGGAAGATAAGTTATTGTTGCCAAAATATAAATTGGGACCGGATAATTTCTTTTTGCTTAAATCTCCACATCCGCTGAACTCTGTGATCGGAACACAAATACCCCTATAATTAGTTTCAGAAAAAGCTATCATAAGCGGCATAATACTTTCAGATCCCCATCTCGGATATAATTTGTTTATTGATTGGGCTTTTTTATCAAAATTGAACACACTCAAATCTGCTACGTTTTTATTTAAAAATAGGGGAGCAACTGTTCCGTCCGTTACGCCAAAATCGATTTTATCGTACAAATAAAAACCTTCTTGCGCCGCCACGATTTTAAATGATTTTACCGGCACTCCCATATGCGTGGAAGTAATTTCCAAATCCTTAATCTGTGTTAAATACTTAACCATATCGGACTGGCTCTCATCCGCTATCTCGGCTTTAAAGATCTTCATCGGCACGCCCTTATAGTCCGGTTCGGGAAAAAGCCATACTTCTTTGGCATTCGCGTATTTCCTGATCTTTATACTTTGGTTTGGTTTTAGATTAAGATTTGGATTGGACGATATTGCCGTTACTGAATCCACTTTTTTCGTTCCATCGGATAATTCTTCTATATAATCAACGCACACGGCCAAGGTGTCCATATTTTTATCGCAACTGACGTCACTACCCGCCGGACCCGTTATGCGGTCATTTATCGTGTTTAAAATGAAATAAGAAAAAAGCAAAATAGTCAGACCGAAAAACGCTCCAAAAAATTTGTTTTTGGCGCCGCTTATTTTTGACGGAGACCCGCTTGAAGTAATAAAATCGATACCCGCGGAAATAAGAACAAGAAAAGCAATGACCCCACCCAAGGCCACAAAAAACGCGTAAAAATAAACAACATAGTCCGGAAAGTTTGATCCGAATTTAATTTCATAGTTAAAGACCTTGGGGTATTGGGATTCAAAGGCCGCGGACACTGTAGAGAAAAACAAAATACCTGTAAATACCAACGCTAATATTAAATTTATGTATTTTTTTTTCATATTCAAATTATTGGTCAATAGGGAACACCATAAACCCCTGAATCTTTGTTCCGCCCATCCCCGCGCTATAAGCATCGGTATTGCTTATTGCCGGAATACAATTTCCGCCCGTTCCGATATTTTTTAAA
>JBAZMG010000042.1:0-9436 GCA_041649895.1 Minisyncoccota bacterium | reverse complement strand
CGGCCATCCGCAACGCCTCCCTAATCTCCTGCAACGAGAGTTCATCTTCAGACATCATACCTTATTTCCTTTTAACCCGTTCCTCCTCACCTCTCACTCCTCACTCCTCACTTCTCACTCCTCACTTCTCACTCCTCACTCCTCACTTCTCACTCCTCACTTCTCACTCTTCTCACTCCTCACAATCCCGTTAGCAGCTGCTTTGTCCAATCGGCCATAAACAGAGGAATATTTAACAGACGACCATCCAACTTCAGATTGTTCATCGAGAAACGTAAGGACAGTTGGGGATGGTATTGGTTGTTATATACCGTCAGGCTTTTGCCCGTCAATCGACTGCCGGATTTAACCTCTATGGGGAGCAGGCGAAGTCCGTCTTGCAAGAGAAAATCCACTTCCGCCATTCCGTTTGAAGTCCAATAGCGTGGCTGCACTTCGAATTGAGCTATAAGTGACTGTAGCACGGCATTCTCTGCCATTGCCCCTTTAAATTCTGTAAACAGTGGATTGTCCGACCAAAACACATCGCCTGGCAATTTAGACATAACACGCAGTAACCCTACATCGCACAAATATATTTTGAATGCCGACAAATCGTCGTAAGCGCTCAGCGGCAAGCCGGGCTTTTTGGAGCATAAAACACGATACACCAAACCCGCGTGCTGAAGCCATAAAAGTCCATCTTCATATTCACGCGCTCTGGCTCCCGTCTTAACTACCCGATATAAAAATTTGCGGTTCTCCTTAGCCAATTGCGAGGGGATGGAATTCCAAATGGCGGCAATTCGAGGTATTTCCACAGCGGGTGCGTGCTTGGCGAAATCCAATGAATAGGCTGTCAACACTTCATTGTGCCGCTTCTCAATTTCTTGAGTACCCATCGTGTCCAACATAGCCACCGCTGCCGAAGGCATCCCCCCGCACACCAGATACCTGCGATAAGACTCCATCGTCTGCCCCATAACGATTTCAGGCAATGGATCCGGCGTTTCAAGTGCTTCTATGTAGTCGAACATACGGACATTGTCTTGATGAAGGAACTCTCTGAAGGTAACCGGATACATTTGTAAAAACGCTACTTTGCCCACAGGGAAAGAATCTCCTTTGGATAGAGACACACCTAACAGCGAACCGGCAGCAATAATATGATAATCAGGAGCATCTTCACAAAAGTATTTCAAGCTGTTAAGTGCTTTGTTGCACTGCTGGATTTCATCAAAGATAAGAAGTGTCTTCTGTGGCAGAATCGGCTGGTCTGTATAAATTTTCAGTATACCCAGCAAACGCGCAGGGTCTTTTGTCTGTTCAAATTCCCTGCATAGTTCTTCTGAAGCATCAAAATTAAAATAGGCCACATGATCGTAATAAAGCGCTCCAAAACGCCTCATTACATACGTTTTACCTATTTGACGCGCCCCTTGAATAATCAGCGGCTTGCGTTGCTGCTCATTCTTCCAACTAAGCAATGCTTGCATTATGTCTCTTTGTACCTCTGTCATACTTGATTTAGAATCGTTTTTAAATCACATTTTTCTAATGATTTTGGTGCAATATAACACATTTTATCAACATCATTCGTGTATTGCTCAAAAAACTGGCAGTTATCGATTTCTCCGTATCCGCCTTTGGCTATTGTTTCTTCAGGCGGGCAAAGGCCAAGCACTCACTTCTCACCTCTCACTCCTCACTAACTTCCCAGTGCCCGGTTTTATTATTTCCTATTCGCTCCAATAATCCGGATTGCCTCAGTTTATTGATATTATCCAAGACCTTGCGTTTCGAGATTCCTATTTTTTCAGATAGCTCACTCATAGATATATATTTGTTTTTACGAATTTCAAATAACATTTTTTCCTGATTCGTTGTTATTTTATCGGGGACCTTATCGGGGACCTTATCGGGGACCTTATCGGGGACCTTATCGGTAGAACCAGTGACATTTTTTATGACGTCTGAGTTTTCTGGTTCCTGCCAATTCATGTTTGTGATCTCCGTAAAGAATACGGTCGCCTCCGACTTAAATCGTGGTTCCAGATCGACTGTATAGCCTGGTAGTTTGGCAGACTCGTTGCATATTTTCCGCAGACCGCTGCCGCGCTTTTCCATATAGTTCAACTGAGCAAAGACATCGGCAAGCACCGGATTCCGACGTGAAGAAGGAACTTCGTCTATATTTCTGTTTTGAATGAGTGTGCCATCAAACATTCCGCCCGGAGAACTGATAACTAATCTATTATCATACATATCGATGTGCACTTCGCTGCCAAGTACGGAATAGTCGCGATGGATAAGAGCATTCACCAGGGCTTCGAATACAGCACGTTCGGCATAATCGGGTTTATTTATTCTGCCTGTGGCCGTTTTACGCCACCGACGTTTGGAGTTGTTTGCAATGAATTCAACACCCTGTCGCAACAAATCTATTAAATTGCCCTGATATTCTTTGTCATCTAAGGCATCGTCGGCGATAGAACCTTTCAAATTCCCGTTCCATCGCGTACAAAACAGCCTCGAATGGCGAAGCGGACAATTGTCGGCAAACAACAATCCGGAGTTCGTCAAATTACCACTCGGGGCAATAAAACCGAACGACTGCAATAATTTCTCATCGAAATTCCGGTTGGTTTGCTTTTTATATGTATTTGCCAACACCCTGAACGTAAAATCACCGGGATGGTATTCCGTAGGCAAGGAGTCGTAGGTAATATTCCGACCTTTCAGCACCAAATTGTTTAGTTGCGTTGCAGTAGCCAGAACACTCTCATTTCCTACACGGACAAAAGCCGTACGACTGCCGTCATAATAATAGTAATACGGTGTAAGTACTCCGGTCTGTACTTTCAATTTCAAAAGAGGGTTGCCATTTTCCATATGAGCCGATAATTCGAAATCAGGAATGGGATCCAACCTGACTTTAATCTGTTCGCTGATATATTCAGCGTCAGATTGAATGTTATCCAACCCTGTTATATGCCCGTTATTGTCTATTCCGAAAAATAACGTACCGCCAGAACTGTTGGCAAAGGCACTTACGCTCTTAAGCCAGCTTTTAGGCTTGCTGCGTTCTACCACTTGCTTAAATTCATATATGGTGGTTTCTGCCAATATATCGGATATCCTACTCATTATTTCTTGTCATCTTTCAACCCTCCACACCATTTTATTGACCACCTTCTTGCTGCTGCCATTCTCCTCACTCCTCACTTATATCACGGCTGAATCAAGGGTCAAACAACCTCGATAGCTATTTATCTAATAATCTACGTATTAACAATTTTAATTATTTGACCCTTAACATGCACCTCTCCGGAAACCCAATAAGCACGTGCTGACTGAATCAAGGGTCAAACAGCCCCTGTAGCTAATATACAAACAACCAGCGCGTTAGCTTCTAGCCGCTTTTGACCCTTGCAATGTTGCCTTGCGCAGGCACACCTCCCATGCTCCTCATGGTGCGCAACTCACTCCTAACTTCTCACTAATATCACGGCTGAATCAAGGGTCAAACAACCTCGGTAGCTATTTATCTAATAATCTACGCATTAACAATTTTAATTATTTGACCCTTAACATGCACCTCTCCGGAAACCCAATAAACACGTGCTGGCTGAATCAAGGGTCAAACAACCTCGGTAGCTAATTCACAAACAACCAGCGCGTTAATTTCTGACCGCTTTTGACCCTTGCAATGTTTCCTTGCGCAGGCACACCTCCCATGCTGCTTATGGTTGCTCAATTTCCGTAAAGAACGTCCCAAGCTATTCAGATAAGGGAAACCTCGCGCCCGCGGAGGGAAGGACCCGGTTGCGGCAGCAACTGGGAGGTGTTTCCCGTTCTGAATAGCTTGCTGGAAGTTCTTAACGGGTAGAAGCTTGACCCGGTTGCTTTAGCAACTGGGAGGTGTTTCTCGTTCTGAATAGCTTGCTGTAAATTCTTAACGGGTAGAAGCTTGACCCGGTTGCGGCAGCAACTGGGAGGCGTTCCCCGTTCTGAATAGCTTGCTGGAAGTTCTTAACGGGTAGAAGCTTGACCCGGTTGCTTTAGCAACTGGGAGGTGTTTCCCGTTCTGAATAGCTTGCTGGAAGTTTTTAACGGGTAGAAGCTTGACCCGATTGCGGCAGCAACTGGGAGGTGTTCCCCGTTCTGAATAGCTTGTCGGAAGTTCTTAAACGGGTAAATGCTGCACCCGGTTGCGGCAGCAACTGGGAGGTGTTTCCCGTTCAATAAGCGCCAAACGCAAACTTACATATCTTCAATTGATAAAGCCCTGTACTCAATCCTGTATCCAGCAAGTTCTTTATTTACAAGATTTTTTGCTTTTTCACGCAAAATTTCCAAACTTATTCTTTCCTTTTGCCGTTTCACTTCGGCAATGATTGCCGTCTTTTCGTATTCGTTAATTGCTACAATATCGATCTCATTCCTGTTCCCGCTCTCCCAATACGAGCCAATTGCAGAAAGATTTTCTTCTTTCATTATTTTTTCGCGAAAATACCGCTCCAATATTTGTCCGCTGTAAGTATTGTAATCCCGATAGACTATACTTTTCAAATAATCAAAACTTTCCGTTTCCACAGCACCGCTGTATTTGTAAATGAACCGAAACCAGAAATTCAAAAAATTATCGTTGAGCCGATATTTCACATTTTTTCCGGCAGGTTTTGACAAAATGGGACGAACCTTGGTTATAAGACTGTATTCATTTTCCAATTTATCCAAAAAACCGCCGATGTTCATGTTCAAAACAGATTCTATTTCCGGACGTGAGGTTTTAGATAAGGCAATAAGAGAAAGTATTGAGAAATAATTACCATAGTCTCTGCCAAATTCATCAATCAACACATTTTTACCTTCATCCAGGAAAAGAGAGTTGTCTGAAAAAACCTCGTTTACAATGCTCTCCAGGGTGAACGCTTTTGCATCTGCCAACAACTCGACATATTTAGCAACACCGCCTGTAATAAGATAAAATGCAAGCAAGTCTTCATTGGAAAAATCGGGGCGATAGTCTCGTATGATTTCTTTAATTGTTTTAATATCAAATGATTTAACTTGTATTCTGGCTGTTGCTCTGCCAAAAAGAGGCTCCCTGGAGTTTTCAAAGATTTGTTTCATCAACGAATAAACAGACCCGCAAAGAATAAGATTAAGTTGGCTTCTGCTTTTATTCGTATCCCAAATATTTTGCATTTCGCTGTAAATGGAAGAATTAATGTTGCGAAACTCTTGAAATTCATCTATTATCAGCGTAAAATGCCTATTCTGCGAAAGTTCCATCAAATAACCGAAAACCTCTTTGAAAGAGCGTATCTCGCCATAAACCGTTGTTCCTAATTTTTCTTGGATTTCAGTAATGAATTCTTCACAAAGTAAAGCCTCATTCTTCTTTTCTATAAAGAAATATAGGGTCGGTTTTCCCCGAAATGTTTGCGTAAGTAATGTCGTTTTTCCAATGCGTCGTCGCCCCACAACAAACGTCATCTGTGCAGTTTCAAGCGATTTTTGCTCGGTATTCAGCAAAAGAGCAATCTCGTTCTCTCGATCATAAAATTTGAGCATAGGTCAACTTTTTCTGCAAATTTAACAAATGAATTGTAACCACCATTACGGTAACGAAGGTTACGATCCTCACTTCTCACTTCTCACTTCTCACTTCTCACTTCTCACTCCTCACTTCTCACTCCTCACTCCTCACTTCTCACTTCTCACTCCTCACTCCTCACTCCTCACTCATCCACTTCCATACCGGAAGTATCCGTATGGTTTGACCGTCTTGTTCTATGGTTTTCTCTTCGTCCCATGTAAGCAGTAACAGATTATTGCAATGTAATTCACCGGCACATTCCATCAGCGCGGAAATTTCCCGCTTAAGGACTTTCGAAATTTTTACTTCGTAGGATACCTGTATAAGTTGCTCCACCTGAGCTCCTTTACGGCAAACGAAGTCCACTTCTTTATTATTTCTTGAACGGTAATAAAACAAAGATTGCCCTTGTTTGTAACCTCTCCTGACAAGTTCAATCATAGCCGAATTTTCCAACAAACGTCCTCTATTTGGAGACAGTTCAAAAGAGTGGGCTGCAATAAAACCATTATCAACAATATATGGTTTCAGAGGAGCTTTACGCATCTGCTTTAGTTTATTATTAAAGCGAGGTAAATAAAAGAACAGGTACGTCTCTTCCAAATAGAGGCAAAATTTCTGGGCTGTCGATTTACTGCCAAGGTTCAAATCATCGACTAACTGCGTCAATGAAAACAGATTGCCATAGTTCGATAATAAGTAATTCGCAAGGTTGTACAGTTCATTACTGTTTCTGACTTTATACCTCTTGGTTATGTCTTTGAGCAAAACCGAATCAAACAGTGTTGATAGATAATTCCTTGTAATACTTCTCAGGGCCAATGTCTCCGGAAAGCCGCCATAGACCATATAATCCTCCACTTGCAGCAACAAATTCGCTTTTTGAACGGGGGTTTCTACAGACTGTACGACTTGACGAAAGTTCAGTACTTCCTTCAATCCGAATGGCAGTACTTCTATTTGTAAATAACGTCCGGTTAGCATGGTGGCCATCTCGCCCGAAAGTAGTCTGGCATTCGATCCTGTAATCACAAGATTGATTCCTCGCCTATATAGCTTTCCTACCCATATTTCCCAATGAGGCAAATTTTGTATCTCATCCAACAGCAAGAAGTGAAACTGAGGGTAAACTTCCTGCAAAGCCTGAATAATCGCATTTTCATCAAAAGAGGAAAGCAATAGCTCGTCATCAAAATTCAGATAGGCGAAATCATTTAAACCCAACAATTGCAGTGCGAATACAGATTTTCCCGCACGTCGTGGTCCTGTAATCAGTTTTATAAGATCGGAAGCTAGATATTGTTCAACATGATCTATCAAAATGCGCTTTTGATAGACCTTTCTCAACAATGCGTCCCGTTCTTCTCTTTGTTGCAAAACAACTGATCTCATTCATTTAATTATTTGTATTGAACAAAATTAAGGTTTTTTGTTCAATACGCGAACATTTTTACACTAACTTCCTGATGCTGCCATTCTCCTCACTTCTCACTCCTCACTTCTCTCTTCTCACTCCTCACTTCTCACTCTATATCCAACAAGAAATCAGCCAGATGGATTTGCCGGATGCCGTTTTGAGTAATTCCGGATTGGAATTCATCCATGGTTACAACATATTTTGGAAAATGGTCGGCAATTTTGTTTAGGTTCCCGAACTCACGTGACTTTGTTGAGGAATCAGTCAACAAATAGGAGACTTGAACGTACAGGCGGTTACCATTTTTTTCGGCGACAAAATCAATTTCGTTGGTTCCGATTTGTCCTGCCCGCACGGTATAACCGTTCCGTTTCAAATGTAGATATACGGCGTTTTCCATCAATTTGCCGATGTCTTTGTTTCTATCAAATCCGCGTATGCAATTTCGCAAGCCAAGGTCTTCGAAATAATACTTATCGCCAACTTCAAATATCTTTAGACCAACGATATCGTAACGCGGAACTTTGTAGATAAAAAAAGCGTTGGTCAGAGCCTTTACATAATTAATTACAATTTGCGGAGTAACCGATAATCGTTGTGACTTGAGGTATTTGGAGATGGTTGTGGCAGAAAACAAACTTCCGACGTTGTCTGCCAAAAAGGCTACTAAATTTTCCAAAAAGGCTACCTGGCGTATATTTTCTCTCGATACAACGTCCTTTAACAAAATGGTGGAATATACGTTGCGTAAGTATTCGAAAACGGAATTCTCGTTCAATCCTATGACCTTCATGTAGGGCATTCCGCCCAACGTTAAATAGGTATAAAGATTTTGCGTGGTGGTTTTCAGGTTAAAAAATGTAAGAAACTCGTCATAACCCAGACTGTGTACCTCAAATTCAATGTATCTGCCTGCTAAATAAGTGGCCAACTCTCCCGACAACATGGTTGCGTTACTGCCGCTAATAAATATATCGCAAACGTTTTCGGCCAATAAGCTTCGTAATGCTTTCTCAAAGTCTTTAATATCTTGTACTTCATCAATAAATAGGTAATTGTTGACAGCTGCCTTCAGATTGGCTGTAACATATTCGAATAAGGAGACATCATCGTTCAGGTGTGCAAATGGTTGAAGCTCTTTATTAATGTAAAGTATGTTGCATGCAGAATCATCCTTTTTAAGCTCAGTTATCAACTGAAGAAGAATGTAACTCTTCCCTACCCTCCGCTGGCCGGTAATGACCTTAATGATTTCTTTGCCTATAAATGGTTTAATCCGTTCGCTGTAAACAAGTCTTGGAATAAACGGCCGGGATTCAAGTATTTTATCTATTATATCATTCATTTATTGCAAATATAATAACTTTATATATTATAATAGATAACCTCTAACTTCTAACTTCTAACTTCTAACTTCTAACTTCTAACTTCTAACTCCTCACTCCTCACTTCTCACTCCAATCAACAGCTCATTCAGCTGCACCGCCAGGGTATTAAGCTCCGTAAGCTCGTCGTACCAATAGTCCATCCGTTCGCGTTTCTCCAGTTGGGTGAGCAATTTGCGGTGCGCCCGTTTGAGGCTCCGCAGCCCGCTCACGCACTTGTCGCGCAGGCGCCGGGAGTTTTCCAGTTTCTTTTGCAGTTCCAGGTAGTTGCGGTCGTTATCCACCGATGGCAGTTGCCCCAGGGCTTCCACCCGATGCAGGTAGGCCAGGTAGTTCTGACGAAGCCCATCGGCCTCGTTGTCAATGAGTTCTTCCACTTCGCGCCTGCGCAGGAGTTCGGCCAGGGCATCGGTACAAAGAGCCACTAGGGTATCGCCTTCGGTCACAAAAGCACGTACTGCGCGCGCCTGGCGGTTTTTCATATAGTTTTCGCTCAGCAGTCCGGCATATTTTCCCGTGAGTTTGCCAATGCCCTGAGGCAGGTCCTTCTCGGTCCAGTCCAGTTGGTTAAACCGAAGGATTACCGAGTCGAGGCTGCTGCCCAGACCGCGCACCTCGATGCCCAACTGTTTCCACCGGGCCTGGTTGCTTATGCTGCGCAGGGCGCGGAGGTAGCTGTTCAGAACGGCCACACAGACATCGGTCCGTCCGGCCACTTTCTCGTCTTCTATGGCAGCCTCGGCCAGAGCATTGAGTTCCCGGAAACGGGCATCGGCACTCGTGAGCGAAGCTGCATAAAACAGGCCGCGCTGCATACGGACAGCCGCCAGTTCTTTAAACAGGGCCGATGGGGCCGCCGCCACACTGTCTGCGGTAACAGCCAGGCTGTTCACCGTCTTCAGCTGCGATTCGGTAAGGGAAGCGCAACCGCCGCAAAGCGCCAGAAAGAGCAGCAGAATGTAAAACAGTTTATGGTGCATGGAGTGAGCAGTGAGAGGTGAGCAGTGAGAGGTGAGCAGTGAGAGGTGAGCGTCAAGGGTCAAGGGTCAA
>JBAZMG010000041.1:0-9550 GCA_041649895.1 Minisyncoccota bacterium | reverse complement strand
AAGCGATCTTTTGAAAAAAACGATAAAAGGGGGTTTTCTTGATCAAACCTGCGCCGACATCCGACATCAGTTTCGCGGCTGTTTGCCTCGCCCCAAGTTTTTTTCCTCTGATTGCCGCGGCATCGCATAATATCAATTTATCAAATTTTTCCGGATTATTGAAACACAATTTCATCGCCACCGCTCCGCCAAAGGAATGGCCGATCAAGTGTGTCCGAGTAAGACCGATCTCGCGCGTAAAATTATTAACAAATTCGGCATAGTCGCTCGTTCCCCACACCTCATTCGGCGCCGAACTTCCGCCAAATCCGGGAAAGTCCATAGCAATCGCGCGAAAACCGGAGGAAGCAAGTCTTCGCGATATTTCCATCCAATAATCGCTTGAAGCTCCCCAACCGTGCAATATTAAAACCGGCTCTCCCGTGCCCGTATCCGTAAAAGAAGTTTCGATTCCGTTAATGATTACCTTAGTTTTTTTAATGTCCATTATTTTACTGTCTCTTTGGCTTGATCTCTTTAAAGTTTAAATATTTGCGCAAGGCTTTCGGTATTTTTACGCTTCCGTTAGCCTGTTGATGGTTTTCCAAAAACGGCATTAATACGCGAGGAGTGGCGATTCCCGTATTGTTGAGTGAATAAGCGAATTCTGTTTCGTTGTCTTTTGTTTTGTATCTGATGTTCAATCTTCTTGTTTGAAAATCAAAAAAGTAAGAAGACGAATGGGTTTCGCGATATTTGTTTTGCGACGGCACCCAGCACTCAATGTCGTATTTCTTTACCTGGCCCAAACCCAAATCTCCGGCGCAATTCACCACCACGTGATAAGGCAACTCCAGTCCTTGCAAAATCTCTTCCGCGTTCTTGGTCAACTCCTCGTGTAATCGGATCGACTCCTCTTTGTCGTTGCGGCAAAGGACCACTTGCTCGATCTTCGTAAATTCGTGCACCCTAAAAACTCCCTGCGTATCCTTGCCATAACTGCCGATCTCGGTCCTGAAGCACGGAGAAAATCCCATATATTTAAGGGGCAGATCTTCTTCTTTTAAAATTTCGTTTGAATGGTAGCCCATTACCGGTACCTCTGAAGTGCCCACAAGATACATTCCGTCGTGAGTGCAATAGACCTCGTCTTTCGCCTGAGGCAGATACCCCGTGCCAATCAACGCTTCTTCGTTTACTAGCGACGGAGCGGCCATTGGCACAAATCCTTTTTTAACAAAAACCTCAGTGGCGTAATTCCAAATAGCCATACAAATAAGCATCGCTTCGTTCTTTAAAAAATATCCCCGGAATCCGGCCACCTTGGAACCACGTTCAAAATCGATCAAATCCAAATCTTTGGCGATCTGAACGTGATTTTTAACTTCAAACTTAAAATCCGGAATCTTCCCCCATTTTCGTATTTCCGTGTTATCCGCGTCGCATTTTCCTTCGGGCACTGATTCGTCCGGAATATTGGGGACAAGAAGCATCAATCTTTGATATTCATTATCAATCTCCTTGAATTCTTTTTCTTCCGCATCGGAGTTTCGGTCCAGCTCGCGCATTTGCGCGATTACCAATTTTCTCTGTTCGTCATCCTTTGCATTCTGAATTTCTTTATTCGCCTGATTTTTCACCTTGCTCAGATTTTCGATCGACTGGATCAGTTTCTTTCTTTTTTCATAGACCGCCAACAAGTGATCGACATCAAAATCAATGTGTTTTTTACGCGCCGCTTCCTTGACTTGGCCAGGATTTTCCTTAATGAATTTTATATCAAGCATAAAAAATAAAAATTATTGTATTTTTATACATAATAACAATTTTGAAACGAAAAAGCAAATATAACCTATAACTGAATTAGGTTAAAAAATTTAAAGATTTGAAAATTTAACCAGTAAATCGTGTTTCTCGTCCCTTGACTAAAATATAAAAAATTGTATAGTAAGACTATGTTCGAAAAAGAGAGGTTTTGAATGGATCTTCTTGTTCCGGTAATCCTAAGTATTTTATTCATTGTTATTATCTGGTGGCTACGTAAAGAACCCGCACTCTGTTTTGTGCGAGCAACGTTGCTTGAGGCGATTGTCGGCTGGTGGATAATTATGGCGATCGGCCAAGCATTGATAAGCCATGCGGCTGATCCCCGATTAGTACAAACAATGCAAGAACGACTAAGTTCTGCTCTTTCCCTCTGGGATGCCGCACTTTGCACCTTAATCCTTATGTTTCTTTGGTTTTCCTTTTATCCCCCTGCCCGCAAGCCGTATCAACAAGCTGGCCGGGTACAACCGCGACGACCAACATAACTGCTTTCTTCTAAACAATTTTTTAGAAAAAGCAGTTTTTATATTATCAAAAATAAAAAATCACCTTTAACAGATGATTTTTTAGTTTGCCCGATTAACTTATTCTTTATCTCTCATTATGGGAAATAATATTACTTCCCGAAGAGAATTGGAATTGGTGATCATAGAGACAATCCGGTCAATCCCCATTCCGAATCCAGCGGCCGGAGGCATTCCGTATTCCAGCGCTTCCACGAATTCCTCGTCCGATCTCTGGGCTTCTTCAAAGCCGCACTCAAATAATTTTTCCTGATTTTTCAATCGGTTCTCCTGTTCCAAGGGATCATTCAGTTCCGAAAAAGCATTTATCACTTCCGCGCCCGCGACAACCAACTGAAAACTCGCGAGCCTGTGCTCGTCCAATCCTTTAGCCAGAGGCTGAAAACCGTAGGGATGGTGAATCACGAATGTCGGCTGGACAATCTTGGGACGGCAGCATTTTTTATAGATCTCGTCCGCGATATTCGCTTTGTCCGCGCCCTCGGGCACGGTAATCCCCATCTCTATCGCTTTTTTACACAAGCTTTCTTCGTTTAATTCTTCGTAATTGATCTTGGCGTATTTTTGAAGCAAAGCGAAAAATTCCACCCGCTCCCAGGGTCCTTTAAAATCTATTTTTTTGCCGTCGTATTCTATTTCCGTTTTACCGATTATTTTGGTTAAAATTTCGGTAAACATTTCTTCTGTCAATTTCATCAATTGTTTGTAATCCGCGTACGCCCAGTAAAATTCTATCATTGTAAAATCAGGATTGTGAAATTTGTCCACTCCCTCGTTTCTGAAACATTTTCCGATCTCATAAACTTTTTCGAAACCGCCCACGAGTAGCCGCTTCAAATATAATTCCGGGGAGATGCGCAAAAACACGTCCAAATCCATCGCGTTGATGTGAGTTTTGAACGGTTTCGCCCGGGCGCCGCCATAAAGCAATTGCAGTATCGGAGTTTCCACCTCAAAAAAACCTTTGTGATCAAGAAAGTTTCGTAATTCCGAGATAAATCGGGAACGGATAACAAACTTGTCCTTTACTTCCGGAGAAAAAAGTAAATCCAGATACCTTTTTCTGAATCTTTCTTCAACGTCCTTCAAGCCGTGCCACTTTTCCGGTAACGGCCGCAAGCTTTTGCATAGCATTTTAAAATCAGAAGCCTTGATTGTTTTTTCCTGTCTTTTTGTTTCAAAAACAACACCCGTTATTCCGATAAAATCGCCGACATCAAAACTCTCTTTAAAGAAATCGTATTTTTTTTCTCCCAGACTGTCTTTACTCAAAAGCGCCTGTATTTTTCCGGTTCCGTCTTCAATATCCAGAAAAGTCAAAGCTCCGTGAGACCTGATCGTCCTCACCCTGCCGGTTAAAACCACCTCGGTCTCGTCTTTTGCCAATTTGTCAAAACCGGCGATCACGCTTTTTATCTCATGCGTCCGCTTTATTTCCAAGGGGTAAACATCTTCGCCCCGGGCTTTTAATTTTTCTATTTTCTCGATTCTATTCTTTCGGATCTCTTCAATTGGAGACATATTTTTTAAATAATTCTTATTTTGGTTAAATTTTCTCTATTTTAACATAAAACAAGCGAAAAGCAACAATATAAATAGAATAAAGAATAATGATTTAAGAATCAAGAATTGGGGAACAAATAGATAAGCACCAAAAAAAATCCTAAAAAACATTGGACGCGAGGCATTGAAAAAAAAGACCGCCTTGCGGACGGTCCTGTTTGCTTTTTCTTCTTTATTCTTGATCCTCAATTCTTGATTCTCGCTTTATTTAATATCAATGATCTTGTATTTGGCGACTCCTTTTGCCGTTTTCACGTCAACGGTCGCGCCCTTCGGTTTGTTAATTAGAGCGGCGCCGAGAGGAGATTTGAACGAAAGTTTTTGCGACATCGGATCGGCTTCTTCTTCTCCGACGATGTAGTATTTTTCTTTTGATTTTCCGTCGTCCAAGGTAACAAATGAGCCAACTTGAACCCAACCGTTATTTCCATTCTCCGAGATAACTTTGGCGCTGTTTATCAGTTTTTCCAATTCCGCTATCCTGCCTTCCAAGAACGCCTGATTCTCTTTGGCTTCGTCATAAGCCGCGTTTTCCGACAAATCGCCGAAAGAAATAGCTTCTTTAAGATCTTCCGCTATTTTTATTCTTTCATCTTTTTTCAGATGTTCCAGCTCGTTTTTCAGCTTTTCCAAGCCTTCTTTTGTTAAATATTTTTCATCCATAAAATTTTTCTTTGTAGTATTATCTTGCTTTTAAATTATTAAAAAAACAAGAGATATTTCTACCTTGTTTATTATATTAGACCAGCATAGCATAAACTCAAAATAAAGCAACGCTGTCAATCCCCAATGTTTGGGGGCTAAGCCCCCAAACATTCCCTAAAAATAGATTTGTTTCCCAATCTTCAAACCACATTTCAAGTGGGCTCAAGATTAGGAAGGAGATTTTCGGTCGGAAATCTCCTATCGACTATTTTTTACTATCCGTTAGCGACTCATAATAACTCTTTACTTTGGAAATGATCTCGGGGAGACACCCATCCCGTATCGCCATTTCAACGCGTTGCTGATCATATCGGGGGGGCTTGCCACGGGAGCGATAAACTATAGGATAAAGCCCTCTCTCCGTTCTATTGCTTTGGGGCCAGGTCGCTTCGGACACAATAACTCCGCCCTCCAGACTCCAAACGGTTGGAAGTATAATCCTTACATTTTCAAGTTGCAATCCTTTTTCAGTTTCTACAACTTGAAAAGATTGTTCATCGATCTCATACCCTGTGAGGTCTGTTCCGCAAGGCGGACACGGCCTCAATTCCGACACATGCACAAACGCGCGCCGGCCGCTTCGCAAGCGGACAAATCCGAATCCCCTTTTCGGGTTCCATTCCTGAATTATCACAAGTACCACATTGCTCAAAATTTCAAGCAATAATCCGGAAACAAATTTATTTGAATCCGCGTTATTGCCTGAAATCTTATAAAAGATCTGCTGTTTTCGTCCTTTTGGACTCGTCAGTTCGGACACACATCCGAAGAACAGAGAGAGATTTTATACGGGTCTCTCAATCCCGCCCGCTATTCACCATCTTTGGCTAATAGCGATATGTTCCGGATTAACTCTGCTTGGCAGGGGGATAATCCACCCCGACGAATTAAAGCTTAACCCATTCGTTGCTTCAGTCTCTTCGACAATCACATTGTTCGCAAGGCGTTCTCCGAAACCAGGGCCCAAAAGCCGTGCTTCGTCCGGGGTTAATGAGTACTGCAAGTAGGTATGTCTCGTCCCGGGAAGGAGCACTTCCGCATGAAGCTCTTCTATGCTTAAAGGTTCTCTCAGATCAATGCTTTGATGAGAAATACGCATTTCTCCCTTTTGAAACGCCACCAGATTCTGGTCATTAGGAAGAGTTTCCCCCCACATATTGACTCCAATAAACATTCCGACGACGCCTCCAATGATAGCTCCTATTATAAGGAGTACGCAAACTACCGCGAGAAAAGAGGAATCACTTTCTGATGTTTCTTCTGCCATTTTTTAACCTCCATTAACACCATACAATATTATTAAGTATATGTCAAACGAAATATCCACTCTAATCGCTTGGGGGTTCGCCGTCGGGAAGAGTCCCGTCCGGCTGGTCTTCGGTGTTTATAGCGGGTTGGTCTTCCGGCAAGGTCGCGTCCGGCAATGGTGTTATTTCCGGATTATTGGCATCAATATTCTCGGTCGTTTGTTCGATTGGCTTACTTGCCTCTTCGGCCTGTTTTAATCTGTCGGCAAAGTAATACTGCGTTATTTGTCTCGCAAGCAAGTTAGCCACTCCGGTTTCATGGGGTACGCTTTCAATTAAAATAGTTATTACCACCTGTGGATTGTCATAGGGCGCGAACAAGGTTATCAAGTTGTGATATGTGTCCGCCTTGCTTGTTTGGGCCGTCCCGGTCTTTGCCGCGGAGGTCACGGGCATTGACTGCATTCCGCGCGCCGTACCGGCCGAGGAAAGCACAGTTTGCCGCATTCCCTGTCTTACCTGTTCCAAATATCGGGAACCGATGAAATCATCTTTAACAACAACGGGTTCGAATTTTTTAATAACATTGTTGTTTTTATCGAGCACGCTGTTTACAATTTGCGGTTTGAATAACGTTCCGCCATTGGCCACAGCGGCAGTCGCCATTGCCAATTGTAGCGGAGTCACCCCCAAATACCCTTGCCCGATCGAGATATTATAAGTGTCGCCCGGATACCAGCTCGTCCCGATTTCTTCTTGTTTCCACTCAGCGCTCGGAACAAACCCGGCGCTTTCCCCGGACAGATCAATTCCTGTTTCTTTGCCAAATCCGAAATCAGCGAGATAATTATCGATCCTGTCTATTCCCAATCCGTCAAATCCCTGATAACCTCCGCCGACGATATAAAAATAAGTGTCACAAGATTCCGCGATGGCTTTCGTCATATTGGTCGCTCCGTGCGTGGTCCAGTCTTTTTTAAAGGTTCCATCTTTTAATCTGAGTCCGCCCGCGCAATCTATAACTTTATCCGCGGTGATCACGTTTTCTTGCAACGCGGCGGCCGCGAGCAAGGGCTTGATCGTGGAACCAATCGGATATTCTCCGGCAATGGCGCGATTATAAAAGGAGGTTGTTGAACTGGCCATCAATTTATTGTATTCTTCTTCTGACAAGGCTTTTGAAAAAATATTGCTATCAAAGGACGGATAGCTTGCCAAAGATAAAATTTCACCCGTGTTCGGGTCCGTGACAACTACGGATCCGGCCCTGGCATTATATTGATCCACGTCTTCTTTCAAGAACTGGCTGATCTTGTTTTGCAGATCGCCATCGATATTAAGCAAAAGATTGTTGCCCGGCTCGGCGGCTTTTACGATCTTTTCTTCCACTGTTCCGTCGCTACTGCTTCTTTCACGCTCCAAAATACCGGGCGTTTCTTTCAAATAATCATTATAATCTTTTTCTATTCCCAATTGCCCGCTCTTGCTATCGCGAGAGACAAAGCCCAAAAGCAAAGAAAAATTTTCGGCATTATTGTAAATTCTCGTGCTGTTCTTTTCTATGCTAAACCCGGGCAAGATATCCATTTTTGTTTCAAGGACAATGATCTTGTCTTTGTCCGCTTCCTTGTCCAAATCCTCGAAGATGGCATCGCTCGGATTTCCTTTCTTTTTTTTCTCCTCGATCCGGTTGCTTATTTCTTCCGAAGTGACGCCCATTATCTTCGCCAATTCCATGACTTCGCGATCAAAAATATCTTTCTCTTCCGGTAATGCCGCGTATTCGCAAACAAGGTTAAACGTTTGGTCGTTTGAGACAAGCTGGATGTGGTTTCGATCATAGATTATCCCTCTCTGGGAATCAATATTACTTGAGATGTATCTGTTTCGTTCGGATTTTTGCGCGTACACATCGTGCTCGATCACCTGGAAGTAAAAAGCGAAAGCAAAAAACGCCGTAATCGTAAAGACGATACAGCTGAAAAGGATTACGAATGTCTTTTTTGACAAAGCGGTTTCGATCTTTCCGTATCCGATGTTCTTTGACCTTTGCTTTTTTTGTATAGCCGCGTCCAAAAACACTTCATCGGTTTCGATCTCACCACCCCTCCTAACCCTGAATTTTGGATAACCATGCTGACGACGGGACCCTGACATATTTTAATAAAATTAGTTTTATTAAGAAGGCCGCTAAAACCATTGTAATTGTCATAATCCCGTAATACATTGAAAAAGACAATGTGTCCGCGAAAAATCCCGCCCAAAAGGCGGCATAAACTCCCAATAATTTTTCCGGCTCTTCAAACAGACAGATCAAAATCGGTATTACGAGAGACAAGCTAATCTTAAAAATAAAAACATTATAAAAAGGAAAAAAGCTCATTTCCACGATGGAGAATAAATAAAAAAAGACTCCCAGGATAAAAAATAAAATTATGGTTTTTTTATTCATCAAATATAACAATATTTTTAATTATAAAGACATTACTAAGCGTGTCTAAATTATACGCCGGTTTAATGCTCGCCTTTTTAAAGCTTTCGCTGTCCAAGCCGATTATCTTGTCGATTGTGCCGATGGCCAACCCGGAGGGATAAGCGCTACCCAAGGCACTTGTTATCACCAGGGCACCTTCCTTTAATTCCTTGTCTTTGGGAAACATATCCAGATTTATCTTTTGATCCCCCGCTCCCTTCGCCAGGGCGAAAGTATCCGTGTTCTCGACCGAAACATCGATCACGCTGTCCTTGCTTGTTATCATCATCACTCTTGAAAAATTATCATAAACGTCAACCACCTTTCCCAATAAAATCTTGTTTGCTAAAACTACCGGAAATCCCTTTTGCACTCCATCAATCCTACCCTTGTTAATAAGCAATGAGTCGCCATACGCGACACCCTTGACGCTAAAGTTATTTTTAGCCGTTACTTCCGCCATTATCAGATCAAAATCATTTTTTAAACCGATGCTCAGGGCTTGCCTCAAAGTCTCGTTTTCTTTTTTTAAAGAATCCAGATCAGCCAATCGCGAAACCAGTTTTTGATTTTCTTCCAAAAGTTTTTTGTTAAGCTCTTCCTGGTTTTTTTTCGCGAACGAGGCCTCGCTCCCGCTCCTCCAAAGAAAGCCCTGCAGACCCGATGATTGTTTGTAGAAGAAATTTTTGACGCTATTCCCGCCCCAAAAATTAAGGCCCATAAAAACAATTGCCAATAAGACAATCGTAAAAACAGTCCTTTTTTTAATAATTGAGTTCATAGGGGTATTATAAGCCAAAAATAAAAAAAGAGCAAAGCTCTTTTTGATAACGAATTAATCTGACGCTGTTGATTTTAGCATTAGAACTAAGCATAGTCCGGCTACAACCAATATGGCGTAAATAAAGTTTTGACCCGACGGTCGCGCCATTAAGACGATGATAATAAAAGCTGCTAATACCGCAAGCACAACAACAAGGGCAATGTTTTCTTGAAACGATACATCCTCAGATATGTGAATTCTTGACATCGCGAAATCTCCGTCTCTGGCTTTTTATTACCACATCGACGCATTATTTGCAAATAAAAAGAGGGGGTTAACCCTCCCTGAATAGTATTTCTTTTTGATCTTTAATACGGGGACTACCTACTTTCGCGGAATCCACTATCATCGGCCATGAGAGATTTCACTTCCGAGTTCGGAAAGGGATCGGGTGGAGCACTCTCGGTAT
>JBAZMG010000040.1:0-9759 GCA_041649895.1 Minisyncoccota bacterium | reverse complement strand
CAATAAATGTCGTAAAGAATAATAAAAAAAGAGATGAAAACCGGAAGCTTAAAAGAAAAAACTATTGATAAGATCAAAATGGAAAAGCTTGCTATCGGCACGAGCATTTCGAAAAAGCGATACAATCGCCTGTCATTTTTGTTTTTAAAATCTCTGGCAGTTCCGACTTTTAAATAATATCTGTCTTCCATTTATTATTTCATTAATATAGTAAAATAAAAGCAAATCCAAGCAAGCCAATAACTGGCTTGAAGAAAAGAGAGAAGGGTTCGATTTGAGAATCGCTCTAGATGTAAGGGAATCGTCCTAAAATGTTTTTCTGCTGAAAAATTTTTAGGACCCGGCTCGGACTCGTCAGTCCTCCGCCTTCGATTCCCTGTAGGGTCCTCATATAAAGTTATGTATCGAGATGGTATTATCAATACCATCTCGATACATAACAGCTGGTGACCCTACAGGGAATCGAACCCTGATTACCAGATTGAAAATCTGATGTCCTAACCGTTAGACGATAGGGCCTAAACAATAGCAATATATATAACATATATATCAAAAATAAGGTAAAAAAGCAAACACGAAATACGCCCATAAATCCGGCAAACCAAAGAACTAAGTTTGCCAACAATGTAATTTTTAGCTAAAATTGGATAAACAAATGAAATTATTAGCCATTGAAACAAGCTGCGATGATACGGGCGTGAGCATTATCGAAGCAAAAGGGGCGCGCCCCAAAATTTTCGGCAAGGATTTTAAAATTTTGGCGGAGACAGTCTCTTCACAGGAAAAACTTCACAGCGAATACGGAGGTGTATTCCCCAGCCTGGCGAAGCGCGAACACCAAAAAAACATCATACCGATTCTTACTAAAGTTTTAAAAAAGGCGGGCTTGCTGAAACCAATGAAACCCGCCTCCGTCCGCCAGCTGGCGGACTACGGCGAGGCGAAGCCCACCTTCGCCAAGGCTAGAGCGAGGCAAGGAAAACTAAAAAGGCTGGAAAAAATATTGGAAAGAAATCCGGAATTGCTTTGTAATTTAAAAACATTTCTGGGCGAATACCAAAAACCAAGAATAGACAAGCTCGCGGTGACCATCGGACCGGGATTAGAACCATGCTTGTGGGTGGGTGTTAATTTCGCGAAAGCGCTCGGCTTTTATTGGGACTTGCCCATAGCAGGAGTAAATCATATTGAGGCGCATATCTGGTCCGGCTGGCTCACACAATCCAAGGCACCAACATTTCCGGCAATCGGACTTGCTGTTTCCGGAGGAAATACGCAATTAATTATTATAAAGGGCGTTGGCAAATATAAGCTGATCGGAGAAACAAGAGACGACGCCGCGGGCGAATGTTTTGACAAAACCGCCCGAATACTGGGATTGGGTTATCCGGGAGGAGTTGAGATTGCCAAATGGGCGCGAAAATTCAAAGACCCTAAATACGACATACATCTCCCCCGCCCGATGATCCGCGAACCCAATTTTGATTTCAGCTTTTCCGGATTAAAAACAGCTGTACTCTATGACTTTGAAAAAAGAAGTAAGCAAACACAAAAATCTCCCGACTACATAGCGGAAATGGCGAAAGAGATACAAAACTCAATAAGCGAAGTCCTTATTTCTAAGACAATGTCGTCTGTTGCCAAATATGGGGTGGAGTCAGTGATACTCGGAGGTGGAGTATCGGCAAATCTACACTTGAGCCAAGCTTTCAAAAAAGAGTGCAAGGCCCGAAAAATCGCTTGTTTCTTGCCGGGCAAGAGATACACGGCCGATAACGCCTCTATGATCGCCCTAACCGCGCTCGCGTCCCCAAAAGCAAAGATATATGGTTATAAAAACATAAAACCGAAGTCTAATTTAAAAATAAATGGATAATAGTTTTAACAATTTACTGCTGTATTTTCTTTTGGCGGTATTGCCGGGAACAGTTTGGCTCGCGTTCTTTTTACAAAAAGACAAAACACCGGAACCGAAAACAAAGATATTGGAAATATTCTTTTACGGCGTCCTCGCGACCATTCCCACTGTTTTTATAGAACTACTCCTGATAGACAAAATTACCGGCCTCAATCTGCAAAACCAAGAATTGTTTTTGGGATTAAAGTTTATTATCGGAGTATCTCTACCGGAGGAAATGCTAAAATATTTGGTGGTCCTGTTCTTTGTGTTGAGAAAAAGCTGTATGGATGAACCGGTGGATATTCCCCTCTATATGGTCATTGCCGCCTTGGGCTTTGCCACGGCCGAGAATATACTCTTGTTCAGTGGAAAAATCTTTGAAATGATCTCCGAGCCATTTATCCTGGCTTTTGTAAGATTTTTGGGGGCTACGCTTTTGCACGCGCTTTGTTCCGGAATTATCGGTTATTTTATCGCCCTGGGTTTTTACAAGCTCAAACAAAAATGGCTATACATTATCGCCGGGTTCAGTTTGGCTATAGTTCTTCACGGGCTATTTGATTATTACCTTGAATGGTCTATAATAAAACTAACAGCCGGGGAAGAAAGCTATATGTATGTCGGTTATTCAGCGCTTATCATCTTCTTGTTGTTTGTATTTTTACACATCGCCATGGAACAAATCAAAAAATTAAAAAGTGTTTGCATTATTAAGAATATAGAAAGAGAATAACCTCTAACTTTATGGCTTTATTTAAAAAAACACAAAAACAAAATATGAAAGAAACCGAGGAAATAAAAGTGGATTCCGGCACATTGTCTGAAACGGCGAAGAATTGGAATGTCTCCGAAGGACAGCTCGTGATTGACGTATACGAAACCGACAAAGAGCTCGTGGTGCAATCCGCGATCGCCGGAGTAAAAAGCGAGGAAGTGGATATTTCCCTTGAAAACGACATTATAATCATCCGGGGAGAAAGGACAAATCCGGTCGAAGACGAAAACAAAAACTATTTCAGCCAGGAGCTTTATTTCGGCCCGTTTTCCCGGGAGATCATAGTCCCCCGCGAGATAGACACTTCGCGAATCGAAGCCAGCATCAAAAACGGAATATTGACGATCAGAATGCCGAAGATCGAAAGGGCAAAAAACAAAAAGATCGGAGTGGAAGATTGATCAAAATTTATTCAACTAAAAACGGCCATTCGGCCGTTTTTTAACTACACGATAAAATTGATAATAAGTCCGCTATTTACCTTAAGCACTTTTAACGCCTATTACTAATCTAACCAAGGGTGGGATAGCCTTAGCGAATAAGGCTACGATCAAACCGATCACAGCCCAAAGAATATAATTTTTAGCTTGACCGGTTTTGTTCGGGTCACCGGCAGATGTGACAAACGTGGCCGCCCCGGCTATAATCATCAGAGCAACCACTATCATTATAACAGCAAAAACCCAGTCAATTACAGCATACAAACTATTAAATAAGCAACAAACCGCGCAAGGAACATCGTCCTTATTAGAAAATGGACACTCGCCCACTGCGGTAGCGCTGGGAATTTTGTCTTTGGGTCCGGGACAATTTGCTATGCTGGTCTTAACGATATCTTTCGTAATTTTACATCTATCGGGCGCCCCTGCTTGCGCCAGTGTTGATACGGGAACGGCAAACATTGTAAAAATAGCCAATGCCGCGAAAAAAGATAATATTTTTTTATTCATAATATTTTCAATAATCCAATTAAACGTTTAAGCTAATCGGGGTTTAACGATTTTTGAGCTTTTATAATATAGTAATATTATAATAATACTTTCGCAAAAAGGCAAGACGACGTGTGTGGATAAAGCTAAAATTTTTTATAACAAAAAACGGCCAAACGGCCGTTTTTGAAATCAATGTTAATCAACAGCACTATCCATTATTAACGCCTATTACTAATTTAACTAACGGAGGGATGGCTCTCGCGAACAAAGCTACAATCAAACCGATTACAGCCCAGAGAATGTAATTCTTTGCTGTTCCGGTTTTGTTCGGGTCACCGGCAGATGTGACAAATGTTACAGCTCCCAATATAATCATCAAAGCGACAACTACCATTAAAATCGCGAAGATCCAATCTACGACAACATAGATGCTGTTAAACAAACAGCAAATCGCGCAGGATTTTAGGTTATCAGGATCGGTATCTTTATATTCAAAAGGGCAATCCACATCAACAGCCGGACAAATTTTTTCCTTTGCAGCATTCGTCATATCCGCCACTTCTGTTTTGGTAATTTTACAGCTAGTGGGAGCGTTGTCCTGCGCCAGTGTTAATACGGGAACGGCAAACATTGTAAAAATAGCCAATGCCGCGAAAAAAGATAATATTTTTTTATTCATATTTTTGTTTTCCGGAAGCCTTAATATCATTAAGGCAAAACGGAAATTAACCGACCTTTGATATATTTATAATTTTATTACATTATAATAGCCTTTCTAAAAAAAGGCAACAATAGCCGTGTGGACAACCCCCTTATTGAAAGGCCTCCTACCCCTCCGTAGCCTTGACGAAGGAGGGCGCCCTCAACTCTCCTTAGGATATATAATCAAGTATGTGCCGAGAGGGAGAGTTGAACTCCCACGCCTTGCGGCATATGCTCCTAAGGCATACGCGTCTGCCAATTCCGCCATCTCGGCTTGATTCGCCAAAGCTCCTTAAGGAGCGTCGGCGATCATCATTATAAAGGTATAAAGGTAAAACCCTCCTTCGTCCTTCGCAAAACTCAGGACTACGGCGAGGTAAAACAAAACATCCGCCTGGTTTGTAGAATACACAAAAATTAATATAATGTCAAAAATACAAAACAAAAACGGCCAAATGGCCGTTTTTTAATCAAAACCTATCTATGCACTTTTAACACCCATTACTAATTTAACCAAAGGAGGAACAGCTTTCGCGAACAAAGCTACAACCAAACCGATTACAGCCCAAAGAATATAGTTCTTTGCTGTTGCTGTTTTAGTTGGGTCACCGGCAGACGTAACAAATGTTACGGCTCCCAATATAATCATCAAAGCGACAACTACCATTAAAATCGCGAAGATCCAGTCTATAACTGTGTATAATGTATTAAACAAACAGCAGATGGCACAAGGCTTTTCTGCGGCGGAATCGTTAAAAATACAATCGCCCTTATCGCATCCGGTAATGCCAACATCTTTAGTTATCGTGCACTGAGTGGGGGCATTTTGTTGAGCAAGCGTTAATACGGGAACGGCAAACATTGTAAAAATAGCCAATACCGCGAAAAAAGATAATAATTTTTTATTCATATTTTTTTATTTCACCCACCCCGAGAACTTAATTGGGGCAGGATTATTAAACGACCTTTGAATATTTATATACTTATTATAACGACCTTTTTATAAAAACACAATACCGATTTAACACCGTCAATTTAAGTAAACATATTTTTTACCGCGTAAACAATTCCTTTTGACATAAGCGCCACGACCAAACCGATAACCGCCCAAAGCATTGTGCTCTTTGCAATGTTGGTTTTTTCCGGGTCGCCCCCGCTCGCAGCAAACATTACCCCCGCTATAACAAAAACCACTGAAGCCACAATCATCACGACCGCAAATAAAAGATTAGTAATATTTTCTATTGTTTTAATAAACGGATCATCCGCGTTTGCCGGTGGCAAAGCATGAACGAAAAATGGCGCGCCCAATATTAATAGACACAAGCAAAATAAAATAATGTTTTTAGAAAATATTTTTGCCATTGTTTTTTAAATTTATGAATTAAGTCGGACCGATTATAATCCATTGGATGGTGGCGATAATTCCCCGCGAAAATAATATTATTACAAGGCCGATAACAGCGTACAAAATAATTTGTCTCGCCTTGGTTATTTTTTCAGGATTTCCACCGGCAGTGATGAAAATAAGCGCCGCCCAGATAATCATCAGTGGCACTACAGCAAAAGCAATATTCGATAAAAATATAAAAACTCTATCCAATATTTTCATTATATTCGGATCAATAGGTGGCGGTAAAACCACCTCCGCGTTAACAAAAATAGGAGCAAGCAAAACAGAAATTGGAAATAACAAAATTTTTTGGATAAGCGGTTTTGGCATTAAAATCGAACTAATTTTTAAATCATTACTAGGCCGGACCCACTATCATATACTTAATTGCTCCGACAATGCCCCGAGCCAGGAGTATCACCACAAAGCCAACAATGGCGTATAAAAGTATTTGCTTCGCATTGCTTACTTTCTTCGGATCTCCTCCGGCGGTAACAAAAACAAAACCTGCCCAGATAATCATCAAGGGTACCACGACAATGGCTATTCTAAACAGCCAATCAGCGACGCGATTCAAAATATCCTTAACATTAGTATCTTCCCCGAGCGGATTCGGAATAGTAACAGATATTGGGTTTGCGTTTGAATCCTGCGCCGCATTGTTGTTTTGCTCTGACGCGGGTTGCGTTGGGTCTTCAGCGGGATTCTCATCCGTCGCTTGGGTGGGATCCTCCGCGGGATTCTCATCGGTTACTTGCGTTGGGTCTTCAGCGGGATTCTCATCGGTTACTTGCGTTGGGTCTTCAGCGGGATTCTCATCCGTCGCTTGGGTGGGGTCTATTTCCAAGTCTTCCAACGAATCAATATCGTCCGTGACTACCGCAAAAACCGGATTAGTTTTCACGAAAAAAAATCCTCCAAACGAAAAAATAATTAAAAACAATATCAAAAAAATAATATTTGCTTTTTTATTCATAAATTAATTAGTTATTTATTTAATAATAAACCCCAGTGAAACTTGCCGGCGTCAAACTTTTTTTCTTCCTGAAAACCAAGCTCATCCAAAAGCGGTAGAATATCCTCGGGCGATACACTCCCCTCTTTGGGCCCCAAATTCGCGTCCCGTTTCCAGTCGATTATCAACAACAAACCCCGGCTCTTTAAAAGCCGGCGGCATTCCTTAAACAAAGCTTCCTTGTCCTCAACTTGAAAAAGGACATTGGTCAATAAAACCAAGCCTATCGATTTGTCTTCTATTTTTACTCCTTTTTCTATATCCCCTTGGATCGCCTTGATGTTAAAAATATTTTCTCTCGCTATCTTTCCGTTCAAGGCGGAAATTGATTCTTCAAGAACATCCACGGCGTAAACCATTCCATTCACTAAAATCTTTGCCAAAGGAATTGCCCAGCCTCCGGAACCGGAACCCAAGTCGCAAGCGATCGTGTCATCCCTTAGAGAGAGGGAATTCAAAATATTGTTTGGATTTAAAAATTGATCGTTTGAAAAACTTGTTGTTTCCATAGTATCTTTATTATTGCGCAACTTCCTCGGTTAGGCAAGCGGCGGATGCCACCTTATCCCCTTCTTTCATTTTCATTATCCTAACCCCTTGCGTGTCGCGCCCCAATTTCGGGATACTGCTGATCTTAGTTCTGATAACCTGGCCTTTTGATGAGATGACGATCAGATCTTCCTGGTTTTCAATCAATTCGATCTTTGCCAATCCGCCGGTTTTGGCCGTGATCTTCGCGATCTTTACTCCGGAACCGCCCCGTCCCTGCTTTTTGTATTCCGAAAGCAAAGTTCTCTTGCCATAACCGTGCTCCATCAAAACCAAAAGATAATATTTTTTGTCTTTGAGTTGGGCTTTTCTTATCGCTTCCATTCCGATCAATTCGTCTCCTTTCTTCAGCCTGATTCCCTTTATTCCGGCCGCGGCCCGGCCCATGGAACGAACATCTTTTTCCGGGAACCTTATCGATTGCCCCTGCTTGGTAGCCAAAATGATCTCGTCGCCGTCGCCAGCCTTTCTCGCGCTACAAAGCGCGTCTCCGCTTTTCAGATTAATGGCGATCAGCCCGTTTCTTCTTACGTTTTCAAAATCTTTTAACGGTGTTTTTTTGATTATGCCGTTTTTGGTTGCCATCACCAAATATTTAACTTCGTCGGTTTTGTCTCCCTTGCTTATCGGCAAAACAGACAAGATTTTGTCGTGCGAAGAGATCTCCAAAAAGTTTGTCAGTCCCCTGCCCTTGTTGGTTCTCTGCCCTTCCGGAATTTCATAGACTTTTGTCTGGAAAACCTTTCCAGAATCGGTAAAGAAAAATATCGAATCGTGTGTTTTCGCGGTAATAAAGTGGCTGACTTCGTCATCATCGCTTGTCTTCATTCCGAGATTGCCCTGGCCTCCCCGATTTTGCTTCTTGTATTCCGAAGGATTCATCCTCTTGATGTAGCCGCCGGTCGTTAGCGTAACGATCGTGTCCTCAAGGGGAATCAAATCTTCTTCAGAAATGCTTTCCGGGCTTGATCTTACGATCTTGGTCTTTCTCTCGTCGCCGTATTTTTCCACCTCGCTTTCTATTTCCTTTTTCATCACTTTTTTCTGTTCCGCCTTGCTTTCCAATATTTTCGTCAGTTCTTTTATTTTTTTCATCATTTCCGCGAGCTCGTCTTCGATCTTTTGTTTTTCCAGTTTTGCCAATTGGTGCAAACGAATTTCCAAAATCGCCTCTGCTTGCGCATAGGTCAATTTAAATTTCTTAGCCAAATTAACTTTCGCGTCTTCCTTGTCTTTGGATTTCTTAATTGTTTCGATCACCGCGTCAATATGATCCAGGGCTTTGGAAATACCTTCCAAGATGTGAGCCCTTTCTTTGGCTTTCTCAAGGTCGTACTTTGTGCGGCGCACTATCACCTCTTGCTTGTGCACAAGGTATAATTCCAAAACATCTTTCAGATTTAAAATCCTCGGCTCGATTCCGTTTACGAGCGCAAGCATATTCAGATGATAATTTTTTTGGAGGTCGGTATATTTGTAAAGAGAATTCAAAATTTTGCGGGGCACCGCTCCTTTTTGCAGATCGATCGCAATCCTCAATCCGTCCTTGTCGGACTCATCTCTGATATCTTTAACTCCGTCGATTCTTTTGTTTTGCACCAAATTCGCCAGCTGATTGATCAAGATCGACTTATCCACCTGGAAAGGAATTTCCGTGGCAATTATTTGCGCACCCTTCCCTTCGCGTTCAACTATGTCAACTTTTCCTCGCATAAGAAAAGATCCCTTTCCTTGCGAATACGCGGACAAAATATCTTTTTGGTTATAGATTATTCCACCGGTCGGAAAGTCCGGTCCTTTGATGAATTGGAACAGGTCTTCGGTCTCCGCCTTGGGGTTATCGATCAAGTGGATCAGGGCTCCGCATACTTCCGTAAGGTTGTGGGGCGGGATATTGGTTGCCATACCCACAGCAATGCCCGTAGAGCCATTCAAGAGCAAATTGGGCAAAGGAGACGGCAAAACAGACGGCTCTTTTTTGGTCGCGTCATAATTCTCGGTAAAATTAACCGTATCCCTTTCAATATCTTGCAAAAGTTCTTCTCCCACTTTTGACAATTTACATTCCGTATATCTTTGCGCGGCGGGCGGATCCCCATCGATTGAGCCGAAATTTCCTTGACCCTTAACAAGCGGGTATCGCAAAGAAAAATCTTGCGCCATCCTGACAAGCGCTCCGTAAACAGACGCATCGCCGTGCGGGTGGTATTTTCCCAAAACTTCTCCGGTAACCGCGGCCGATTTTCTGAATTTCGCGTCAGAACGCACACCCATTTCATACATAGCGTATAAAATCCTTCTTTGTACCGGTTTTAATCCGTCTCGAACATCGGGCAAGGCTCGGGAAACGATAACAGACATCGCGTAGTCAATATAAAAATCCTTCATCTCTTTCGAGATTTCCACATCCTCGATTTTGCCTATTTCCTGCAAATTTTCTTCTTCGTCTTTTTTCGCCATTTTTATTTACCCCCACCTTTTAAGGCTCCCCAA
>JBAZMG010000039.1:0-10025 GCA_041649895.1 Minisyncoccota bacterium | reverse complement strand
CCTCGCCCCCAACCGAAACCGCGCAAAAGAGTAAAACACCCTTAAAACGATTAAACTTTTTATGGAAAAAATAATATCTTTCAACACGCGTCTGTTTATTGAAGACATTATAACCAAATACGGCTTAGAGAATTTTCTCGTGGAAAGCGATCCCGAATTCGCAAGCTATTTTTCCGACAGCCAGTCGGCCGCCGAAAGAATTACGGCAAAACTAATGTTTAATAAAGCTGTGCAAGAATACTTGGAAAGAAATATCCCTCTCGCCGAGATTCTTCCATCTGAAAAATTGGTGGTAATTGTTGAAGATTTGATAAATCAAGAAATAGAATATAATGATTTACCGATCTTAATAAAAGAAGAGTTGGGCGTCTCGGAAGAAATTGCCATGCAAATAGCCCAAGAAATAGCGAACAATCAAAAAATCGCCAACGATCGGGTTAGTGAATTTATTGAAGAAGATTTTGAAGAAGAAACACCCGAAGACGAATTACCAAATATGCCCGTTCCTGAAAAAAAGGGGGGTCTTAGCCAAGAATTGCAATAAAAAAAGCCTAAATATTTGTTATCTAGGCCTCTTACCGTCAATGACGTCTTGAACGCTTAATGGTTCGTCATCGTTATTATCTTCACCATAATCGTCGTCAGGGTTGTTTCCTCTCTTCTTTAAAAATGAGTTTTTTCCTTTTGTTGCCGACGTTGTTGTTTGTCCTCCGGATTTATTACCGCTCCGAGTCGCAAGATTGGCCGCGAAAGCGGCCTCAAACATTCGCCCCGCCATTCCGTCTTGACCTTCGGAATTTCCACTATTAATATTTAGCTCAAAATAATTATTATTTTTATTGGCAAGCGTTCTTTGCGCTACGGCCATATATTTTTCCGTCCTCGAAAGAATTGCTTCGGCAAAAGCAGGATTGTTTCTTTTTTTCTCCGCTAACTCTTCAACGGTTAAGCCAAGGTCTGTGGCAACCATCCGTTCGGCCGTTCCCCCGATATCAGCGCTATTTAATACTGCCGATGTTTTCCCTTCAATCTCAGATGCCTCATACTCCAGGGTGGCAAGAAGCTTTCTTCTATTGGCAGAAGCGAGCTCTTTGTCTGATTCTTCCAGAGACCGAAAAAGAATATTTCTAATTTCTATTCCGTATAAGTCGAGTAAACTTTTTTTGACGCCATGGTCTTCAATATATTTTTCCAACAGTTCGCTTATTTCAGAAAAACCTTTGGAAAACAACTCATCCAAAGTAACTTCTTTGGCCCAAGCATTAAATGCTTTTTCCAAATGTTGCTCTGCCAAGACGATCCAATGCGTTTTTGTGTTCTCTTCGGCTTTATAGAGATTTTTCAGATAAAGCACCACTGTTATTATAAAATTCACTTTTCCTTTATCCGATGTTTCAGCTTTATCAACCGGAATAGCGTGCGGATAATCTACCATCCCTCTTCCAATTACAAACTCTTCTCTTTCCTCCACAGTAACGGTTCCATCCGCGTGCGTTATGGCTTTTTTCCAATGTATTACTTCTGTTTTGACAGAAGCAAAAAGAGAGTTAAAAAAATAAGCACCTTGGATGTCCGCGCGTTTAAGCACCCCTTTGGGATCAGGAATTCTGTTATAATCGGCATCAAGAGCTTCTCCTCTTTTGTTAGCGATTATATCTTTAAGCTTACCTCCTTCCCCGGCTACTAAAACAAGGTAATCTCCCTCTCCGCAAAGAGCGCCAAAAAGATACGCCCTCACCAGAATGTAATACCAAACACAGAAAACAGCGGTTGGAAGGACAGCAAAAAATAATATTATCCCTGCTATTATATTGATAAAAAAAGAAAAAATGCTTATAAGAAATATTGGGACCAATATTTCTATTGCTTTAGTTTTTGCCACCTTCTTTTTTAGCAAAAACTCTTTTTTTTGGTCTTCCCCAATGGCCATTATTACCGCCTCCCGGCAGTAATTGTCCACATCGCGATACCAGTGCCGTTGATAACGACAAATCCTTTTGACTGAGCAATAACCGTCATTGCAATCACCAAGATAATCAACAATGTAATTGTAAAATTGCTTCTCCTCCGCATCCTCGAGGCGCAACTTTACGAATACATCGCGCCCCCAGACACACTAGGGGATTATTATATTTATGAACTATAATTCTTTATCTGTCAACACAATCTTTAACCGCTTTATTCTCGCCTTTTAAATGTCTAAATTTTTAAATATTTTCCCGACCAAATAAACTTACTTCTTAAAAATAATATTTGATACTTCGAATTGTATTTAATCGACTTATTTATTTTTTGCTTCGCTCCGCCGTAGTTTTAACGTAGGCGGGCTTCGCCCCGCTGTAGTCCTGAAATTTATTGAATAACGAAAAAGGGCTTGCCTCGCTGTAGTCCGCCAGCCGGCGGACGAAGGAGGGTTGCCTCCACTCTATTAATTATGCTAAAATATTCTTATGGAAGAATACACCAAAGAATTTTTTTGGAGTGTTTATAAAACTCTGCCCGAGGATCTGAAAGAAGCGATCTTTTCCGAAAGAAACAATGAGATTATTTACAACATCTGCAGCAAATTGGGACTGGACGAAGAAAAGATTTCCATTGTCGCGAAATACACGGGCCGAGTCTTAATGGGACTTTTGTCTTTAAAGGATTTTCCCGTTACTTTGGAATTGGAATTGAATATTGATGAAAATTTGGCAAATCAAATATCAATAAGCATTGACAACTCTGTTTTTAAACACTTGAAAGTTTCTATGATAAAACTGGAAGAAAAGAAATCCGGTGGAAACTTCTTTAATCTGTCCGATAGGGAAGCGGACAAAGAAAAAGTTTCAGCGTACGAAAGGATTTTAAATATAGAACAGGAGCGAAGCCGGGAAGCGTTAAAAGAAAAAGAAAAAACGGAAACAGAAAAAGAAACGAAAAAAGTAGCAGGATCAATTGCTTTCCCGAAAATATCCTCCTTGGAAAGCTTCGTCCGCGAGCAGGAAGCCGCTCTGCCCAAAGAGCCGGAGTATGAAAAACCAAGGCCTCAATTTTCTAAACCGACAACAAGGAGTGAAGAATTCCAGGTTAAAGAAAGCCCCACTATTTTGCCCGATAATTCGGTTCCGGATGAACCGGCTTACCAAAAGCCGTTAAATACACCCGCGGCGGAACCAATGGAAAGCCTCAAACCCAAACCCGCTCCCGATCTCCAAACCATTAAAAATTTGGCTGACACTTACGCGGACCTGGGGCCAAAGACAGTCGAACCCGCGATTGAAAAACCAACAGAGACCGTTTCTCCGGTTTTAAAGCCTTTCCCAATCAAAGAAACCCCGCCCACGGAACCAAAAGAAAATAATGTTAGCGGTGGAAGCTCTGACCCTTATCGCGAGCTGCCGGTTTAAATTAACATATGGAATTTAGAGTGCCACAATTTATAGAGCATGACCCGAAAATACTTGGTCCTTTCACGTTAAAACAAACTGTGTACGTGGGTTCAGCTCTTGGAATTTGCTTCCTTTTGTATTTTACCCCTTTAAAAACAAACAGCTTTTTTTTGTACGTCTTGGTTTGCGGGCTTATTTTTGGCGGCGGACTTGCTCTCGCTTTTTGGAAAATACAAGGGCTTGCTATTCCGATAGTGGGTAAAAATTTCGCGGAATACAGTATAGCCGCTAAAATTTTTATCTGGAAAAGAAAAGAGGCGCCCGTTTTTGTATCAATGGAAAAAGAAAAGAAAATTGAAAAAAAAGATGATGATAAAAAATCGATCTTGAAAGTCAGACAAGGCGGCAGTATCGACCAAATAATGAAAAAAATAGATTTTGAAAAATAATTATGGCTAGTCCGGCTCAACAATTCATACCGATTAAGCAAATAAGGGAGGGGATAATGCTGATGAACGACCAGTCAATGAAGGGAGTACTTTTAGTGTCTTCCATTAACTTTGCTTTGAAGTCGGAAGAAGAGCAGGGATCCATTATTTTTAATTTTCAAAATTTCCTGAACTCTTTGGATTTTTCCTGTCAAATTGTCGTGAGCTCAAGAAAAGTCAACATCACGGGCTATATCGATAAAATAAAAGAATTGGAAACCAAACAAAAAAACGAATTGCTGAGAATGCAAACCGTGGATTATAGAAAATTTATAGAGGAACTGATCGCCGGGGGAGCGATAATGACCAAAAATTTTTACGTGGTCGTCCCTTATTATCCCTTGACCGAGTTAACCGGAGTGGGCGGAACGACCGAGGGCGCGGCTCAGAAGAAAAAACCAAACCCGATGATGGCAGGGGGACTTACCGAAGAATATTTCCAAAAAAGCAAGTATCAGCTTTTGCAAAGAATGGAATATATCTCCTTAGGGTTGCGCAGATGCGGCCTGAAATCGGAACCATTGGGCACTGAGCCGCTGTTGGAATTATTATGGGCGCTTCATCACCCGCGACAGGCGGAGCTCGGATATTATCCGGAACTGCCTCCGGAAATTAAAACTTAAAAATTATGTTTTCTTTTGGAAAAAAAACGGGCCCGGCGCAGAAAAAACTTTTCGAAGCCGAAGTAATGGATTTTAAGGATATTATCGCTCCGGCTTCGGTTGAGGTCGCGCAAAATTACGTACACTTGGAAGAAAAATACAGTAAAACATATTTTGTTTTTTCGTATCCGCGTTATTTGAGCTTGGGCTGGATCGCCCCGATCATCAATATGGATATTCCTTTTGATCTGTCCTTCTACTTCCACCCTATTGAAACCGGAACTGTTCTAAAACAATTAAGAAAAAGTGTTACCGAGGTGCAATCGGAATTGATCGAAAAGCAGGAAAAAGGATTGGTCAGAGATCCGGCGCTTGAAACCGCTTTTCAGGATTTGGAAGAATTGCGCGACAGCTTGCAGACCGCGCAAGAAAAAATGTTCAAATTCGGTTTATATATCACGATCTACGTGGACGACAAAAAGGACCTGGAAATGGTGGAAACAAATTTGCGGTCAATGCTTGAATCCCGCCTGATCTATATCAAGCCAGCCCTGTTCCAACAAAAAAACGGCTTACTTTCCTGTTTCCCGTACAATATGGATCTCTTGCAAATACACAACACGCTGAACACCACTCCGCTTTCCAGCTTATTCCCGTTCATTTCTTTTGATCTTAGCTCAAACGAAGGAATTCTATTCGGGGTCAACAAACACAACAGCTCTCTCGTATTATTTGACCGATTCAGTTTGGAAAACGCCAATATGGTTATTTTCGCCAAATCCGGCTCCGGAAAATCATACGCCGTTAAATTGGAAATATTAAGGTCTATGATGATGGGAACGGAAGCAATAATTGTTGATCCGGAGAACGAGTACAAGGCGCTCGCCGAAGCTGTTGGCGGATCATTCTTTAAAATATCTTTGAGTTCGGATACACATATTAATCCCTTTGATTTACCTGACCTTCAGGAAGACGAAAGCCCGGAAGACCTGCTTCGAAACAGCGTCATTAATCTTGTCGGCTTGATGCGCATAATGCTTGACGGAATGACTCCGGAAGAAGACGCTATTATGGACCGGGCATTAATGGAAACTTACGCGGCCAAGGATATTACCATTGATTCCGACCCGACGAAATGGAAAGAAAACGTTCCGATCCTTTCGGATCTGGAATCAGTATTGGAAACAATGCAAGGAGCTGATAATCTTTTGGAGCGATTGCGAAAATTTACGCAAGGGACTTATTCCTCTTTCTTTAATACTGTTTCCAACATTGATATGAATAAGCAATTGGTGGTATTTGGCATTAGGGATATGGAAAACGAACTGAGGCCAATCGCGATGTTTATTGTTATGCGGCACATTTGGAACACCATTCGATCGTCTTTGAAAAAAAGGATCTTAGTTATAGATGAGGCGTGGTGGATGATGCGGGAAGCGGACGGCGCGTCATTTTTATTCGGCATCTGTAAGAGAGCCAGAAAATATTGGCTGGGGGTTACCACGATCACTCAGGACGTTGCAGACTTTATCAATTCCGATTACGGCAAACCGATCATCACAAACTCATCACTGCAACTATTGTTAAAGCAAAGCCCGGCCTCAATCGATTCCGTGCAAAAAATATTCAACCTGACGGACCAGGAAAAATATTTGCTTTTGGAAACTCCGGTGGGGGAGGGAATATTTTTCGCCGGCCAAAGGCACGTCGCCATCAGCGTCGTCGCTTCATATAATGAAGACCAGATCATAACCACCAATCCCGAAGAGATCAGCAAGATCAAGGCGGCAAAGATCAAACAACAAAAATCCGAAGAGGGCCTCGTTTTGTAGTTTTATATGTTTTAAATATTAGAACCGGCCGGCTGCCGATTTTTTGTGCACAAACCGGTATTGACTGATTTTAATAAAATGTCATAATAATAGTATCTCTGTTCGTCTTGTTCGTTGAAAACTTGGCGGAGGTGAGAATTGTGAAAAAAATCCTTAAAATTTGCATTGAAAAATGCTTAAAAGTGGTAGAGCTCGGGGCACTGCTAACGGTGGGATTATACGCCGCATGGCAGTTTATTTGGCCGCCAATTCATGAAATTGGCCACCTGATAGTACTTAAGCTCATAGTGCTGGACGCCCCGATAGGCTTAAATGTATCGCTATTTGGAGACCAGGCATCCATAGAGTGGTGGCCTCTAAACGCCGCTCATTATATTTATCGCCCTGATTGGGAATGGGCAGTATACGCAGTGGCAGGGTTCATGGTAACATATTTGCTTTGGCTATTTATAATGGCCATATACCGCAACAAGGCAAAAATTTTCGCTTTATTTGTTTTTATGTTCTCGCTTTCTGCCACAATGCTTTGTTATGTGAGCAAGTGGGCGCTTTTTTATGCTGATAGCTTGGACTGGAAAGAGTTGGTGAAGGTATACCACATTAACCCCGACCCCGCGCTTGTGCATCTCGTATTAATTTTATTGGTCGTAATCTCGTGCATTATTTTTATTAAAAAAATGTATCACGAGACCACCTACTTTGTTCGCTGGTTTTTTGAGAACGACGACCCCTTCTTTATCAAGTTGGGAATGGGATGGAGATCAACTATCCCGTCATATAATAAAAATCCCCATTAATTTTTAAAAGTAATGGGTTTTTATTTTTAAAAAGTCTTTGCGTCTTATTGGCACGAAACCGGTATTGACTGATTTTAATAAAATGTCATAATAATAGTATCTCTGTTCGTCTTGTTCGTTGAAAACTTGGCGGAGGTGAGAATTGTGAAAAAAGACTTTAAGCCGTGCATAAGGGTATTGGAGCTTACGGTTGTCCTTGTGGTGACAATTATCACCGCGTGGCAATTTGTTGAGTGCCCACTACATGAGATTGGGCATCTGATTTACCTTAAGTTGATAGGGACATTAGATCTACCCAATATTATTGTGAGTGTAACGCCTTTTGGACAAAATAGCAGTGTGATTTTTAGCGCAGAGGGGGGTCTTCTGATCGCTAGATCGGAATGGGCGATTTTTTCCATCGCAGGAATAGTACTTCCATATATTGTTTGGCTTATATTAATCGCCTCATATAAAAAGGCTAAAAATATCTTTTACTCCTTTATGGTTTTTTCCTACTCTCTTGTAATGGTTGGGGAGTTGATCGTTTTCAATTTTAGCCAAGACCTTACCTTATTAATAGAAAATTCTGGAACAAACCCAATAATTGTCGGTCTTTCAACCATTATATTGTGCATACCAATACTGTATTGCCTCGTTAAAAAACTCGGTCCGGACTTCTATTCCTTCGTCTTCTTATTTCTTGAAGATGACAGCCCGTTCTTAGTTAAACTGTTACCTCGGTGGAACCCCACCCCCTTGGTATACAATAAAAATCCCCATTAGATTTTTTAAAACTAGTGGGGTGTTTTTATTGTAAGATAAAACAATTAGGCGATTTAAGTAATATTGTTTAGTGAGTATCAAGGGTGTAATAAAAACCTCTAAGATAATTTTAGTAAACATTTATTTAGACTGCGTTGGTCGGACGCTTCTCGCAAGGAAATTTTCAACAGAAAATTTACTGAGAGCGAGTGCGGCCGCCGGCGACGGCCGGCGGACGACACGTCGAACGGACAATGCGGTCTAAATGTTAAATGTTTACTGATGGCATTTAAAAACCGCCGGAAACGGCGGTTAAATTTTTACGATTAGTATTAAATATTTTTCGGTTTGATCACTATCCTTCTCTCTTCTCCCTCTCCCACACTCTCAACAATTATATTCGCTCTTTTCGCGAGCTCCAAATGCACTACGCGCCTGTCAAAAGGGGAGGGCAAAAGGATCTCTTTTTCCCGGCCGCTTGCCAAAACCTCGTCCGCCGTGTCTTCCGCCAGATCGCGCAAATAATCTTCTTTTTTCTTTTTATAGCTATCGATATCGAGATTTAAAAACAATTCCCGTCCCATTCTCTTTTTAATTATCTTTCTTAAAAGCATCTGGATGTCGGACAAAACCAATCCCTGCTTGCCGATAAGAACCTGGGCGTCGGGTGAATCAAGATTAATATCCAACACCTCCGTCTCATTGTCCTCGCCGGATGATATGTTTTTTATTTGGACTTCGTAATCCGCTTCTCGAAAGAATTCCGCGATCACGTCTTTGATATTTTGAATTTCTTCTTGATTAAACATATTATTTTATCTCATTTTTCTCCTTTTTTTCACTGAACAAAAGCTTCTGCTCAAAAATGGAAACAATTGTGCTTACTATCCAATATAGTGCCAGCGCGGATGGTAATTTAAATAAAACAATAAAGGTAATTACGGGAAAGATGAAGACCATTTGCTTTTGCATCATCTGCGACATCTGGTCCATGCTGTCTTTTTCTTCGCCTTCTTTCGGGGCGGGCACGGGCGGAGTGGCTGTCTTTATTTGGAGAAACTGGGCGGCCGCTGTCAAAACCGCGAGAATGATATTCGGGCGGGTCAGATCAAGGATATTCAGAAACATCGGCTCAATAGATTGCGGCAGATGCACGAACGAATACATTGCCGGACCGATTTTGGCGAGATCCGCTCCGTTTTGAAATACCTGGAAAAGAGCGACAAGAAAGGGTAGCTGAATAAACAAGATCAAAAATCCGGCAAAGGGATTAAACTTTTCTTCTTTATAAAGCTTCATTATTTCCTTGGTTTGTTTTTCCGGAGAATCTTTATATTGTTTTTGTATTTCTTTCAGTTTCGGCTGTATCTTCGTCATCGCTTTTTGCGACTCTAAAGATTTTCGATTAAGCGGGTGTAAGACCGCCTTCACTGCCAAGGTTAAGATAATTATGGCAAAGCCAAAGCTGCCGGTTAAGATGTAAAGCAAAACCAAGATGTTTGCTATCGGCTGGTAAAGTACTGCCCCGTATATTGATGAAAATATATTCATTTTATTTTTTAAATAATCCGGATCTTTTAAAGATCGTTGTTATGTCTTTTTCCATATCGCTTATGGCGGAATCCTTGGCAATGGGGGAGGCGACAATGATCATATCGTACCCGTCCTTTATCTGAAGTATGAGCTTCCTCATAATCGCCCTCAAGCGCCTTTTCACTTTATTCCTAACAACGGCTTTGTTGGAGATCTTTTTACTGACCACGAATCCGATCCGGGTATTTTGATTTTGAGTGAAAACAGCCTTTAAAAAAAATATCGCGCCTTTTGTTGATGCGCCCTTTTTAAAAACTTTTTCAAAATCTTTCTTTTTTTTTAATCTATTTTTTAAGGGAAGCATTTTAAATAATGGGAGAAAGTATGAAAACCAAGGCTAAACCGTAAGCTTCGCCCTTCCTTTTGACCTTCTTCTTGCCAAAACCTTCTTTCCTCCTCTGGTTTTTCCCCTCACGAGAAAGCCGTGCGTTCTCTGTCTTTTCTTCTTTTTTGGGTTGTACGTAATGCTCATAATTTGGGTTATATTAATTAATGTTAGTATTTAGAATATAGCAAAAAACAGCGCTTTGGTCAATTTACCCCCATCTTTTGGAAAAAAGGTGGGGGTTTACCGACCCATCTTTTGGAAAAAAGGTGG
>JBAZMG010000038.1:0-10100 GCA_041649895.1 Minisyncoccota bacterium | reverse complement strand
TGTTGATATTGCCATTATAAACGACAAGGGTAAAACAGGTAATGAAATTAAAACCATCATCCGCACTATTGAAAAAGAAATCACATCCGATTTAACCGAAGTGCAAATGGATGGTGTTACCAGCAAGGGTTCACGATTCAGAAAATCTGTTTTTGAATATGTGACCACAAATAAAAGTAATAAGAACAACAAATTGATTGTCGAGATAAATTCATTTGCCAATCCTTTTCCTTTTCAACGGCTTACCTTAAAAAGTTTTGTATTTGACTTCTTACAGCAGACAGGAAATGAAAAATACATAGAGCAATACGACCTTCAACCATTTGAGATAAATGTGTTGAGCAAAGGACAAACGTTGTTGGAGAAAACAATTTCACTAATCCGGTTTTCATTCGAACAAAATGCCGTTGAAAGTATTTCGAAAAAGATACGGCATTTTTACGATTTATACTTCTTAATGAAAAATCCTGAATGCGCTGAATTTGTCGCATCTGATTCGTTTAAGAAACAATTTGAAACAATCTTGCAACACGACAGGGAAATGTTTGAAGAACCGACAGGATGGCAAATTAAGTTAATTTCAGAATCTCCTTTAGTGGCTGATTTTCCAGCCATATGGAAACAATTAAAAGAAATATATCAAACTGAATTATCTGCTTTGGCATATAGACCAATTCCTGCTGAAAATGAAGTGGCTAAATCATTTGAAGAATTAATAAAGCGAATTAAATGAAATTCACCGAAGAAAATTAGAACGAGCATTTACCGAGTTATTGGGGCAGGAAGTTTCATTGCGGGTTTCCCGGGGAAAAAGTGTGTTTACGTAAACACGAAAAATTTGTTCTTCCATCTTTTTTAAAAGATTTTTGTGTTGGGTCAGGTGGTAAAATCCGTGGCCGGGTTGTTCATGATGAAGCTGATAGCCCTGAAGAAGAAACACTCCCTTACCCTATTGATCATCTCGCACACACCCAAGCGGAACCTGAGCAACCCCATTACCCAAAACGATCTGGCCGGATCCAAGAAACTCTACAATTTCTTTGACAATGTGTTTGCCATCGGGCAGTCGGCAAAGGATAAACGCATCAAGTTTGTCAAGCAGGTCAAGGTCAGGGCCAGTGAATATGTGTATGATTCCGATAATGTGATTGTTTATGAGATCACCAGTGAGGACGGGTATGTGCATTTTCTTCACAGGGGTTATGGGAAGGAATCGGAGCATTTGAAGGATAAGACGGAAGATGATGAATACAGCACCCATTCCAATATTCTGGCGCTCCACCGGGAGGGAAAATCGGTACGGGAAATTGCAGACCTGGTGGATCGGAGTAAAACCTCGGTGCACCGGATCATTGCCCGGGAGAAGATGAAGGAAGGGCTTTCCCCTGCGGAGGCTGTCCCATGCGGGGACGTGGGACAGTTGGGACAAGTGGGACAGGCGGGACAGTTGGGACAGGCGGGACAGTGTGGTGAAGATTTTGATGCCCTATGAGCGATGCACACGCTTATTGCCTGCAGCCCTATAAAGGGCCCTGGAGCCGGTTCACTTGTCCCGCTTGCGGGGACAAACACTGTTTTTCTCTTTATGTGGATGAAAACGGCGATTATTTGGATGAGGTGGTGGGAAGGTGCAACCACGAAAGCAGCTGCGGATATCATTATACGCCCAAACAATTTTTCGCGGATCATCCGACGGCACGGCCCGACTGGAAAGATAACTTTTTCCGCATACCTCGGCCAACGATAAAAACAACAGTAAAAAAACAATTATGGACCATCGGGGCAGACATAGTAAAAAGCTCGGTAAATCCGGCAATAGACAGCGATTTCACAGCGTTCCTGACCGGTTTGATCGGGAGGAAGAACACAGCCAAAATCGTAAAAGAGTACCATATAGGCGTGACAAAAAGCAAAGACGTGATTTTCTACCAGTTGGATACGGAGGGTCGCTGCAGGACTGGGAAGATCATGAAGTATGACCGACAGACCGGGCATCGGGTCAAGGATGAAAAAATCGGTGGGAAAATCACCTGGGTGCATTCCATTTTGAAACAGTCCGCAGATCCATTGTTGCGTCTTCCCGACAGGTGGGAATTGACCCAGTGCCTGTTTGGGGAGCATCTTTTGAAACGATACCCGTTCAGGCCGGTGGCCCTTGTGGAAAGTGAGAAGACGGCGGTGATCTGCAGTTCCTTCTGGCCGGAATACATTTGGCTGGCCACGGGTGGAAAATCACAGCTGAATGACCGGCTGCAGGTGCTCAAGGGCCGTAAGGTCGTGGCTTTTCCCGATGTGGACGGGTTTTCTGAATGGAAGGAGAAATTGTTCCAGGTGCGGGGTGTCGAGATTGTTGTGTCAGATGTTCTGGAAAAGAATGCGACTGTTGAGGACCGGAGAAATCATGTGGACATTGCGGACCTGCTGATACGGCAGCACAGGAAGGAGCATATTGCCATTACTCCCGTTGAGAGGTATGAGGATCCCAGGATGCATCCCACTTTTTTGAAATTGAAGAAACTAGCTGACGTGGGGAATATGGACGGACTTGCCATGCTCATTAATGAGCTGGATTTGGAGGTGGTGGGGATGAGGGAGGGCTAGTCTATCAGGCAGTGGAGGAAAAAACCTGCTTGCCTTGTTGTTGTTCCATTGCTGTTACGGCAGGCAAACTTATATCATTCATAAAACGGATAAGCAATTTGATTACCTCTATTTGCTCACGTGCCGTTTGCAGTATATCCGCTTTTGTATGTCTTGCATTGGCCCTGTATATTAGTGTGAGTAATTCTATTGTCTCCTTTTTCAGGCTCTTCCCCACAGTATATTTGTATTCTTTGCTAAAATCCTTTGTAAACTGGAAGATTGCCAGAAGCAAATCATACGTTGCTATATATACCGGAAGTTAGTTATAATGTGCCGAAATCAAAAAATCGGCCGCCTGCGGCGGTAATGATAAAATAAATCAAATAGTCAAATAATCAAATAAATTAATAATCCCTGACGCAACGCACAGAAAACCCGTAGTCCTTATAGTCGTAGTACCTGTTTACGAAGCTGTTACTGTAGTACAGGAGGCGGAGCCAGGCGTTACTTCCATCGTACTGCGTAGAACTCCACCAGTAACCTTCGTAGCCAATGCCGACGTCGTAACCAAAGTAGAATGCCTCATCGTAGCCACGGTTGCCTCCCGGAAGAGCCGTAAAACCTGATTTGTTCCTGTATGCAGGATAATCGGTATTGCCCACACTTCCTGTTTCGGAATAAGAGTTCCAGCCGCTTGCACTCGCCAGTGATTTGCCAATTTTATTACCTGTTGTGCTACCGTCATAATTGTACCCGTTGGCAATCAGGTAGTTTTCCAATTGTGTCCACTCTGCATCGCTGGGTAAATGCCAGCCGTCAGGACAGACTGTCAGTGCCGCCGGCCAGTTATACAACACACCGTAAGTATTATAATTATTCGTTGCCTTTGCAGCACTTACATTCGTGCCGTTGTAATCGTACACATAGTAATAAGGAGTGGTCTCGGATTCTGCTACAGGACCTGCTACGCTGGGAAGATACGCCAGGTTCTCGGCCATCCAGGTCTGGTTGCCAATTTTCACTGTTTTGTACACTTTGCCATCCCTGGGATCGGTAAAGGTGTTGCCTACCATTCCCGGGCTTGGGTTTGGGCTTGGACTCGTTCTAAAAGATTTCATCAGCTCCCCGTAGACTGTTCCTTGTGCGTTTCTTGCATAAGCCCTGACATAGTAAGTGGTATTGGGAGAAAGACCGGCGATATTGCTTGTATAAGTTCCAGATCCAGTACCGTTTATTGTCTTGAAATCTGATGTCGTGGGATACGGCGAAGTGCTCCAGCAGACACCGCGGGCTGTTATTGATGATTCATCATCTGAAGCCACATTCGCTGAAAAGGTGGCAGTAGTGGTTGAAATGTTAGTTAGCTGACCTATGGTAACTTTAGGTAGAGTAACACTTTTCACACAACGAACAGAAAATCCGTTATCTCTTAGGCTATTGAAGCTCCTGTTGACTTTGCTTTGATTGTAGGATAGGCTCCGGTACAAGGTGCTATTCGAACCGCTCACCAAAGAACTCCACCAGTAGCTGAAGCCACCACCTCCGTAAAAGGAACCACTGAGAGAGCGGCTACCACCCGGAAGGGCAGAGAACCCGGACTTGTTTATGTATTCGGGATAATCGGTATTGCCGGGTGCTCCTTCTTTGTCTGCATAATTCCAATCAGTAGCACTTGCCATGGATTTGGCAATTTTAGCTCTATCATCATCTCCACTTGGAGAACCATCATAATTATGGTTATTGTTAGCTAAATATGTTTCCAGTTGTCCCCACTCATTATCACTAGGTAACTGCCAACCTTTAGGACAGGCTGTCTTTGCCGCATACCAGCTATAGAGGACCCCATAGGTTTGGTAATCGGCCGTGGCTTTAGCTTCCGCTACGTTTGTACCGTAGTAATCGTAAACGTAATAATATGGATCTGTTTCATGGTCTGTGTCTTCTGAGCCTGTTCCCGGACCCACTACATAGGGCAGATACGCCAGGTTTTCTGCCATCCATACTTGCGAACCAATGGTTACTGTTTTGTACATTTTGCCATCCCGGCTGTCGGTGAAGGTGTTGCCTACGATTCCCTGGGTTGGGGTTGGGTTTGGACTTGTGCTAGTTCTAAAAGCTTTCTGCACCCCGTAAGCTGTCCCTTGTACGTTTGTGGCATAAGCCCTGACATAGTAAGTGGTATTGGGAGAAAGGCCGGTGATTTTATTGGTATAATTTCCCAAGCCAGTACCGTTTGTTGTTCTAGAATTTGATGTCGTGGGATTCTGTGATGTGCTCCAACAGATGCCGCGGGCTGTCACAGCAGCTCCTCCAGCGGCTGTTACATTACCCGAACAGGACGCTGTGTTCTTGCCTACGCCAAAAACATTACCTGTGGTAACCATAGGTAGAATATTCCCTTTTACACAACGGACAGAAAACCCGACTCCCCCACTGTCGACGCTCCTGTAAACGAGGCCGAGGCCGTAGACCAGGTAGGGGTACCAGGCGAGAAGTTCATTGTTCTGTGTAGAACTCCACCAGTGGCCGGAGATCCCAACGTTGAGGAACGTACCATTAGTACCGCGGTAACCACCCGGAAGGGCCGTAAAACCAGACTTGTTTCTGTATGCGTCATAAGCGGTATTGGTATTGCCAATTGCTCCTGCATTTGTTGAAGAGTTCCATCCGGTAGCACTTGCCAAGGATATAGCAATTTTATTACCTGTAGTAGTACCGTCATAATTGTAACCGTTGGCAATCAGGTATTCTTCCAGTTGTGTCCATTCTGCATCACTGGGTAAATGCCAGCCGTCAGGGCAGGCTTCCATTGCCGCAGGCCAGTTATACAAAACCCCATAGGCTTTATAGTTGGCAGTGGCTTTGGCTTCAGCTACGTTTGTACCGTTATAACCATAAACGTAATAATATGGATCTGTGCCAGATTCTGTTTCCGGCCCAACCACAAACGGCAAATACGCCAGGTTTTCAGCCATCCATACCTGCGAGCCAATGGTTATTGTTTTGTACTGATTACCATCACGGGAATCGGTAAAACTCCCATCGCCCGGGTCTTGTTCCTGTTGTGTTTTAAAAGTTCTCTGCTCCCCATAGGTTGTCCTTTGAGAATTTGTGGCATATGCCCTCAAATAATAGGTGGTATTAGGTGAGAGGCCGGTGATATTGCTGGTATAAGTTCCCAAACCAGTGCCGTTTGTTGTCTTAGAGTTTGATGTCGTGGGATTCTGAGATGTGCTCCAACAGACGCCGTGGGCTGTTACTGATAAGCCTCCATCTGAAGTCACATTCCCTGAACATGTGGCGGTCGTCGTAGTGATATTTTTTACCTGACCTGTGGTAATAGAGAGTAGATTATTATCCCGTAAGCAACGGACGGAAAACCCGGATTCCTTGGCGTCTCTGGTCCTGCTTACGCCGCTGTCATTGTAGTACAGGTACCGGAGCCAGGCGCTATTTGTACTGCTCTCCGTAGAACTCCACCAGTTATCGTTGCTGCCAATGCTGCTGAATGTACCACCGTAGTAACGGTAGCCTCCCGGAAGAGCTGTAAAACCGGATTTATTCCTGTATGCAGGATAATCGGTATTGCCCACAGTCCCTGTTCCGGAACCAGAGTTCCAGCCGCTTGCACTCGCCAGAGATTTAGCAATTTTGTCTCTGCCCCCACCGGTGGTCCCATCGTAATTATGCCCATTGTCGGCCAGGTAATTTTCCAACTGTGTCCACTCTGCATCACTAGGTAAATGCCAGCCGTCAGGGCAAGCAGACAGTGCCGCCTTCCAGTTATAGAGGACACCGAAGGTTGCATAGGTGAATGTGGCTTTGGCTGCAACTACATCTGCGCCGTCATAGCCGTAAACATAGTAATAGGGTTCTGTAGCAGAACCTGTTCCCGGACCCACTACATAGGGCAGATACGCCAGATTTTCAGCCATCCACATTTGCGAGCCTATGGCTACTGTTTTGTACACTTTGCCATCCCGGCTGTCGGTGAAGGTGTTACCTACCATTCCCTGGCTTGGGCTTGGGCTTGGGTTTGGGCTCGTTCTAAAAGATTTCTGCTCCCCATAGGCTGTCCCTTGTGCGTTTGTTGCATAAGCCCTGACATAGTAAGTGGTATTGGGAGAAAGATCGGTTATTTTATTGGTATAACTTCCCAAGCCAGTATAGTTTGTTGTCTTAGAATTTGAGGTTGTGGGATTCTGCGAAGTACTCCAGCAGATACCGCGAGCTGTTATTGATGATCCACCATCTGAAGCCACATTCGCTGAAAAGGTGGCAGTTGTGGAAGTAATGTTGGTTACCTGACCTGTGGTAACAGAGAGTAGATTATTATCCCGTAAGCAACGGACAGAAAACCCGTACTCCTTGTAGAAGTTGTACCTGTTGACGTGGCTGTTAAGGAAGTACAGGAGGCGGCACCAGGCGGTATCAGTATAGCCCTGCGTAGAACTCCACCAGCAGCCATCGTAACCGATGTCGCTGAAGGCCCCATCGTTATCGCGGTCACCACCCGAAAGCGCTGTAAAACCACTTTCGTTGGTGGCTCCGATGTTGGGGTCTTCCCAATGAGAGAATCCTGTTTCTTTAAGTTTTCCCCCTTCGTCTGTACCTCGATGCACTTCGGCATCTGCTTGTGCCTGTCTCATCCCAAGGTACATTTCTAATTGTTTCCATTCTGCATCACTGGGTAAATGCCAGCCGTCAGGGCAGGCTTCCAGTGCCGCAGGCCAGTTATACAACACCCCATAGGTTTGGTAATTGGTTGTGGCTTTGGCTGTAGCTACGTTTGTACCGTTATAACCGTAAACGTAATAATAAGGTACTGTTTCAGATCCTGTTGCCGGACCAACCACGCTGGGTAGATACGCCAGGTTTTCAGCCATCCATACTTGTTCACCAATGGTTACCATTTTATACACTTTACCATCACGGTTGTCTCTAAAGGTATTGGGAGCGTTTTGTGGTGAAGATGTAAAGGAATAAATGAACACCAAAGCAAATAGGGAAATAATCGTTTTTTTCATGTCCATTAGTTTAGTGAATAAATGCATCAATAATTAGTTCTGTATCCCTTCTGCCACTATCAGGCGATTAAAAACGGTACGTTATTTCGGAATCATTATAGGAGCAAAGGGAGCAGTTGGAACGTCAGATGGAACGTTTATTGAAACATGAATTGGTACTCTATTCAAAAATAAAGAATTTTTCCATTAGTTCCAACTATGACTTTGATTTTGACATGTTTATCCTTTTGATTTGTATTTTTTCTGATAATTAGAAAGAAATTAATCCCGGACGATAGTATTATATTGTAGTTAGGCATTATCAAAGGATAATATGTCCCGGGGTGTCCCACTTGTCCCATGTGTCCCATTCTTATGAGTGGGACAACAAGGGCACCGGATACAAAAACGCCCCCATATTGAGGGCGGTTTTTTACAACTTATCTATCAAGTCCGCTTTGATGTCTATGTTTATGGTTCTGTACCGGGCAAATGCCCTACTCCCCTCTTTGTGTCCGCTGAGGCTGCCGACCAGGTTGGGATCCTGCACTTTATTATAAAGGTTCCCGACGAAAGTCCTTCTCGCTAAATGCGAAGAGGCCAAATCTGCAATACTTTTCTGTTCAATCTCGCCGGTTGTGGGGTTAATCACCGATACTACCCTGGTGATTCCACACGCTTTGAAAACCTCTTTGATGTATTCATTGTAGCGCTGCTGGGCAATAAGCGGAAACAGGGGCGCATCGGAAATGGAAGTTTGTGTTTTGTCCTTAATCGCCTTGGATATATTTTCTCGCGAATAGCGATTATCTACCAGCACTTCGTTCTTCATATAGTCATACTTCTTCAGTATTTCAAGCGCTGTGGCATTCAGAGGGACATGGACTGTTATGGGATTCCCGTCTTTTGTCTTCCGAGGAATGTAACTGATGCACTTGCGGTCACCTTTTGATGTTTTCTCTGTGATGATGTTGGAACGTCGCATGGAATACAGATCACTGATCCGGCACCCGATGAGACATTGAAAAATGAAGATATCCCTCTGCTGTTCCAAACGTGTGTCATACGAAAGATCTGTTTCATAAATTTGACGGCGCTCGTCATCTGTTATGAATACCGGAGTACCGTAAATACCGTCCTTAATCTGTCGCTCACTGAATGGATTGCACTGTGTCTTCCCTGTCTTGTTTGCCCAGATGAAGAATGTTCTTAGGATTATGAGCAATCCTTTTATGTAGTTGTCCCCTCTTTGTTTTGGGACCCTGCATTCTGGAAATTTCTCGAAGATGGCTTCATACTTTGGAACCGGCACCAGTATGGCAACATCCGGTTTTGTGTCTTTTCCGGCAGCCTTTTTATCCTCAACAAAAAATGTGTGTTCCTTGCGAAGGAACCGTTCAAAATCGGCAACAATGGCCGGAGCAAATGTATCGAAAGATATTTCATATTTCCTGTATAGCCCATAACGCTGCAATGCACGGTACAGAACCAGGAAGTGTTTTCTTCTGCTTTCCGAGAATTGGGAAACAGCCAGGTAATCATCAAAATGATCGAAGAAAGATTTTGGCTTGACAGCTACAGTTTCTTTTGAGCTAATGTCACCATAAACATATAAGTCCACCTGTTTCTGGAGCCAGTCAGGTGTGATATTTTCCGGCTTTTCTTCAGAGATCCTGTCTTCAAACAAGCGACACATCTCTTCAATTTTATTTCTCACCTCTTTCGCCTGGATAACTTCAGGTGAAGAAATTCTAGATTTCACTACCACCTCGCCAAGTACGACATGGCCTTCCTTTTGGAATTCAAAATACTTGGGATGAATGAATAAATGAGTCTTTGCCCGGAGTACCATATCGCGACCGTAACGAATACTCAATATGATTTCTGATTTTCCAAAAAGAGGGTTTGTCTTCTTGGATAGAATTTTTAGAACATTTGGCATGACGATAATTTTTAAGCATCACAAATATAAATAATGCAGACCGGAATTCATACAATTATCTGGTAAATTCACGACATAAATGTTCCGCAAATGTTCCGCTAAATTTAAAAAGGAAGAAATGGAAAGAAATAATCCGAATCAATAAGAAAATCGTATTTCATTGTTTTTCTGTTTTTTACAGCACTTAAACGGTTATATGCCAGGGCAGTGCAATGAGACAGAAATACCTGTTGGCGAGTCTTTTCCTGGGCACGTAATTAAACCACAAGTAATTTATTATCAACTACTTGTGGTTTTTTCTTTTAAATATCCCCGAATTAATCATGTAAACAAGCATCTAAAATGCTGACTTTATGTATTTTAAATTTATATCTCACGTTCGCAATTATTCCGCAAAAGAACTTCCTATCTGTCATTTTCTTTTATCTTTAAAATTATGGGCTTCATAAGGATTGACTGAATTTTTGAAACTTTTTGGACCCTTAATGTATAAAGCCGTGGTACTCCTTTTGGTGCACCACGGCTTAAATATTGTAATAAAATGCGCCAGAAATGTCAGGCTATTTCAT
>JBAZMG010000037.1:0-10378 GCA_041649895.1 Minisyncoccota bacterium | reverse complement strand
ATTCAGTGGATAATGCCTTAATGTCGTCGAAGGTGTCTGAATGGAACTTTAATAATCTTTCAGGGACAATAGACCAAGATATATCTTCTGCTGCCAATTTTGTAACCGATAGCTGGGGAAGTAATCATGGTACCGCAGTCGGAACACCGGATCTTAAAGACGGGGCTAACTGTATCACGGGAAAATGCCTCAGCTTTAATGGAAGTACGGATTATGTGGACTTGGGAAGCAACACCAGTCTCGCTATGGAAGATAAAGATTTTACGATTTCTGCCTGGGTCAAGCTCAATTCTTATGGTTCTGGTTATTGTAAGGCGATACTTGGAGTATCTAGCGGGAACGGCGCTGCTTTCTCAATTCTGACAAGTAGCCACGTTTTATACCTATCTAAGACCGGGGTCAGTGGTATCAGCGGAACAACAACAATTCCCTTAAGTAATTGGGTTCACGTAGTAGTAGCGTTTAATAGTCATAGCTCTACCAATAATACAACATTCTATGTAAATAGCGTCTCTGACGTCGAAACTTTTGATTATGATTTTTCTACTGGTGCTACAACTAATAATATGGGTAGATATAATACAGTGGAATCCGATCGATTTTTCAATGGTTTAATAGATGATGTTCGCATATATAGTGCGGTCATTCCAACATTTCAAATCCAGCAAAACTATTACGCGGGATTGAATAAGCTTTTTGCGAAGCGGGGAATAGAAATATCTGAATATCAAAATCGCCTTGTGGAATTAAAATCAAATTATGCGCAAGATTAACGCCTTCACTTTAATAGAACTGCTTGTTGTTATCGCTATTATCGGTATTCTTTCAACATTGATTGTTATTGGAATGAGCTCGACGACCCAAAAGGCTACGATCGCCAAAGCTCAGGCTTTTTCGCATTCAGTGGACAGCGCCTTGATGTCATCAAAAGTATCGGAATGGAAATTTGAAAGTGGGACACACACGGATGGACAAAGTGCGGACACAACAGACATTAAAGATACCTGGGGAACAAATGATGCCTCTGCGGTTTCCGGACCATTAATAAAGGAAAATATTAATTGCGTTTCGGAAAAATGTTTGAGTTTTGACGGAAATGATTATATAGATTATGGAAACGCAACGGCTCTTGATAGTATTTTTGATTCAAACTACACTCTTTCCGTTTGGATAAAATCAACCTCCACCTCTCAAATAAAAACAATATGGTCTTCTACTGATGTAAATAACGGTTACAGATTAGTACACTTAAATTACCCCTCTGTCGGAAAGTTAAAATTCCACTCGGGAGCCGGCAGCGACACAAGCGGCCTAGATTCTAATGCATCAAACCTAAATAATAGCCAGTGGCGATATCTCATTTTTATACTTGATGGGACCACACAGAAAATATATATTGATGGATCATTTGACAACAGTAGAACAAAAATAGCTGGAACAACAACTAGTAATACCAATTTTTTTATTGGAAAAAACTATTCTTCAATTTATTTTTTTGAGGGACTTATTGATGATGTCAGACTATATGACGAAGCAATTCCAACCTCTCAGATCCAACAAAACTACTTCGCTGGATTGAATAAGCTTTTTGCGAAACAGGGAGTAGAAATATCTGAGTATCAACAACGCGTTGCTTCGCTTGATCAAAACTTCAACGTTAGCGAACATAATTAGCTTTTCTTTTGTCTATTTTTTGGTATAATATTAAAGAAGAATAAGGAATTAAGAAGCAAGAATTAAGAATGAGAAATTTAAAAAATAAAGCTTTCACATTAATAGAACTGCTTGTAGTTATCGCGATAATTGGAATATTGTCTGCTTTGATTATTGTGGGGATGAGCTCAGCAACACAGAAAGCAAATTTTGCGAAAGCTCAGGTCTTCGCAAATTCGTTGCGTAGTTCGTTGCTGAATAATATGATCTCCGAATGGAAATTAGATAATGGATCGGGAACATCAGCAACCGATTCGTGGACGGGCAACAATACGGGCACGCTTACCGGATTCACCAGCACAGCCGCCGGATACGGAGATACCAATACTTCCGGCTGGATGAGTAGTTCTAATTGCGTATACGGAACATGCCTGAAATTTGAGGGAAGCGTAAATTATATTTCACTTGCCAGTAATTATATTTTTACAAATAATAATACCTTGTCTTTTTGGGCAAAAATTAACGCGCAAGATTATTTGGGCATAGTTGGCGGCAATCTCGGCAATTGGTCGTATTTGAGATTTGGCTATGATGCCGGACAATACAACCACGATATCTGCGGAGAAACCAACACGGACAACGATGAGATTGATCTGCATTTTAATAGCTTGATCAATACTGGACAGTGGTATCATTTCGCGATAACGGAAGACGGATCAAACGTCTGGAAATTATACTTAAATGGAATATTACAAACAGATACTCAAACAACGACCAACGGAAATCTAACTATCAGAAGAATTGGCGAAGCGAGACAAGGCTTTGATCGTTTCAATGGCTCATTGGACGATATTAGAATATATAATGCGGTAGTGCCGACCTCCAAAATACAACAAGATTACTATGCGGGGTTGGCAAAATTACTAGCCGACGGGCAAATAGACGAAAATGAGTATATTGGGCATATGGGGGCACTAATAGGCAATTTGGCCAAAACCCGATAGGGCGCTAAAATCGATCTTTAAATATTTTTATTTCTGAATTTTTAAATAAAATATTTTACAAAATAATTTCCCCAAAAATAATTTGTAGAAACAATAAAAATAATATATAATTTAAGCGGTTCCAAAAATTAAAGAAAACGTGAGGGGAGAGGGCTTTAACCCTTTATCTATGTCTATACCATACGTCGCACAATGTAGGTTAAGCGACGCTTAATATAGCGAATCTTGACACATAGGCCTTTTAGCGCTTTTGCCTCTAAATTGCTGATTCCGGGCCAATAACCAATAATACACAAATACATTATGAATAAATCAGACAAGCCGATTATAAAACATATCCCCGATTTTTTGGATTGCTGTGAAATTGAAAAAGGATTATCCGATAATACTCAAAAAAATTATAGCCGGTATCTTAACAAGTTTACGGGCTGGCTTAAGGCTGTCCGTAAAGAAGGCCTAAAACCCCATGAGCTCACACCTGAGAATATTTGGGATTATAGGCTATTCCTGGCCCGTTATAAGGATCCCGTGAGCAATAAGATACTCTCCAAGTTGACCCAGAACTATTATCTTATAGCCCTGAGATCGCTTTTGAGCTATTTCGCGGAAAAGGATATTATCTCCTTGCCGGCTGACAAAATACAGCTTCCCAAGGATGCCCGCAAAGAAAATACCGTGAAGTTTTTGACCCTGGAACAGATTGAAAAGCTCCTATTGGCGCCGAATACGGAAAATACCACGGGTATCCGGGATCGCGCCATATTGGAATCATTGTTTTCCACGGGCCTCAGAATAGCAGAATTAACAGCCCTGAACCGCGAACAGTTTAAGAACCTGGAAACCAAGAAAGACCTTGAATTGGGCGTTATAGGCAAAGGAAACCACCCCCGTACGGTTTACTTTTCGGAAAGAGCCCTAAATTGGGTCAAAAAGCACCTTAAAACGCGTGAGGACAGCGATAAAGCCCTCTTTATCCATTATAGGGCAAAAGCCTCTTCAGAGGGCCGTTTAACCCCTCGTTCCGTGGAAAGAATGGTCAAAAAGTACGCCACGCTTGCAAATATACCGTTTTTTACCACCCCGCATACCTTAAGGCACAGTATGGCTACGGACCTCCTTAATCAAGGCGTGGATTTGAGGATTATTCAAGAATTTCTTGGCCACAGAAATATCGCCACAACCCAAATATATACCCATGTCACAAGTAAGCACTTAAGGGACATTCATAGGAAATACCACAGCGGTAAAAACCTCAATGATTAACTTTCAGATCAAACTCTTTACTCTTCCCACTCCTCTCTATCCCCTTGAATAAACGTCGCACAATATTATAACTCATGTTTGGGGGTTCGACCCCCAAACATTCCCGCGACTTGTATTAAATGAAAATATATAATATAAAGAAAATAGTTATTTCTAGCCCAATATGGGTTAAGTGTTCGGTGCTATTGTAGCCCGGTATGGCCGATGTTTCGCCAAAAAAGCGAAGCGCCCACGCTCTCCCCTGAAAGAGCAAGCCAATGTTTCGATGCGTCGAAGCATTGATCGTAAAAAATATGTGGACCTTAAAAGAGGTCAAAATGTCCATAGGTGCACAGAAGCTGGTTTGACGCGTGACTCCAAGGTAAGATAGTTTTTGAGGGGCCGGACTTATTCCGGCAAAATTACCAGGTTAGTGAGGCATTCCTTCGGGGATGCCTTTATTCTTTTGCGCCTATAGGTTGCGCTAAAAGGATAAATATTATATAAAGAAAGTAGGACATTGTTCCGAGGAGGCAGATCATACAATTATGAAGCGCCTGTCATTTACCGGTTGAACACAGCCTCTTGTGTGTTCGTCAAGGCGTAGCCTTGATATGGCTTAGCGAAAGAGTTCTCTTTGAAACGACTCTTTCGAAACAACTTACCGATGTTGCTTTCTGCCATTGGCAGGAGGCAAAAAAAATGAGTTGCGACCTTATTGTACTTTGTGAAGTGGGCAGCGCGTCAGCCTAACTCGGCACTCGGGCGTAAAAGCGCAAAGACTCACGCTCCTTCGGGAGCCGTACAGACAGTGAATAAACGGGGTATTTTCCAAATACCTCGTTAGCTCTATATGCTATTGCAATTTAAAATTAATATGCTATAATCCTAACATCGATCATTTACAAGGAGGTGCACTTATTACGATTTACGAACTGGTCCGTTCTCTCGTAGAACAGGCAAGGTACCGCAAGTATGTGAAGTAATTCGCATGAAAAAAAGAGATTTACTCTCTTTCTCAATTCAAAGAACGAAGTCCGCTGCCACGCGGGTTTTTTTAATTCTAGTCCCAATTTAGACTGAAGCCCATTGAAGCACAAAAATGGGACTAGTCTCGCGTAGCTCCAAAGGAGCGAAGTGGGACAACCGACCTTATAATTTTGGAAAATTCTTTAGGATCAAGCGAGGCCCCGCCCACGAGCAACCCATCCATTCGCGCTTCATTAAAATAAAGCCTGGCATTTTCCGATTTCACACTGCCGCCATAAAGCACTCTTATTTTTGAAGTATTTTCTTTCCCCGCCAATTTAGTGATAAGGCCGATTATAAAATCCTTGGCTTTTTTCATTTCCATCGGTTCCGCGAAGTTGCCGGTGCCGATCGCCCAGATCGGCTCGTAAGCAATTGTGATCTTACTGAAATCGGATTTGTTTATTTTTGCCAAACCTTCGGTTATTTGCGTTCGTAATATTTCAAATGTTTTTCCTTTCTTTCGCTCTCCCCCATTCTCACCAACGCACAAAATAGGAAGTAATTTTTCTTCGAGAGCACTGTGGATCTTTCGGTTTATTTCTTCATTGGTTTCTTTGTTGAATTGCCTGGCTTCCGAGTGGCCAATAATAACATATTTACATCCCGAATTTTTGATCATCTTGCACGATATCTGGCCCGTAAACGCTCCCCCTTCCGTCCAAAAACAATTTTGCGCCCCAATCTTTATATCCGTATTTTTTGCTTGTTTTATGAGATCGATCAGAAAAACATAAGGCGGACAGATAACGACTTCGGCTTTGGTTGAATTTGACGAAGCCTTTCTAATGCCTCTGATTATTTTAATTGCGTCCGATAATTTCGCGGGGTTACATTTCCAATTTCCGACAATTAATTTTTTCATTTTCTTAAAAATTTAGCTTGATCTTCAGGAAGCATTGTTAAAATTTCCATATTGGCTCCAAGTTCAAAACCCGCCAAGGGCGACAAACGTGGAAATATTTTCCAATAGTAATGAAAATGAGGATATTTTTTCCCGTAAGGCGCGGTATGCAAGTAAAAATTGTAAGACGGATTATCCAATTTTTTGTATAGCTTTAACAAAATGTGTTTGAATGCTTCCGCCAAACTTTGCTTTTCCGAATCCTTTATTTCAGTAAAATCGGGGTTATGTTTTTTCGGGGTTATGATCACCTCGAAAAGAAATTTCGGAGCGAACGGGCAATAAGCAATAAAATCCTTGTTTTCGAAAACTATCCTTTCTTTATTTTTTTTCTCCAAATTAATGATCTCGCACTGCAAACATTTTTTATTTTTTTTAAAATATTTTTCCGAATTATTCAGTATTATTTCAAACTCTTTGTCTATCAAGGGCATCGTCAATATCTGGGAATGCGGATGGGGCTGGCTCGCGGCCGCGTCAGAACCGTGATTGTGAAATACGACCACCTGCTTCACAAAATCGTATTTTTTATATTCGGTCAGCCTGTCTTTGTAGCAATCAAACACTTCTTTTATCTTACCCAGGGGCAAAAGGGCCATTGGCTTTGAATGGTCTCGCGTTATCACAAGCTCGTGAAATCCGGGTGATTTTATTTTCAACCGAAATTCATTTTCTTTTTCTTTTTTCGGATTTTGATAAGGATTGCATACCGGATATTTGTTCGGTATCACGACCGTAGTCCAATTTTTCAGATCTTCCGAGTCTTTTTTTACCCCGTTCGAGTACACCAAAGCCGGCTCCCTTTGGCTTTCGATTTCGCAAAACGGGCAAACTCCGAGAGGATTTTTTTCCCTGAATCTTTTTGCCCGGCCGGGAGCGACAACCACCCAATCATCGGTTAGAAGATCGTATCTCAATTCCGTTTCTTTTTTCATCGGTTGTTTTGCCATACTAGATAAATGATAACACATTTCTTCTAAAAAATAAAAAGGCTTGTATTTCTACAAGTCAGTTTTGAGTTTTCTCAAAACTTTGCGGCAATAATGCCTGCGCTCTTTTTTCATTTTCCCGAACGGTTCTGGCAATACTGCCAATGTCCAACTCCTCGAATTGGCCGTGTTTATGCGGCGCCGTTGTTTGCGGATGCGTAATCTTCACTCTCTTGAATCCGAGGCCTTCAAGGTACTTTTGCTTCTCTGTGGCTACGTCCTGTCCTTCACTTGAATCCAAAATATCACCCGTTGAATCTTTAAATGGCTAAGTAAATGTGCCTCTAATATTTTAGCTTCCGAAAACGGTAATGTCAACTTTATTCGCTAAGCACTATCGCGCCACCCCTGACAACGGCCACCATATGCTCAAAATGGGCAGCCGCGGAACCGTCTTCCGTGACGTACGAATAACCATCCTTCCCTTTTTTTATTTTTATACCGCCATTAGTAAGCATAGGTTCAATGCAAAACACCATCCCCTCTTTAAGTGTCGCGCCGCTGTGCCTTTTGCCGTAATTTAAAACTTCCGGATCTTCGTGCAGATTTTTGCCAATGCCATGACCGCACAGATCTCTCACAATGCCGAATCCTTGGCTGTCCACGTATCGCTCAATAGTCTCGCCGATGTCCCCAAAGGTAACTCCGGGCTTTACTTTCTTCAATCCCCTCTTCAGGGCTTTCTTTGTCACTCGGACGAGGCGTTGCAGCTCCGGATCAACATCGCCGACCAAATAGGTCTTCGCCATATCCGTATGAAATCCGTTTCTAATGTTCGGGTATTTTTTATAATCGATCTTGTTTTTAAGAAAAACTTCCAAAGGAAAGAAAATCCCCAGATCCAGAGACATTATATCCCCCTCTTTTAAAACCTTCCCACGGGGCAAACCGTGCACGATCTCATTATTTACGGAAAAACAAAGGCAAGACGGAAAGCCGTCTTGTTCTTTAAAATTGCATTTGCCTCCGCTTTCGCGGATCAGCTTTTCGGCCATTTTTTCAATATCTTCTCCTCGCGCGTCGGGAACGATCAATTCCCCCAGGGTGTCCAATATTTTGGCGAGCCTCTTCCCGCCCAACTCCATCACATTTATTTCCTCCAATGTTTTAATCGTTATCATTTTCAATTGCCTTTAATATATCTTCAAAAACTTTTTCTATTGTTTGTTCGCCGTTTATCTTTATCAATTTTCCTTTTTCTTCATAATAATTTATTACCGGCCCAACTTCTTCCTTGAACCACTCAAGCCTTTTTCTAATCCCCTCCACAGAGTCCTCCGGTCTTTTTTCCGCTCCGGCTTCGTTCGCGCGCAAGAGCATTCTCTTTTCAACCTCCTCGTCCGAAATGTCAATAAGAATAACCTTGACCGAATTGTTCCACTCGTACCATTCCAGGGCCTCGTCAAGCATATACGCTTCTTTGATCCTCCTCGGCGATCCGTCAAAGACTATGCCGTTGAAATCGGTCTTTTTTTTGAATTCTTCCAGTTTTGCCATCCAAAGAAAAAAAACCACGCAGGTGGGGCTAATACCACCACTATCTATTACCTCCGCGATCTTTGTTCCCGTAAAATCAGATGTTTTTTTTCTCTCTCGTAATAATTCTCCGGTACCGATATAATCCAAATCAAATTTATCCCTTAGCAGTTTAACTTGGGTTCCCTTGCCGGAGCCCGATTTTCCAAGAAAAGTAACGATTAACGGTTTTTTAGTCATTTATGGAATAATTAACTTATTACCTTATAAGTATAACTCTTTTTAAATAAAAAAACAAAACCCCGTACCGGAGTTTCGACAAAGTCGAAACACGGTACAGGGCGAAGCCCCGTAAAGAAATTTCAACAAGATTGAAGTACGGTACAGGGCTCGGCCCCGAATCTTAGTTTAGATGTCGTAGTGCCTCATCTCAAGCTGGGCGTCGATCTGTTTCATTGTCTCCAGCGCCACGGAGACCAAAATCAAAAGCGCGGTTCCTCCGATCAAAAAGGTAAATTGTTGAACTCCCGTAAGTCCCTGTATCACGGAAGGCAAGATCGCGATCAAACCCAAAAATGTGGCTCCGATCACAAGCACCCTGTTTAATATATTTTTTAAAAACTCAGCGGTATTTTCACCGGGTCTGATGCCGGGCACAAAGCCTCCGGTTTTCTGTAAATTGGATGAAATGCTTTTCGGGTCAAACGTAACCGCGGTGTAGAAAAAAGTAAAAATGAAAACCAAAAGAAAATATAATATTCCGTAAACAAGCTGGTTTTGGAAGAAATTGGCCAAAGCCGTTATCTTGAAAAAAGAAGCGATCATCCCGGGAATCATTAAAATGGAGATGGCGAATATGATCGGAATCACACCAGCCGGATTGATGTTTAAAGGCAAATAAGTGGACGCGCCGCCGTAGAGCTTGTTGCCTCGTACTCTCTTCGCGTAAGACACGGGCACGTTTCTCCTGCCTTCGTTAATAAACACAACAGCCGCGATCACCAATAGCGCGATAACGAAAAAAGCTATGTAATATAATATTTGTGTTTGTTGAAATGATTGCGCCATTTTATACACATTGTTCGGAAAATCGGAAACGATACCCGCAAAAATAAGCAAAGAAACACCATTGCCGATTCCCTTCTCCGAAATCAATTCGCCGAGCCACATCAAAACCATTGATCCGCCCGCGATGGACAAAATTGAAACAACCAATGTTATCAAGGAAAGATCTCCAACTATGCCTTGGCTTTTCAAAAGCATAAGCATCGCGTAGCCCTGGAGCATTGCAAGAGGGATTGCCGCTATTCGGCAGTACTGATTGAATTTTTGCCTCCCCTGCTCGCCCTCTTCTTTATAAAGTTTTTCTATCTGGGGGAAGATCAAAGTTAAAAGTTGTAAGATAATCGTGGCTGTAATATATGGTCCAAGCCCAAGCATCACAATTGAGAGCCTATCCAACGCCCCTCCGGTAAACACATTTAAGAGTCCCAAATATTGATTATTCTCAAAATTCAGCACCTTTAAAACATCAACTCCCGGAACGGGAATATTCGCCATCAACCTGAAAACCAAAAAAATTCCCAAAACGAAAAGGATTTTATTTCTCAAGTCCTTTGCTTTGAAAATTTCGATAAGCTTATCAAAAATCATAAATAGATTTTATTTACTTTTTTCTTTTATCTTCGCTTTTGGTTCTTTTTCTGTCAATGCTTTCGCTTTTTTCTGCTTGGTCTTTATTTCTCCTCCGACCTTCTCGATCTTTTGCCTGGCTTTTTCGGAAACCCTGCATCCGGAAATTATCAAGATTTTCGTTATCTCGCCATCGCCCATTATTTTCACTTTGGGCAATTTTCCGTTCTTTGAGTGTATCAATTTTTTTTCAGCCAATGTTTTCGGGTTAACGATCTCTTGCGCGCTGAATTTTTTCTCCAAGGCCGCGATATCAACCGTGTCAGGAGCTTCTTCAATCACACTAAACCTGTACCCTCTTAATTTGGGATATTTTTTAAGCCATTCTCTAACCAATGGTTTTAACCTAAAACCGGATCGGCGGGTCTGACCCTTGCCTCCTTTGCCGG
>JBAZMG010000036.1:0-10775 GCA_041649895.1 Minisyncoccota bacterium | reverse complement strand
AGGTCTGAGCGGCCTGTATGCCGTGGACAGAAAAGAATATAAGAAACTGAACCGTTACGGTTCAGCCTATTTTCCGGATAACTATATCAAATCCATTGGTATGGACCAAAGAGGCCGGCTTTGGGTTGGCACGTTCAGAAGCGGTCTGTTTATTTTAGATAAGAATATGAACTCCGTGGCTTCATTTAACACAGACAAGGGATTCCCGTCTAATTCCATTAATCATATGCTGCTCGATAGCAGAGGTGACATGTGGGTAGCCTCAGGTGAAGGACTGGTCTGTTTCAGCACGGGCGACGATATAAAATATGATAAGATTTATTCAGCCAGAGATGGACTAAGCTCAGAGAATATAAGAGCCATAGTCGAAGACAACGACAACACAATTTGGTTCAGTACTAATCTTTCAATATGTCATTTAGACCTTAAGCTTGGAAAAATTACTGAGTACAGCTACAGGAGCGGAATTGCCAATGGGAATTATGCCCCGGGGGCCGGAGCCATCAGAGATGATGGGTTGATCAGTTTTGGCTCGACCGAAGGAATAACATGCTTCTATCCAAACAAGGTTGCCAACCCCGGCACTGATCTTCCCACACATTTCTCGGAAATGCAAATCTTTGACGCAAATGACCCTATAACCGGCGAAAATCCAATCATTTTCCTCTCCGGAAAAGAAAGTATAGTACTGCGACATAACCAAAACAGTTTCAATGTCTCATTTGCAGTAGATAATTTTGGGTTGGCCGACAATATTGAATATTCATATAAGGTAGAAGGCAAAGACCATAACTGGTTCCTGTCCAAGCACGGAAATTTCGTTTCATTCCATCAACTGGCTCCCGGGAAATATACACTTTACGTACGTTCCAGACTGACTGACGGCGACTGGTCTGAACATACCGCATCGCTGGAAATAAAAATCAGACCGCCATTCTATGCTACGACCACAGCCTATATCATCTACACACTTATATTCATTGGTCTCGTATACACATTATTATTCCTGTATACGACAAAAATTGAAAGAGACAATGAACTGAAGTTGGAAAAGGCATCTATATCACATATAAGAGAAGTTAATGAAGAACGTCTTCGTTTCTATACCAACATCACCCATGAGCTTAAGACTCCTTTGACTCTGATACTGGGGCCCACAGAAGACCTTAAGAATGATGAATCACTGCCGGACGTCGTCAGAAAAAAGATTGCAGTAGCCCATAAAAATGCAAGCAGTTTGCTTGACCTGATTAATCAGCTGCTGAATTTCAGAAAAACAGAAACCAACAATGTGGTTTTTAAACCGTCATATGGTAATCTCAGTTCCTTTATAGAAGATATAGGAACAATCTTCTCGGAATCTAATCCCAACAAAAATACAATTATAAGGCTTGATATAACCAAAGATGTCATGGCTACTTTTGACCATGAAATTATGACGACCATTCTAAACAATCTGTTGAGCAATGCCATGAAATACACTCCGTCCGGTTCTGTGACACTTGGACTTAAGACTGAGAATATTTCAGGGCAGCGTTCGGCTGTCATTAGTGTGGCCGACACAGGACTTGGTATTGATAAAGACCAGTATGAGAAGATTTTTGACAGATACTACCAGATACCCGGAAGACAACAGGCACAAGGTAATGGAATTGGGCTATCTCTCGTGAAAAACCTGGTGACGATCCATAATGGAACCGTAAATGTTGAGAGTGTGATGGGTAAAGGCAGCGTATTTACAGTACGGATCCCTCTCGAATCAATACAGGAATTTCTGCCGTCGAAATTAGACCCCATGAATGATACAGAGGCCAACAGTACACGTCCCATTGTCGTTATTGCCGAAGACAATAACGACATTAGGGAGTATGTAAAAGCTTCTTTGTTAGATAATTATGACGTATATACTGCAAAGGACGGACAGGAAGGATATTCACTCGCCATCAGATATATGCCCGATATAATTATCAGCGACATCATGATGCCGGTTATGGACGGCCTGAAACTTTGTGAAAAAGTGAAGCAACACATCAGCTTGAGCCACATACCGGTAATCCTTCTTACAGCCAAGGATACTAACGAAGACCGGAGTGAAGGATACAAATCAGGGGCAGATTCCTACATTACCAAACCGTTTACCAGCGAGATGCTCAATGCGCGCATACAGAATCTTTTAGAATCCCGTAAAAAACTTGCCAGGCAGTATATCGATTCTGTCCCGGAAAATCAGCCAATGAAGGTGACTCAAAGTGGTTTTTCATCTATCGATAATGAGTTCCTTCAAAAAATAACGAATTATATAGAAGATAACCTTCTATCGGACGATCTGGATATAGGCTCTTTGGCAGAAAAAATGAATATGAGCCCGTCTTCTCTCTATCGTAAACTTAAAGGCCTTATCGGGATCTCCGCCATTGAGTTCATCCGGAAAATCAAGATGAGAAAAGCCGCAGAGATGCTTGCTTCCGGTAATTTCAATGTTTCCGAGACCACATGGAATGTTGGCATTAACAGCATGATCTATTTCAGACAGTGCTTTAAAGATGAATTCGGCATGTCACCCTCTGAATACAAAAAAAAGCACCAGCCGGGACAATCCACTTCAAACAGCTGACAACCATCCTGTCCTGCACCCATTAACCCACAAAACCAGACAGGATAAAGAAGAAATCAACCGCCAGATATCCGTGATTGATCTGCTGGTCCAGATGGCTTGTAGCAAATGCTTCAAATTTGTATCTGCAAACGCAGGCGGGGAAATTTTCATCATATCTCGCGCAAAATTAACTCAAAGACTCGAATATTATATTATTCTTTTCCAAGTTGAATCCATGAAGTAGCAGCCATTTTCATTACGTATAATCTGCGCATCCCATATATAGCTTTTTGGCCAGTCCCTGAAAATTTTGACCAGTTTGAACATCAGCCTCAATATCAGGCGTCTCTCCCTGGGTATCCAACCCAATTCCGGGTGCAGTTTAATATTTATTTCATTCTGTTTATTGCTTATCTGATAGGTTCCTTTAATGACACCTGCCCCCATATCGGAGGCAATAGAGAAATCGCCTGTAAGGAAGATGTTGTTTTTTAAAGCCGATATGTCGGGAAAAGAGGGAGAGAATTCTACGGTACATAAATGCCGATCCCCTGGGACAGAAATTTTCTTTATTTCAGGATGACCATTATTTCGCTTTAATTCATAATGAACACTCTCAATATTAAAACTGTTTTTATTCCCGATTTCTTTGATTTCCAAAAAACTATTGTAAGCAGGATTGATATCCACATTAAAAGTATCGAGAGAGTACCTTGTAAAATAGTTATTTGACTTATCAACAGGCAGGAAGAAAACATCGGGTTTGTGGAATTTACCTCCAACAGATATTATAATATCGCAGTAATTTTTTCTGGCAAAGGACATTAAATACATATAATATACAGGCAGGGAAAGCGGTTTTTTTGATATCACCCCAACAGGTGCAAGAAGAGTAAAGGGTACTTTATCTTTTCTTTCACGCTCAGCTATTTTCAATATGACAGCTCTGTTATGCACATCCCGGAAGGAAATTGATAAATCAAGATCAGCCGGACTGAATGTAAAAAAACATGAGTCAAATATCGTCTCAATAAATGCGGGGTCATTAAGAATTGAACTTTGAGAGGCCAGGGGATACCCTTGCTGATGATATACATCGGCCGACCCGTTAAGCTTATAGGCAATCACAGCAATCTTAAATGTGCCGTCAGACAACACCGAGAGCTGAGCTTCAAACTGATTGTAAAAAATATCGGGATCCTTCTCAAAAGGAATTAAGACCAACTGCCGCATCAGGTCAACTTTGAAACTGAACGGAGAAATAAATTGCCCATTTGATTTCCCGGTATAAATGTCTTGATGTACCATAATATTAATCAGTGATTTGATCCTTTAATGCATCAATAATATCTGATTCCAGCCAATAAATATGCGAGAACCCATTCTCTTTCTTTGTCGCCATGAAGAAAACATATTTCATATCCGGAGACATTGAAAATGACCATCCTCTTCCGGGTGAAGTATTAAATTTCGGGCCCATATTAACCGGTAATGTCCAACCGCCTTCTTTTCTCCTAAAAACAATATAGTAATTAGCCCCGTAAACGTTTTTTTCCACACCTTCTGCGGGTACTACTACAAAGCTTTCATCAGGTGCAACAAATGCATTATACCTGTTTGTACCACAATTAATTTCGTCGGGCAACAGAACGGGTTCATTAAAAATTCCTTCTGTATAAGCCGATTTGTATACATAAGAGGTCACCTCGTTGGCGGTATTTCTTGTAAAATACATGGAGCCATCGGAGGTAAAGGAAGGAAAATATTCTCCTCCGTCTGTATTGACCGGCGGTCCTATATTATACGGATCACCCCACTCATCTTCCTCTCTTTTTACTGCCCAGATATCATTATTTAATTTTTTATCACTTCTGCCGGAGGGTTTGTTTGAAGAAAAATACAGTATGGAGCCATCGTTATTAAATGCAGGTTCAGTAAACTTATACCTGGAATCTTTAGAGAAAGGTGCAGTATCAGGTTTGGCCCATTTACCATTTTCAAATTTTGTATATAGAATAGCAGAATAACTATAATCCGGCGTATAGACACAATAATAAATTTCATCACCGGCCGGCGAAATGGCGACATCCCTGCTTGGCAAAGTATCTGAAATAAATCCGTGATCCCCTCCAAGCAAAAGAATGTAAGGCTTCTCATTGATGTCCAATGAAAAAAGGCACAATAATGCAGTTATGAGGTATCTTACCATTTTGACAAAACAAAATTACCGGGATCAAAAATCACGTCTTCCAATTTATTGAACGGTTTGATATCATAATATTTTTCCACCATTTCAAGATCTCCGTCGGCATCATAAAATTCTATCCGTGTGGCAATTGGCACATTATTAATTATCTGATAATCGGCAAAGCGTACGGTCCTTGCTCTGCCACTATTTTTTATCTGTACCTTTATAAGCAGTAATGACTCACTGTTAATCCAGAAACAGTTGCCATTGACGTCGCCTACCCGCCATGCATTTTCATCCATACAATCCTCCTCGGCAATCAAATCCAGATTGTAATTTTGTGTTTTCAATTTGCCGATTGTGATTCCGGGGGACATATTGTAAACATCAAAACACAGAAGCAGGAGATCATGTATTCTGTATTCTTCTTTGATCACCCGACCCTTGTTTATGGTATATAAACTATCGTTCCTGAAGATCAAACCCTCTCCGCTTTCCCAATCCCTGAACTTCAGTATAAGCCTTCCGGGAGAAAGGTATGCCTCGTGCATAATTTCAGTAGACATGACCTTATGGTCTTCATATCTTATTACTTGCTGAGAAAAACTCAGGGAACTAAAGAAGCTTTCATTGTATTTAGTGTACATCCTGGCAATCAGATCCCGCCCCGATAGAGGAATATTTGCCTCAGCCTTGCCAGCAGGAATCAGCATAATTATCATGGCAAAAACCATATAGATTTTATTAGTTTTCACTGCCGCCCCTCCCAATTTCAAAGTCATTATTAAAATATGTTTTTTTAATTGCAGCGGCTTGTTTTTTCCACTCTTCAATACCTAATTTTTTAATGGTACAAAGATTGAACAGTTTTGTGTTATGAGGATATTTATCGGCACCCTTGGCAAGAGGCATAAGTAAATCACAGGGAAAATCCGAACAATCACAGCATAATTGAATGCCTCTTTCGTTCACACAATCCAGTGTTTTACATCTTTTGCCCTGCAATTTCAGGAAGAGGCAATAATCGCCGTCTGTGCAGCCATTGCAGGAAACCTTCTCCGGCGGGATACCGGTAATGCGGAAAATCGCATTTTGCGCTTCAATAGTAACATTTTTACAATAAAGTTCACAGTTAAAACAAGCAATTCCACATGGAGCAACGATCTGTTTTTTCATACATCAATATTTTTTAACATTTCAAATTGTTTTCCTTTTATTTCCATTCCGGCAGAGAGTAAGAAATCATTTATGGTACGGCATGAAGTCTCTGTATTAATGATCTTTACAACATTACATAAACTGTCAGAAACGGCTGCACTCAAAAGATGAGTGGCAATTTTTTTTCTTCTGTAATTCTTATTCACTGCAATTTGTGTGATATCACCCGATTCCGGCTCATGAACACAATAACCTGCAAGAGCTTGCCCGTCATATGCACCAATGATTTCAAAGCTTTCCGGATCTCTTTCAATTGCTTCAAACCCATTCTGCCACGATGGATAAAAGTCCCAAAAAGAAGAGAGTTCGCCCAATTGATACAATCCGTCAAGTTTGACCAGGTCAAATCTACTGTTCCCGTTTTCAGTCCCGATAAATTCACTTTTATCCCGGATATAGTAATTGAATTCTCTTGTTATCCCAAACCCAAGGTTTGTGTAGACCGATACAGCACGAGTATTGCTCTGGATGACTTCAAGCAGATATTGGCGAATGTTCCGTTGCCTCAGAAATGGAATTGAATAGTTAAAAAGTTCTGTGGCCAGGCCTTTCCCGCGATACTCCTTTAGCGTACCTGTTCCTGTATCATAGGCTGTTGCGATACCCTTAAAATTTCCAATTCCGTTTAGTATAAAAGCGACCATATCGCGGTTATCAAAAAAGGCAAAAGACAGGCCTGGATCAAAACCCCTTCTTTTAAGCATTTTAATCAATTGCTGTTTATTCAATTGCACCTCATATTCTTCGAACGCGCTGCTGAAGGCATTGTAAATGAGATTAAAAGGCACTCCTTCAAGAGATTTTATTTCCATAGCTCCACAGTTATTTTTTTGTGTAATAATCAAGGACGCTTTGCAGTTCAGCCAATCTGTTACTATTCATAATTTTTTGATAATAACTTGCGTCAACACCAATCTGTTTGTTTTTTATCAATAGTAAATTCCTCAGATTGCGTTCCCATCTTTTAAAAACCTCCTCTGTAATCTGCGCAGAAGCAGAATTATCAGAATCAAACATCCTTTCAGGGATCAGTATTTTAACGTCGTAATTTTCCAATTCTCTTATAAGCCTTGATATATGATCTACTCCAAAAACAAAAACTACCCTTCCGGCATTATTCAATGAATCCATACCGTTCTTTACAATAGCCCTGTTTCTTTCACGCCAGAAACCATGTGCCCTGTTTGCAATGGAATCGCCAACAATCATTTCATAAACATGATCAATCGTCTGCAGGGTATTTTTATTGTGAATATGATCATACAGAGATGATAATCCGGAATCTTCAAAAGTATTTGTCCAACTGGCTATTTTGCTAATTTCATCTCTTATCTTCTTGGGATAGCATTGTTCGGCTTCTTGCTGTAAAAAAAAATCGGCCCGCCAATCAACCGGGATGAATCTGTAACCCAATACCGTTGACATCTGGGCAAGCATTGCCGCTTCGGGAGGGAAATATCCTTCCAAAACCGTATTGTATGCTTCCGGTGTAATTTCTCCACAAACTATATCGGGATTTAGCATCTGAATCTGAGTAAGCAGATCGTTCAGCGAGTAATGATAATCATCATTAAGGTGCATAGCGTGTACACTACCAATTATATAAACCTCCGGCTTTGTTTGTCCATAGGCAATACAGGAGATTGATAATAATATTGTGAAGAATATTTTTTTCACTGATCCTTTAAAAAATTTGCCAATTTTATTGATCTTCCATCTTATAAAAAACATTTTTTGGGGGAACGAGGGAACAAAGACCGTGAATGAAATAAAAAACGGTTGGAATGTTTTGTTCGAATTTATATAAAACGTTTTTTATTTGGAAATAAAAAACATTTACTTTGCTTATATCAATGTAATTTGATGGATAATTTAAACCGAATTTCCTTTCACAGAAGATTAATTATTCTCCTGATTATTCTGACAATTCTTTTACAGGGTATAATTATCGCGTTCAATTATTTCCGACAACTCATATCTTTTGAAAGCTCCGGGCAATTTGTTGTCATTTTCTCAACAAGAATTATTATAGGTTTTATTTCTAGCCTGATAGTTGCTTATCCTTTCGTGTTCATTATTAATTATTTAAATAAAATTTCTCCCTGGAACACCTCCGTTTTTAAAAGAATCTCCATTCAATTAACATCTACCATTCTGATCTCCTGTATTGTATCATTAGGGTCGAATTTTATTGCGGGAAAATTTTATCCGTTATATAAGCCAGAAACAACAAATATTGCAAATGACATAATGATTTACTCGGTATCAAACATCATTCTTGTAACTATTCTTGAGGCATGGATGTCTTATGAAACGGGCAGATTGGCTCTTCTCGAGACAAAGGTTCTGAGAGATAAGTTAATTAAAGTGAACTACCTCACACTTAAAAATCAGATTGAGCCTCATTTTTTGTTTAACAGTATGAGTGTCCTTTCCGGATTGATACATAATAATCCGGATATGGCACAAAAGTTTGTAAAAGAGTATACCTCATTGAACAGATACATCATTGAAACCATAGAGCACCCTGTATCAAAGTTATCAGATGAGGTTAAGTTTGTAGAATCTTACATTTACCTCCAACAGTTACGATTTGGGCCTTCATTAACAGTATCTATTAATATCAATCCGGACCTGACGCAATATGTTTTACCTCCCATGTCCCTTCAGGTACTTATTGAAAATGCCATAAAACATAATATTATTAACGACGAAAACCCGTTGGCCATTGATGTATATAATATTCAGACAGATATTTATGTCAGAAACAAAACCCGGCCAAAAATTTCTTCCATACCTTCTACAGGTACCGGTCAAAAAAATTTGATCAGCAGATATGAATTAATCAGTAAACGAATCCCTATTTTTATGGAGTATGATAACTACTATATTGGCATACTGCCGGTTCTTAATCCCGATTTTGAATTATCTTCTTTCGCCAAATCAATAGACAATAGATATGAAAAAGATACTTATTGTTGAAGATGAGGAATCATCGGCAAAATATCTGAGCGATATTCTGATAAGCATAGATCCCGATAATATTATTATGGGAATTTTGTCCTCAATAAAAGAGACAGTAAAATGGCTTGAAAATAATACTGCAGATCTGATCTTTCTTGATATTGAACTGTCTGACGGCCTGTGTTTCAGTATCTTTGAACAGATCAGGATCAATACACCTATCATCTTCACGACTGCGTACAACAAATTTGCGATAAAAGCATTTGAGTATAATAGCATTGCTTATCTTTTAAAACCTGTCAGTAAGGAAGATATTGAGTTTTATCTGGCAAAGCTTGATTCACTTAAATCCTTTTATAATGTTGACATAGTTGATTTCCTTTCCAAACTGAAACAAGAGGATATGAAGTCTCGGAAAAGATTCCTTATTCAATATGTAAATAAACTGGTTTCTGTTGAAACAGAATATATTGCATATTTTTTTATTTCCGATAACAGTGTGTTTTTAAAAACATTCAAAGGTGCATGTTATCCCTTGGAAATGTCCCTTAACAATTTAGAAAACATACTGGATCACAATACATTCTTCAGAATAAACAGAAAATACATTATAAATTGTCATGCAATTGAAAGCATGACAAGCTGGTCAAGGAACAGAATCAAAATCCGGTTGACCGGTCAGGATCCCGAAAACGATGATACAATTGTCAGTATATACAACGCGCCTGCATTTAAAAAATGGTTAAACTCATGAAACATTATTTTCTTTTATTCATGATTATGGCTGCGGGTATGCAGCTTTTTGCCCAGGAGGGTATGGTAAAACCACCCAGAGTGGATGAACGGGTAGAATTGCTCAGCATTGTGTTCCGGCTGGCCGGTGCATACGAATATAACGACACCATATATAATGCCTACACAGACCAAATCAAAACCCACTACGAGCCTTTCAACGACCATCCGGTCATTGAATTTGCCCGCCAGGTTCATGAATGTAACGGTTCATTTTGACAGACCGCTCTCGGTCAAAGGCTATTCCATCGGGTTCGACCCCAAAGGACCTGCTGCGTTTCCCAAAATAGGCAGCATTCGCTACTCGCCCGGCAATACAGCCGTGATCATTAAAATTCATCTGGAACCCCGCAGAGAATACGAAATTGTCTTCATAGGCCTGGCTTCAAAAGCACCCAAATCTCTTTTGCACGGCAACCCGGAAATGCCACAAAAGTTTGTCCCTATATCCAAGGTAATGTTGTAATTTTATTGCCAAAATAATATACTGTGCAACCTATAAAATATATTCTTTTTGACTTTGACGGAACCATGGCCGATACCATCGGGCCGGCGTTAACAATCTATAATCGTGTGGCAAAGGAATACGACAGTGTTCAAATTGACGAAGAAGGGAGAAAAGTAATGGCTGCCGGAAGGCCGCAGGATCTGCTCAAAATTTATAATATGTCGCCCCAAAAGCTGGGACTTATCATGCTACGCATACGGAAAGAGATCCGTTCCCTCATCCCGGACCTGTCCCCGGCACCCGGCATAGTAAATGCCTTAGAGGAAATCAAAGCCTCGGGTTTCAGGCTCGGTATACTAACATCCAATTCCAGATCGAATGTCAATTTATTTTTAAAAAATAACGGGATACTCCGTCTGTTTGATTTCGTATATAGCGGAAAAAGCCTGTTTGGCAAAGACAAAGTGTTTCTGCGTTTATTCCGCCACGAGAACATAGCCCGGGACAATGTTATCTATGTTGGCGATGAAACAAGGGACATTGAAGCCTGTCACAAAGTGGGAATCCCC